>NZ_WPCE01000118.1 GCF_009742825.1 Halorubrum sp. CBA1125
CCGCCGCCGGCTGCAAGCGAGAGGTCGTCGGGCGCGCCCGATGCCAGAGAATCTCCGATTCTCGCTGGACGCGGCGAACGCGAGCGGCGAAGCCGCGAGCCGTGAGCCGCGAGGCTGGGAGGCGTGAGGTGCGGGCTGCGGGGCGGGACGCAAAGGGGCAGCCGCGAGCAGCGGATCACCGGTGACGAACTCGACCACGCCCGACGGTCCGAACGGAGCCGGCATGAACGTGTCTGAGTTCCGACTAGCACTCCGGAACGACGGTCAGTCCGCCACCGCCTCGGAGTCCGCGGTCGCGGCCGCGGGGTCTTTTACCCACAGGTCGCCGAACAGGTCGTCCTGCTGGAGCCGGATCGAGCCGCGGTGGGCCATGAACAACAGCGCGAGGTACGTCATGAACGGCCGCCCGCCCGCCGTCTCGATCTCCGCGAACAGCACCTCGGTGCGCCCGCGGTCGAAGTGCGTCCGGAGCACGCCCTCGATGTCGTCGATGACCTCCTCGATGTCCTCGTCGTGGGTGCGCTCTGTCGCCTCGCCCGCGGTGGGCTCGCCCTCGCTGCGGAACTCGTCGCCCGTGTGGTAGTCGACCGTCTGCGTGCCACGAGCGTGCCCGCTCGGCGACCCGGTGGTGTCGTACTCGCGGGAGTCCTTCCACCACGAGCCGCGCTCGGCCTCGCGGAGCTCCCGGACCAGCTCGTCGAGCGTCTCCGGCGACCCCCGGGTGTGTTTCCGGTCGAGCCGCCGGTCCATCTCCGCCTCCAGCTGGTCGACGGGGTCGAACCCGTCCTCGGCGGGGTCGACCGCGCCGCCCTCCATCGCGGCCTCCCACGGCTCCGGTCCGGGCGCTTCGTCCGTCTCGTCGTCGTCGGCCAGCATCCCGTCGCTTTTCATCCGGAGCAGGACGCTGGCGTAAAAGAGCGCCCGCCCGGTCGTCCGGAGGTCCGTCTCGTCGAGCTTCTCGAGGAACGCGTCGGTCACCCGCACGATGTCGATGTCCCACGGCTCGATCTCGCCCTCCTCGGCGAGCTGGACGAGCAGTTCGACGGGCTCGACCTCGTCGTCGTCGGGTCCGGCCGGGTCGCCGTCGTTGTCGGCCGCGTCGTCGCCGGCCGGGTCGCCGTCGTTGTCGGCCGGCTTCGCGTCGCTGTCCTCGTCGGGACTGGCTCCGCCGCCGGGGAGGTCCGGCGTCGATCCGGCGCCGCCGCGCTGGCTCGTCAGGTCGAGGTCGGGGACGCCGCCGTCGGTGCGATCGGGGCCGTCAGTCATCTGCGGTCACCTCCGACTCCTCGTCGGCGTCGTCGCCGAACCGCATCCCGGTCACCGCGGAGCGGTTGTCCCCCTGCATCGTGACGCCGATGGCGCGGTCGGAGCGCTCTAACAGCGCCGACCGGTGACCGACGACGACGAACTGCGCGTCCGCGGCCAGCTCCTCTATCATCTCGCCGACGCGCTCGGCGTTGACCGCGTCGAGGAACGCGTCGATCTCGTCGAGCGCGTAGAAGGGCGCGGGGTTGTGCCGCTGGATCGCGAAGATGAACGAGAGCGCGGTCAGCGACTTCTCGCCGCCGCTCATCGCGTCGAGCCGCTGGACCGGCTTGTCCGCCGGCTGCGCCTTCATCGTCAGTCCCTCCTCGAAGGGGTCCTCGGGGTTCTCCAAGAGCAGCTCCCCGCTGCCCGCCGAGAGACGCGCGAAGATGTCCTGGAAGTGGTCGTTTATCGATTCGAACGTCTCCATGAACGTCTCCTTTTTTGCCGCCTCGTACCCCTCGATGCGCTCTTCGATCGCGTCGCGTTCCTCGACGAGCACGTCCCGACGCTCCTGTAGCTCTTCGAGCGCCGCCTGGACCTCGTCGTACTCGTCGATCGCGAGCATGTTCACCGGCTCTAACGCCTCCATCTCGGCTTCGAGCTCCTCGATCCGGGACTCGACCGCGTCGAGGTCGGGGATCTCCGCGGGGTCGTACGCGCCGACCTGCGACTCCAGCTCGTCGATCTCCCACTCCAGCCGGTCGCGGCGGTCGGTGAGGTCCTCGAGGTCCGACTCCGCCTCCGCGACGAGCGAGCGCTGCTCGTCGCGCTCGCGGGTGGCCGCGGCGATCTCCTCGCGTAGCTCCTCGCGTTCCGCTTTCAGCTCCGTCAGCTCCTCCTCTAAGTCCGCGATCGCCTCTCGCTTTGCTTCCAGCTCCGCCTCCTTCTCTTCGATCGCCGCCTCGTGCTCGGCGATCGCCGCTTCGGCGTCCGCCTTCCGGTTTTGCGCCTGCTCGACGGTGTCCTGGAGGTCGTCGACCGCGTCCTCGGCGTACCCCTTCTCGAGCTCCAGCTCGTTGCGGCGGCTCTCCAGCGAACTCATCCGGTCTTCCAGCTCCCCGATCTCCGAGCGGATCTCGTCGGCACGCTCGGACAGCTCCGGGATCTTCGAGTCGGCGAGCTCCGCTTCGAGCGCCGCGATCGACTCTTCTGCTTCGGCGATCGACGCGTCGAGCCGGTCTACCGTGGCGTCGAGTTCGTTCATCTCCTCGTCGACCGACTCGCGTTCGGCCTCCAGCTCGTCGAGCTCGCGCGCTAACGACTCGACCCGGTCTTCGGCGTCCGCGAGTTCCGCTTCGGCTCGCTCGACGTCCGCCTCCAGCGACCGCACCCGCTCTGCGGCGTCCGCCTTCCGTTCCCGGGCGTCGTCGATATCCGACTCCAGCTCGTCGATCTCCGCCGACAGCGACTGCCGCTCGTCCTCCAGCTCGGAGATCTCCGTCGCGAGCCGTTCGATCTTCCCGCCGCCAGACTTGCTAAAGGAGTAGCGCGAGCCGCCGCCGGAGCCGCCCGTCATCGCGCCCGACTTCTCGACGAGGTCGCCGTCGAGCGTCACCATCCGGTAGTCGCCCATGAGGTCGCGCGCGGTCGCCATGTCCTCGACGACGAGCGTCGACCCGAGGACGTACGAGAAGATTCCCTCGTAGTCGGCGTCGTACTCCACGAGGTTGCGCGCGAAGTCGACGACGCCCGGCAGCGACGGCTTCCGGGGGAGCCCGCGCTCGTCCATCTCCGTGAGCGGGAGGAACGTCGCGCGGCCCGCGTTGCGCCGTTTCAGGTAGTCGATACACGTCGAGCCGACGCCGTCGTCGTCGACGACGACGTTCGCGAGCCGGCCGCCGGCGGCCGTCTCGCAGGCCTCGGCGTACTCCGCCGTCACCGATCCGAGCTCGCCGACCGCGCCGTGGACGCCGTCGATGCCGCCGTTTTTCACCTCCGTCACGGCGCGGGGCCACGAGGCGTCGCCGCGCTCGTCGGCGGCGGCCTCCAGCTTCGCGTACTCGTTCTGTTTCTCGCGCAGCTCGGATTCGATCGCCTCGAGCCGCTCGCTCTTCTCGGCCTTCTCCGCGAACAGGTCCGCGACCGCGTCCTCGATCGTCGCCTCGTTCTTCTCGGCTTTGTCGAGCTCGCTTTGTAGCTCGGAGATGCGCGCCTTCTGCTCGGGGATCGACTCGCGGACCGCTTCCAGCTCCTCGCGCGTCTCGCTCACCGCGTTCGACCGGCGTCGCGCCTCGTCGAGCAGGCGATCCTTCTCGCGTTGGGTCTCGTTTTTCTCCGCGCGCAACGCTTCGAGCGCCTCCTTCTCGTCGGCCAGCTCGGCTTTCAGCTCGTCGAACTCGGTGTCGGCGCCCTCGATCTCCGCCTCCACGTCGGCGAGCTCCGAGCGCTTCGTGGCGAGCTCCGATTTCACCGACGCGGTCTCGACTTTCACCTCGCGGATCTCCGCTTCGAGCTCCTCGATCGTCTCCTGCTTACGGTCGATCTCGACGAACGCCTCGCGTCTGTTCGTCTCGGCCTCGTCGGCGCGCTCCTCCGCGGCCTCGATCTTGTCCTCGAGCCGCGATATCTCGCCTTTGGTCTCCTCGATCTCGGCGCGGATCTCGATCTGCTCGTCCTCGCCTTTGGTCTCGATCTCGTGGGTGAGGTCCGCCAGGTCCTCTTCCAACCGGGTGAGCTTCCCCTGTCTGGCGTCGAGCTCGGCCCGGAGGTCCTCGAGTTCCGCCTCGGCGTCGTCGATGTCGGCCTCGACGCTCGCGAGCGACTCGCGTTTCTCCTCCAACTCGGAGGCCTTCAGGAAGCCGCGGTACTCCTCTAGCTCGTCGCGGAACTCCTGGTACTGGAGGGCGGTCTCGCGCTCGTCGGCGAGCTGGTCGAGCCGCTCCTCCTTCTCGCCGATCCGGAGGTCGGCCTCGCCTATCCGGTCTTCGACCGTGTCCAGCTCCTCGTAGGCGGCCTCCTTCTTCTCGTCGAACTCGGCGACGCCCGCGATCTCGTCGAGTATCCCCCGCCGCTGGTAGGGAGTCATGTTGATGATCTCGGTGACGTCGCCCTGCATCACGACGTTGTACCCCTCCGGCGTGACGCCGGCGGCCGCGAGCAGGTCGCGCACGTCCGAGAGGTTCACCGACCGGCCGTTGAGGTAGTAGTACGAGTAGTAGTTGTCCTCGGTCTCTTTCACCCGTCGCTTGATGGTGATCTCCGAGACGTCGCCGACGTTCTCGGTGCCGGCAGCGGAGACCACCTGCGACCGGTCGAGCGTCCCGTCCTCGTTCGACAGCACCACCGTCACCGACGCCTCGTTCGGCCCGCCGGCGTCCTCGCCGTCCTCGTGGCCGGGGTTGTAGATGAGGTCCGTGAGCTTCTTGGCTCTGATCCCCCGGGTACGGGCCAGTCCGAGCGCGAACAGGACGCCGTCGATGATGTTCGACTTCCCGGATCCGTTCGGTCCCGTGACGACCGTGAAGTCGTCGTAGAAGGGGATCCGCGTGGTCTGCCCGAAGCTCTTGAATCCGTCGAGGACGACTTCGCTGATGTGCATGTCTCGCGGGAGGGGACGGCGTTACGCGACGATGATGTCGCTGTCGTTCGACTCCTCGGTCTCCTCGCCGTCGGTCGCGGCGTCCGACGCCGCTTCGTCCCGTTCGGAGCCGGCGTCGGCACCGTCGACCGCGGCGTCGCCGTCGTCTGCGCGCTCGACGACCTCGACGTGGTCGTCGGAGTGGGTCCGCCGCTCGCCGTTCGCCTCGGTCGGGTCCGCCTCGGACCGTTCCGACGCCGGCGGCTCCACCGGCACCTGCTGGTCGTCTTCGAGCTGTCTGACGCGCTCTTTCATCTCGACGAGCTCCTCGGTGAGCCCGTTGACCGCTGCCTGCAACTCGGCGACCTGGCGTTCGAGGTCCTCGACCCGATTACTCATGTACACACGTGCCCGCGCGACCCGTATAAATCTGCGTCAGACACACGTGTGACCACGTGACACGATCTGTGGCCACCGATCCCGCCGCCTGCGGGCGATTCCGACGAGAGGGCCCGAGACGTTTCGCCGATCCGAAACGTGTCTGTCGGCCGTCCGACGCGAGGAGAAAATACTTGTAGTGTGGGTGACTCTCGTGGCGTATGAGCAAGATCACCTTCCGGGCCGACGACGACCTCGTCGAGCGCCTGGAAGCGTGTGACGCCTCCAAGAGCGAGGTGATGCGGGAGGCCCTCCGGACCCACCTCGACGACGCCGGCGAGGAGTCCGACGCGTCCGACGAGAGCGTCGACGCCGCGCTGGCCGGCCGGATAGACGACCTCATCGCCGACCGCCTCGACGAACTCCTCGACGACCGGATCGACGAGGCGGTAGCCGCGCGGCTCGGCGACCGGACACCTCCCTCGGCGTATACGCCCGAGAACGCCGGCGAGATCAACGTAAACGTCACGCTCGACGCGCCGAACGCCGACGAGGACGACGCGCGTGTGACGCGTGAGACGTCGTCGGAGCCGGAGACGAATACACGTAAGACGCGACCCGATCCCGACGTGCAAACGCGCGAAAACGCCTGTGGCGGATGTGGCGAAAACGTGCCGAACGATCACGTATACTGTCCGAACTGTGGTGAGAAGCAGTCGCACAGGGCGTTCTGTGAGTGCGGCGACGAACTCCGGACCGACTGGGCGTTCTGCCCCGGATGCGGACGACGGACCCCGGCAGCGGACGTTTTGAAAGACTGATATCTGGAGCGTCAGCGGCGTAAACGCCTCGATTCGGGCGTTTTCGCCTTTTGTCTTACAGTCGCCGGTACTTTTATATAGATAGCCTCGGTGGATGCAACTGCGTAAGACGGTCGTCTTACAGCACCCGGCCGCTGCGGGGTACCCCTCCGCTGTCGGGCGGTTCGGCGCTGTAAGACACACGCGATGCGTGTTCGCCGTCTTACCGGGGGAATAAACATGGAGCGTGTGACACTACGAATCCCGAAACAGCAGATAGACGAGGTCGAACAGATGGTCGAGACGGGCGAGTTCCCGAACCGGAGCGAGGCGATCCGGTCTGCCGTCCGTGAGATGTTGAACGAACAGGACGGCGAGCGCGAGGAGCGCGGCCGCAGCCGCAACTGGGCCAAGGTGTAATTCGATGCAAGATCTCGTTCAGGACGCCCTCGACAACGCGGAAGCGGAACAGCGCGAGATGGACGCCAGCATGGACGACGACGAGTTCGGGGACCCCCGAATCGTCATCGTCGGCGCGGCGGCGCCGGCAACAACACCATAAACCGGCTGTACAACATCGGCGTCAACGGCGCCGATACCGTCGCGATCAACACGGACAAACAGCACCTCAAGATGGTCGAGGCCGACACCAAGATCCTCGTGGGCAAGTCGCTCACACAGGGGCTCGGCGCCGGCGGCGACCCCAAGATGGGCGAGCGCGCGACGGAGATGGCCCAGGGTACGATCAAAGAGGTGCTCGGCGACGCCGACCTCGTCTTCGTCACCGCCGGGATGGGCGGCGGCACCGGGACGGGCGCGGCACCGGTCGTCTCGAAGATCGCCAAAGAGCAGGGGGCGATCGTCGTCGGGATGGTCTCGACCCCGTTCAACGTCGAGCGCGCCCGCACGGTCAAAGCCGAAGAGGGGCTGGAGACGCTCCGCAACGAGGCCGACTCGATCATCGTCCTCGACAACAACCGGCTGCTCGATTACGTCCCGAACCTCCCGATCGGCAAGGCGTTCTCCGTGATGGACCAGATCATCGCGGAGACGGTCAAGGGGATCTCCGAGACGATCACCCAGCCGAGCCTTATCAACCTCGACTACGCCGACATGTCGACAATCATGGACCAGGGCGGCGTGGCCGTGATGCTCGTCGGCGAGACCCAGGACAAGAACAAGACCCAGGAGGTGGTCAACGACGCGATGAACCATCCCCTCCTCGACGTCGACTACCGCGGGGCGAGCGGCGGGCTCGTGCACATCACGGGCGGCCCGGACCTCACGCTGAAGGAGGCCGAGGGGATAGCCGACAACATCACCGAGCGGCTGGAGGCGAGCGCCAACGTCATCTGGGGCGCCCGCATCCAGGACGAGTACAAGGGGAAGGTCCGCGTCATGGCGATCATGACGGGCGTCCAGAGCGCGCAGGTGCTCGGTCCCTCGACCCAGAAGCAGGCCGACAAGTCCCGCGCCAGCATCGACGGCGACCCCGGGGACTCGCGCTCGCGGGCGGCCGAGGCCAACGGGGCTACGGCCAGGGGTGCCAGCGAGGGCGGCGCGTGGGAGTCCGACGGCGGCAGCGATCCCGTCGAGCAGAACAACGGCCTCGACGTCATCCGCTGACCGAGGGCGACCCGCACGCTGCCGCCCCGCGCGAACCGCGCGGGACGGCCGCGCGGCGATCCGTCAGGCCGCCTCGATCGAATCGAGCAGCCGGCATTTTCGACAGACGTCTCGGCTCGTCTTCGAGCCGCAGCGCTCGCACGCGGAGAGCGTCGACGCGCCGTTTTTGGCCCCGTCGTCCTCCCCGTCCTCGCGGTACGCGTCGGCGGCCAGCGCGGACAGCTCCTCGTAGCCCGCCATGATCGAGTGGCGCGCGCCGGGGTGGTTGGCTTCGAGGTCGTGGATCAGCGACTGGATCTCGCCGCGGTACGCCTCCGCGGCGTGGGGACACTCGGCCATGTGCGTCGGTAGGTCGCGGACGTGACAGTACAGCGCAACCTCCTTTTCGGGCACGTCCCGCAGCGGCTTCGCCCGCGGGACGAACGCGTCGGTGCGCTCGCGCTCGTCGAACGGGCCGAGCGAGGCGTCGAAGTGCTTGGCCACTTGTCGCACGTCGCCCTCCAGGAAGTTCATCAGCGCCGTCTGCGCCTCGTCGTCGAGGTTGTGGCCGGTGAGCAGCTTGTCGGCGTCGAACTCGGCGGCGTACGTTTCGAGGAGGTCCCGGCGGAACACGCCGCAGTACGCGCAGGCGGCCATGTCCTCGGGGTCGTCCTCGACCACGTCGTCCATCTGGACGCCGAACTCCTCCTCGTAGGAGACCACCTCGTGGCGCAACGAGAGGTCGTCGGCGAGCGTTCGGCAGGCGTCGAGGCTGGCGTCGCGGTACCCCTCGATCCCCTCATGGATCGTCAGCGCGAGCATCTCGACGCGCGGGTCGCGGCCGAACACGTCGTCGAGGATCGTCGTCAGCGCGACGCTGTCTTTCCCGCCGGAGAGGCCGATCACCCAGCGGTCCGGGTCCTCGGGGGTCGCGTCCGGGTCGAGCAGCGAGTCCTCGCGGACGCGGCGTTTCACGCGCTTCTCGACCGACCGGCGGAGGTGCTCTCCACAGAGGTGCGCGCCGGAGTAGGCGGCGTGGTGGATCGCGTCGGCCCCGCACTTGTCGCACTCCATCGGTGTGCGGTTGCGGACGCGCGCGGATACCCGTTTCGGGCCGCGGACGGCGCGGACGGTGACGCCGCGGGCGGGAGCGAGGAGGACGTCAGTCGTCGAGGAGCGCGCGCGAGGAGTTCGCCACGACGAGCAGGCTCGACGCGCCCATCGCGACCGCGGCGAAAAGCGGGTTGAGCAGACCGGTCACCGCGAGCGGGATGGCGACGGCGTTGTACAGGAACGCCCAGCCGATGTTCCCCTTCACGCGCCGGCCGGCCGCCCGCGCGAGGTCGAAGACGGTCGCCACCGACCCGAGGTCGTCGTCGACGATCGCCACGTCGGCCGCGTCGGCCGCCATGGCGGTCCCGCCGCCGAGCGCGATCCCGAGGTCGGCCGCGGCGAGCGCGGGCGCGTCGTTGGTCCCGTC
>NZ_WPCE01000035.1 GCF_009742825.1 Halorubrum sp. CBA1125
TTCGTCTTCGCGGCAGCGTGGCGCGTAGCGCCACGGGCAGCCGGACATCGTCCGGCGACAGCGAGGCGCGACGCGTCTCTGGCAGCCGGCGGCGACGCCGCCGGCGACTGTCCCTTTGCGTCCCACCCCGCCACCGCACAGCACCGCACCTCACGCCTCCCCAGCCTCGCGGTTCGCGCTCTTTGAGCGCTCACCGCGTCCAGCGAGAATCGGAGATTCTCTGGCAGTCGGGCGTCGCCCGACGACCTCGCGCTCGGGTTCGCGTGCGCTGTCGCGCCCGCTCACCGAAGCGCGCCGGCCGCACAGCAGATCGATCGTCTCTTCGGTTGGATTGAACGAATCAGGGAGACGAAGAACGGGTATGAGAACGGTTGTCTGTCCCACTCGTCCGTAAGTGCGCTACGACGAACCGCGCCCTGGCAGACCCCCCTACGAGATCTCCGAGAGCCGGCGTCGGGCGGCCGTCACCGCCTCCATGGCGTCGATCCACTCGCGCGGATCGGTACACCAGATCCGGTCGCCCTCGACGCTGACACAGAACACCGCGTCGGACGAGGGAGCGAGCGTCACCTCGTCAACGTCGGACCGGTCGCCGAGGTACGAGTCTATCAGGCGTCGCGCCGTCTCCGCCTCCGGCTGCAGCTGCCCGCCGGCGGCGTACTCGATGGCGATATCTGCCATGTCTCCCGCGAGGTTCTAACTGATTAATAAACATGGTTTCCGGGCATCCTTTGCGAGGGGCTCGTGGTCGCGCCGATCCGGGCCAGCGGTTCCCGTGCGGAGCACGGTCGCTCCGACGGCGGATCATCCCCGCGTCGAGTCGGCGGTCACCGCCGGGAATCCGCCGACCGTTTTATTCACGGTGCCGTCGTACCGTCGTCCATGTACGATCGGATACTGCTCCCCACGGACGGCAGCGCGGGCGTCGATCGAGCGATCGACCACGCGATAGACGCCGCGGACCGCTACGGAGCGACGCTACACGTGCTGTACGTCATCGACGAGGCGATCGTCAACGCCTACTCCGGCGACGAGTTCGTCGACGGCGCAGAAGGCGCAGAGGAGACCCTCGAGGAGACGGGCCGCGAAGCACTCGACGCGGTGGCCGAGCGCGCCGCCGACGCAGGCGTCGAGACCGTCACGGAGATGGCGTACGGCACGCCCCACGAGGAGATCCTGCAGTACGTCGACGACGCCGACATCGACCTCACCGTGATGGGCTCGAAGACGCGACCCGGCAACTACCGCCGGATGCTCGGCTCCGTCACCGAGCGCGTCTCGCGGCAGTCGACCGCACCCGTGAGCATCGTGAAGACGACCGTCTCGAGGTGAACCCCGCCGAACAGATGCAGCCCGCAGCGGGCGCTGGCGTGGCGGCTCCGTCAGGGGCCGTCGACGTGCTCTTCCCGGGACGGCGCGCGTTCGCGTACGCAGGTTCGTTGACATCGAATGACTGACGAACCCGCGGCTGTAAGGGATAGTCATGAGCAGAGGGGAATCCGGTGACGGCCGCGAGAGTCTCGACGGGCTGTCTGTAGAAACGGCGGTCACCGCGGTCGACGACGAACGGAACGACCCCGACAGAGTGCGTGAAACGCTCGCTATCGTCGCCCGGGACGGTACCGTCCGCCGAGCGGCCGTCGACGACGCGCTCGCGAACGCTTCGAAGGTGGTGACGACCGCCGAGACGCGGACGGAGCTCGCAGCCAAGAACCTGGCAGACGTGCGTGAGACCGCAGAACCCGTCTCGGACGTGGCTCTCGTTTCGAAGCGAGTCGACGACTTCGCGGCCCGGCTCGATACCGTCGAGGACCGAAGAGACGCCCTCGCCGACGACGTACGGGAGATACTCGCGCGGAGAGACGACGGCGAGCTCTACGAGCTCGCCCGGCGGCTTCGACGGGTCACGGCCGCTGCCAGTGAGGTCCAGCGTGCGGCCGACGACCTGCAGTTCGAACTCGACTCGTTTGAGGAGTGGCTCACCGACGCCGACCGGCGCGCCGCAGAACTCACCGACGACGTCGACGCGTTCGCGGAATCGGTGAGCGAACTCGACGGAACCGTCGACGATATCGCGGCCGACGACGCCGACCCCGAGAACGGGACGGCACGCAGATGGGCCGCAGCGACGGTCCACCACCGCGTCACGTCGTTGATGCTCTCGGATCTCCGAGCGGAACTGGCAGCGCTCCGAACGTTGGCCGACCGCGAGGGAACCGATCCGCCGTCGGGTATCGAGCCCCGGCTCGACGAGCTCCAGGCCCGTCACGAAGCCGTCGGCGAGCGGCTGGCCGACAGCGCCGAGCCGAGGTGGCCCGAGCGTTTCGACGATCAGCTGACGGCTCTCGACGAGGCACTCGACGGGAGGGAGCCACCGGTCGCGTGGGCCGAAGTAGAGGCCCTGGTCGAGGAACACTGCCCTGATATCGAGCAGTGACGTCGCGGTAGCGACGCGAGCGATGCGGTGGACGTGTGAGTGCGAAAACGGACGTCAGATATCGAGGTTTTCGGCACGGATAGCATCCCGGGCAGCGGTATCGGCGACAGTACGGCCACAGTTGGCGGTTCGCCGAAGGTGAGCGAGCGTGCTGGACAGCGCAACCGCGGCGGGAACGGACTCCACACCTGCCCCACGAAAAAGTTCCCGATCGAGCGCGTCGATCTGCCCGATGGCGTCGTCGGAGTGGTCTCTGGCGTGGCGTACCCGCGTCGTCTCGTCGTCGAGGACAGCCGACACCGCGTCGTCGACGGCGTGGGCGACGCAATCTGTCGCCGAACGCACGTCTGCGGCGACCGGCTCGGGAACGGGTTCGGGGAGTTTCCCCGCGGTGTGTGCGATCCGGACGGCCCGATCGACGACGGTTTCGAGGCGGCGAGCGGTCGCGTAGTAGACGAACAGCTCGGGCCGCGAGACGTCGAGACAGTCGAGTTCCGCGTGTGAGACCAGCGATCGCGAGAAGTGCCGCGTGATCATCTCCGCGGAGCGACGGGCCTCGTCGCCCCGGTCACGGATCCGCGTGTATGCGTCGTCGTCCGCGTCGACGAACGCTTCGATCGCGTCTCGGAGGAGGGAGACGGCTACGAACTGGAGCTGAGCGATCGATTGACAGACGGAGACCTGGGACGTGTCCAAGAGGTGTCTGATCGTGATCTCCGTTTCCGACTCGGTGAGGATGTTCGTCCCGACCAGATCTCGCACCGTCGACCGTGCGGCGTCGCGCTCGGCGTCGGTGAACGATCCCGTCGGACGCAGCGTTATCGTCTCGAACCCGACCGCGTGAGCCATCCGAACCGTTCGTCGGACGGCTTCAGGACCGTCGCCGTTGACACCGACCGTCGCCTCGTCTAGCTGCCCCACGTCCGCGTCCGAGGATCGGACGAGGATCGACCCGTCGTGATGGGGGTACAGCCGCAGCTCCATTCCCACCTCGAGACCGTGGTTCGTCGCCCACTCCTTCGGGATCGAGACGGTGAACGTGCCGCCGCCGACCTCCTGTAACTTTCTCGTCTCCACCATCAGTATATCAGCTCGGGATCATTATCGACCATGTACAGCGTGCGCGCGGCGATGTTGACGGCGTGATCGCCGACCCGCTCCAAATCGCGGATCGTGAGCAGCACTCGTGAAACGTCGTCGAGTACCCGTTCGACCTCCCAGACGTCCGGTTCGCTGGCGATCAGCTCGCGGACGACCGTCTCGTTGGCGTGTTGACACAGCGCGTCGACCTCGTCGTCGCGCTCGGCGACCGCCCGACACGCCTCGACGTCGCCGTCGACGTAGGCGTCGACAGCCGCGCGGACCTGACCGCGGGTCGTTTCACCGATCTCGCGGACGCGAACCTCGGAGCCGACCGCCGAGTCGCCGGAGAGGGCGTAGCGGGCGAGGTTGGTCGCGAGGTCGCCGATCCGCTCTACGTCGGTGAGTATCTTGAACGACGCCGCGATGAACCGCAGATCCGAGGCGACGGGCTGTTGGAGCGCGATCAGGTCGATACAGTCTCCCTCGAGGTCGAGATACCGTTGGTTGATTGGCTCGTCGCCGTCGATCACCTCGCGGGCCGCCGCGCCGTCGTCGCTCTCGAACGCGTCCAGCGCCCGCCGGAGCTGTGCCAACACCGCCTCGGCCATCGACGCGACATCGGCTCGCAGCGCGTCGAGCGACTCGCGGTAGTCCTCGCGGGCCACGACGATCACCCGAACTTGCCGCTGATGTAGTCTTCTACCCGCTGGCTCTCGGGATTCTCGAAAATCTTCTCGGTGTCGTCGTACTCGACGAGTTCGCCCCCGGTCAGGAAGACGGCGGTCTGGTCGGAGACGCGGGCGGCCTGCTGCATGCTGTGGGTGACGACGACGACCGTGTAGTCCTGTGCGAGGTCTTCGATGAGGTCTTCGATCTTCGAGGTGGCGATCGGGTCGAGTGCCGAGGCCGGCTCGTCCATGAGGATGACCTCCGGATCGACGGCCAGACACCGGGCGATACAGAGGCGCTGTTGTTGACCGCCGGACAGCCCGAGCGCGTTGTCGTCCAACCGGTCGCGCACCTCCTCCCACAGCGCGGCCCGTTCGAGCGACCGCTCGACGAGCGCCTCCTCACGGCCAGGCTCCGCGCGGCCGGTCAACCGAGCGAGCAGGCCCGTGTCGATATCGCCGTGTTTCCGCGGCCCGTAGGAGACATTCTCGCGGATCGACTTGGGGAACGGGTTGGGGCTCTGAAACACCATGCCGACGCGCTTGCGCAGTTCGACGAGGTCGACGCCGTCCTGGTAGACGTCCTCGCCGTCGAGTTCGACCGTCCCGTCGACGTTGGCGGCGCGGATGCGGTCGTTCATCCGATTCAGGCACCGGAGAAACGTCGACTTGCCACAGCCCGACGGGCCGATGAGCGCCGTCACGCTCTGCTCGGGGATGTCCATCGAGACATCCGTCAGGGCGTGGTCGTCTCCGTAGTGGACGTCGAGGTTCTCGACGGCGAGTTTCGTCTCGCCGCCGGCCTCGTAGCTCGTCCACTCCGGACGCGTCTCCTCGACGGTCTCGCCGGCGGTCGTCGAGACCGCCTCTCCGTCGGTGCGATTCGCCGTGGTCGTCACCGCTTCCGCGTCTGTCTGACTCATTGGTGGAGTTTTTTCCTGAAGTAGTACCGCGTCGCGATGCCGACCGCGTAGAAGGCTAAGACGACGAGCAGCAGCGTCAGCGCCAACCCCCACGCGTACTCCTGTGGGTTCTGGATGTTCCCGCTCAGTCCCGCGGTGATGAGCGCGTACAGCTGGTACGGTAGCGCGCTCGTCGCCTCCAACAACGCGGGGTTGCTGACGAACGGCGGCGACGCGCTCAGCTGAAAGCTACCCAACACGTCGGGGGCGGCTGACTTCCCCGGGAGGACCCCACCGCCCATGGTCAACAGGATGGGGGCTGTCTCGCCGGCGATACGCCCCACGCCGAGGATGACGCCGGTAGTGATTCCCGGGATCGCCGCAGGGAGGACGACGCTGCGGATCGTCTGCCACTTGGAGACACCGAGTGCCGCGCTGGCGTCACGGTACTCGTCGGGCACCGCGAGTATCGCCTCCCGGCTCGTGATCAACACCAACGGCAACAGCATGAACCCGAGCGTCAACATCCCCGCGATCAGCGATTTCTGATTGCCGAAGCGAGGGATCAGGAAGGCGGCGCCGAACAGGCCGAACACGATGCTCGGCGTGCTCCAGAGGCCGTTTGTCGCCACCTCGACGGCCCCCGTGAACCGGCCCTGTTCCGCGTATTCACTGAGGAACACGGCGGCGCCGACGCCGGTCGGCACGGCGAAGAGGACGGCACCGATGACCAGCCAGACCGTTCCCACGAGCGCGGGGAATACGCCCGCGATGTCGGCCAACAGCCCGGCACCGTTGGTCAGGAACGGCCACCTGACGAGTCCGGCTCCTCCGACGCCGAACCCGTTGAACAGCCCGGGGAGTCCTTTCACCGTGACGAAGGCAACGAGACCGACGAGCACGGCCAGTATCGAACAGACGACGAGGTAGATGAGCACGTACGCACCGACGTTGCGCCCGCGAGCACCGAACCCGCCGTACGCTTTCGCGGCGCTCCAACCGGTCACCAGCGACGCGAACAACACGAGCACAGGAACGACGGTGTCGCCGAACAGCGTCGCGTTATACCCGACGAGCACCTGCTCCCACCCGGGGCCGACGACGCCGCTGACGAGCGACAGCCCACAGAGACCGGCGAGCGCTCCCGCGGGCGCCGTCGATCCGACGTCTTCGCGAGGGAGTGCGGTCGTCGCGAACGCGATCCCGCCGAGGACCGTTCCGACTCCAAGACGGCCGCCCGTCCCGAGCCCCGCTGCTCCGGATACGACCGCGCCGACCGCGAACCAGATCCCCGTGAACGCGACTGCGGCGACGATCCCCGCGCTGGGCTGGGGTGCCGCGTCGACGTATCCCAGTCGCGAGGCCATCCCGAAGCCGACGACTGACACCCCGAGAGCGAGTAGCACCGCACCGAACGCCACCGACAACTCGAGTCCAGCGACGGAATAGTCGATCGCAACGACGTCCAGCAGCGCCGTCAAGCCGACGGCGAACGCGGCCCCGGAGAGGCCGACCGCAGTCCCAGTGACGGTCTCGTACGCCGTGCGGTCGTCCCGGACAAGCGCGTTCTGGGTAGCGCGGCTCATTCGGCACCTCCGAGGCGGCGACGCATTCGCGCCTCGATGTACTGTGAGGCGATGCTCAGACACAACACGGTCACGAACAGGACGACGCCGGCGACGAACAGCGCACTCTCGTGGACCCCGTTCGCGCTGCCGTAGCCGCGTGCGATGAGCGAGGTGAGCGTCTCGTAGCCGTAGAAGACGTTCACGAGGGGGTCACTGATCCGCGGAATTCCAGCCAGCATCACCGTCGCGGCCATGGTCTCGCCGATGGCCCGCCCGACGCCGAGGAGCACAGCCGCCGAGACGCCAGAGAAGGCCGCAGGAAGCGTAATCGAGATCATCGACTGCCAGTCGGTCGCCCCGAGCGCGAGGGAGCCGTTTTTCATCACGTCTGGAACGCTCGTCAGCGCGTCCTCGGCCACGGACACGACGGTCGGCAGCGCCATCAGCCCGACGACCATCCCCACGAACAGGTACGTCGAGCCGCCGTTGAGGGCGAACGCTCCGCTCGCCCACGGGTTGATGACGGTGAATCCGATGAACCCGTAGACGATCGAGGGGATGCCGGCCAGTACCTCGATCCCCGGCTTGACGAGTTCACGGACTCGTAGCGACGCGATCTCGGCGATGAAAAGCGCCGCGGCGACGCCGATGGGGGCCGCCACGAGCGTCGCGATGGCCGTCACCATCACCGTTCCGTGGATCATCGGGAGCAGCGAGTAGCGAACGGGCTCCGAGACGGCGTCCCACCGCGTCTGCGCGAACATTCCCAGCCCCGGGACGGAGACGCCGAAGACGCTCGTCGTCTCGTATCGGAACGCCGGAATCGACTCGACGAAAATGAACACGACGATGAGTCCGAGGGTCACGAGCGTCACCGTCGTCATCGCGAAGGAGACCGCGCGGGCGACGAGCGCCTGATGGCGTACCCAGCCGTACCCAGTCGCGATCAGGAACGCGCCGAGCGGAACGGCCGTCCACGCCGATGCCAGCAAGAATCCGAAGAAGGCAGCCACAAGCGACCCCATCGAGGCGAGGACCACCGCCAGCGCCTCCGGGTCGGTATCGTCGACGAACTCCCGCGTTCTGGTCAGCCGTCGCTCGATGCCAGCACGCCAATCGGTTCGAGGGGTAGTGAGTGACATATAATGGGGTCGGGCCGCGAAGCGAGCGTCCGCGCGACCGAAGAGTTACGCCTGGTCGGGGAGCTTCTCGCGTTCGGCCTCGATGTCGGACGTCGGCAGCGTGATGTAGTTGACGTCCTCGACGAACACCTGCTGGCCGAACTCGGTCAGGAACATGTTGAGGAACGCGGCCTCGCGCATGTCCGTCCCCTCCGGCGTCTCATCGGTGATCCGCGTGTACATGTGCAGGTCGCGGTTCAGGGGGTACTCGGAATCGAAGATGGTGTTCTCGGCGTCGGGGTCCGGCCGGTAGACGGTGCCCTCGAAGTCGATGGCGATCGCCTGGATCCCCGACCCAGAGAACGCGAGCGCCATATAGCCGATGGCGTTGTCGTTGTCCTGGAGGACCTGTTGGACCTGCTGGTTCTGCCCGAGGCGCGTGTCGACCTCCATCGGGGCGTCGGCGTCGCCCAGCATGTTCAGCCGGAACGACGTGTCGGTCCCGGAGCCCTCGGCGCGGCCGACAACGAATATCTCCTGGTCGGGACCGCCGACCTCGCTCCAGTTGGTGATCTCGCCCTGGTAGATGCCGCGGATCTGCTCGCCGGTGAGCTGTTCGACGCCGGCGTCGTAGATCGCCTGGCTGACGAAGACCGGCTGGCCATCGCGGCCGACGACGTGGTCGACGTAGTTCTCGTCCCGCTGTTCCTCGCTGATGTCGAGCTCGGCCGTGATCGGTCCCGAGGAGTTTCCGATGTCGACCAGGCCGTCGCGGACGGCCTCACAGCCGGTCCCCGAGTGGCTCAGCGCCACGCGGGTGGCGAACGGCGGGTTGGACCGCTCCCCGGTCGGCTCGAAGCCGTACAGGCTGGCGAAGTAGTCGGCGATGTTCATGTCGGTCTGGATCTGGTCCCAGCCCGGGACCGACGACTCGTCGTTCGCACCCCAGTACTCGCCGTCGCTCGCCGGCGAGTTGGAGTTCCAGTAGGAGCTCCCCTTGTTCGAGATGGGATACACCGTCGAGGACCCCTCGGCCGTCACGGTCGCCGGCCCTGACGATCCGGAATCGATGGTGTTTCCGCTATCGTCGCTCCCGTCGCCGCCAGCTCCGCCGTCGCCGCTACTCCCGCCAGCTCCGCCGTCGCCGTTTCCGCTGTCGCCCCCGCTACACCCGGCGAGACCGGCCGTGCCGATGGCGGCCGACGTCAGCAGGTACTTTCGACGTGATACCGCGTCCGCCTGACGTCCCGCGTCACGTGACATCGAGTGATAGCAAGCAGAGACCTATTAAACAGGTTTATAATAGGTGTTTAGACCGGTACGCGCCGGTCACGTGCCGACAATACCGAACGGTACCTGTAGACACCGGTATTGTCCGATATATAGTGGACCGTATCGCGACGCAGCCAGACGGTATCGCTGAGACTCGATCCAGCCACAGCCCGAACGAATGACGCCGGTGACGGTTCTCAGTCGGAGCGGGACGCGGTCAACGAGCGTTCGCCGACAGGAGTTCGTCGAACAGCGCGACGACGCGGTCTCGGATCTCGTCTCGGATCTCGCGAACCGCCTCGATCGGGCGACCGTGGGGGTCGTCCACTCCCCAATCGCGGTTCTCCCCGCTCCACGTCGCCGGGCAGACGTCCGACGCGGAACAGCCCATCGTGACGACGAGATCCGCCGCCTGCAGCTCCGCGGGCGTCACCTCGCGCGGGGTTCGGTCGCCGAGGTCGATGTCCCGTTCGCGCATCGTCTCGACGACGACGTCGTGGACGTGATCGGCGGGCCGCGTCCCGCCGGTAACGATCTCGACTCGGTCGCCGACGTCGCGGCGCTCGCGCTCGGCGAACGCGGCCGCCAATCTGGCTCCGTCCCGCGTTCTGGACGCAGACGAACGCAACGTGATGGTCCACGTGACCGCTGTGTCGGTTCACGACTCGTCACGGGACGGCAGCCACTATAGTCGTTGCCTCAAACTCCTATTGACCACTATAGAGCGATAGAAAAGCGATCAGACGAGATTCACGAGGTGCCACGCCGGCCGAATGGGAAGGAGAAGAAAAAAAACGCACGCAGTCTTGGTTCGAAGATCGTCGAATTGCGCTCCAACGGGAGTACATTCACGTCACCGAACAGCGCGGCGACGAACCGGCATTCGGAGCGTCCAATCCGCGAGCGAAGGTCGGTGGCAGTGGAGACCGTTCAACTGCTCCTGCCTCTCACGAGGAGCGCGAACGTGATGAGGGCGAGTAAGGTTACCAGGCTGCCGAACCCGGGCACTTCCTCGGTCGACTCGGAGGCGACGGTAACGGTCGTGGTCGTTTCGTTCGTCTGTCCGAACTCGTCTTCGACGATGAGCGTCACGTTGTATTCTCCCGCCTCGGCGTAGGAGTGCGTGACGTTCGGCCCGGATATCGTGTCTTCGGCGGTCTCCAGTTCCCAGGTGTAGGTGAGGTTCCGTCCGACGCTGTCCGAGGCGTTGAACTCCGCCGGGGTTCCCCCCGCAACTGGCTCCTGTTCGACGTCGACGACCGCCTCGATCCGCGGGAGCACGTCGACGGTTCCGGTCGCGGTCGCGTCCGGCGTCGAGACGGACAGGTCGAGATTCTCGCCGACGTCGTCAGCGGTCGGGACGTAGGTGAGCGTCACCGTCGTGCTCTCGCTCGCGTTCAGCGTGATCGCCGTCTGGTTGACGGACTCGTCGTCAAGCCCCAACGAGACGTTCTTCGTCTCGGTGGCGTCGCCGTCGTTTCGCACCGACGCCGTCACGGAGAGCTCCCCATCGACGGTGACGTTCTCGGGTGTTTCGAGCAGATCGACGGCGAACCCGGCAGCGCCGTCACGGTCGTCGTCATCGTCGGAGCCGTTGTCTCCGTCGCCCCCTCCGCCGGAGTCGGCAGTTTCGACCTCGCCGACCACGAACGTCGAGAAACCGGGCGTTTCGGCTTCGATCTCGACGGTCTCGTTTTCCTCGTCCGTGGTCGTCGTCACGTTGAGCCGCTCGGCTTCGGACGCGTCGTCGGGTACCCGGATGACGGCGATCTCGCTGACGTTGATCTCGGACAGGGGAGCCGTCAGCGTGATATTCGCCGTTTCGGCGGCATCGTTCTCGTCGATCGACGGCGCTGCGCGGACGTCGATGGCGACGCCCGGAGCGAATCCGACGATCCCGTTGTCGGGATCCACGATGTCCGTTGCGATGGCGTCCTCAGTGGGTTCGTCCGGTTCGGGCGCTTCCGTGATCTCGACGTACTCGCCGTCGATATCGTCCTCGGTCTGGAACGTGATCGCGTCGACGGCCTCGGTCTCGCTCTCGGCGAACACGATTCGGTTGGCCGAGACCTGGCCAGCGGCGATCTGGGCGGGAACCCGTAACGCCGCGTCCATGTAGAACGGACTGACGGTGAGATTGCCGAGGGCTTCTCCGCCGGTCCCGTTGAAGTCACCGCTCGGGCCGTCGGCGGCCCCCCAGTAGTTTTCGGCCGCTTGACCGGCGGGCACAGCACCGTTGGCGTCGACTGCGACACCGGATCCGTTCGTGAGGACCGACTGGATGATCGCCCAGTCGGCGGTCGAATCCCCGGCCGTCACCGCGCTCCGGCTGTTGTTCCGGATCACGGTGTCTGTAATCAGCCACGCCCCGCTGCTGTTGTAGAGGTTCACGCCGTTTTCGGTGTCGGTTACCGTCACGTTCGCCACGGTCCCGTTGCCCTGCGTCTGGAACGCGTCGATCCCGTCGCGCGTCGTGTTCTGAACCGTCGACGAAGCGATCGTCCACGCGCCGGTCGACGTTTCGACTTCGATACCGTGGCCTCCGGTATCGCGGACCGTCGCGTTTCGTATCACGACCGTACCGCTCACGTTACCCGCGTCGATCCCGGAACCACCGGTGTCGTGAACTGTCGTGTTTTCGATAAGCCAGTTCTTGGTGGAGTCCCCGAGAGCGATCCCTTCCTCGGAAGTCGTCTCGATCGTGGTTCCTCGAACGCTCGCGTTCCCGGCGGACCCCACGGCGTCGATGGCTGTGTCCGTGGCGTTGGAGACGTTCGTCGCGTTGACGCTCCAGTCACCGGCCGACCGTTCGGCGTCGATGGCGTCGTCGACGTCGTGGATCTCTGTGTTTTCGATGGTCCAGTTACCGGATGACTCGACCGCAAAGACGGCCTCACTGCTGTTCGTAACCCGTGAGTCTTGGACGCTCCAAGCGCCGCGACTCTCGAACGCACTCACACCGGACTCCGCGTCCGTGATCGTCACGTTGTCCACGGTCCACGCGGTCTCGGTCCCGGCCGCTCCCACCGCGAGACTGCTGTTCCGGATGTGTGAATCACGGAACCGCCATGCACCCTCCGACGCGCCGGCACTCAGCCCCCACCGCCAATCGACGAGGGTGAAGCCGGCGATTTCAGGCTCGACGGGACCGAATATCTGGAGTCCCGCGCGAGACTCGATGCTGCCGTATTCGTCGGCGACTGCCGACGTGTTCGCGATCGTCGCGCCGTCGGGAGCGACGAGCGTGACGTTCTTCTCGACGTCGACCGGCTCCTCGTACGTACCGGGCCGAACTTCGATAGTGTCGGTGTCGTTCGCGCTGTCGAGTGCACCTTGGATCGTATCGAAGTCCCCGGTGCCGCTCGCGGGATCGACCACGAGCGTCTCGGTGCTGGTGAACGTGACCGTCCGGGTCGAGAACTCGGGCACGGTGAACGCGATCCACGGACTGCTGCCGGAACCGGGACCGGCGCCCTCGACGATCGTGAACTCGCGGGGTTGGCCGTCGAGCAACATCCGGACGTCCTCGATGTCCTGTGAGGAGCTGACGGCCCGCTCCTGGAGGTAGAACGTGACGTTCTCGCTCCCGTTGGGTGCCGTGATATTTATCGAGTACGCACTCGAGGAGTTCTCGAGGAGCGTGACGTTCGTCGCCGGGGCGATCGATCCCTCGACCCGGAACTTGCCCGCGAGGCTCGTCGGATCCGTCTGAGTCCCAGCGAGGTGTGTCGTTTCGTCGAACGGAGCTAGGTTGATCCCATCACCGGCGGGGTCGTCCGACTCAGTCACGTCGATCGTACCGATGGTGACATTCGCGTCCTCGATCAGGTATTCGTCCGCTCCGGAGTCAGCTTCACGGCGGAGGTCGGTGACGGTGACCGCACGTGCGCCTGCGGTCGATGGAGCAGTGGCAGAGACGTTCGTCGATACGGTGAGCGTCCCGTCGGTCACGTTGTCCGCAGTGTAGTTCACCGTCAGATCGTCGTCCCCGGTATCGATGTCGAAGCCCTCGAACCGCACGTCCACCGCTCCGGCGTCGTCGGACAGCGACGTGTTCTCGATCCGGACGCTCACCTCGTACTGCTGGGACTCGTTTATCGAGGTCTCAGTGGGCCGTATCGAGGACCCGCTCGTGTTAATCCGCGGCGTCGCCGCCGATCCGCCGACGAACGGATCGAAGCGGACGTTCGCTACCGTCGCCGTCGCGTTCGTGACGTTCGAACCGGAGCCGTCGGCGAGCGTGCCGGTCACGGGGTCCTCGTACGGGCCCGCGCTTCCCGGACCGTCGCTCGCGCCCCAGTAGTTGTTCGTCGCGTTGACGTACGTTCCCGCGGTCGTGTTGCGGTTCTCCACGCCGAAGCCGTCGGCGATAAGGCGGTTGTCGGAGAGGTCGATCCCGGCGACCGGCCCCTCGTCGATCAGCACCGCCGTCGCGTCCGAACTGACGTTGTTCTCGGCGACGCGAACCGTGCCTGACGGAGGAGCAGTCCCGGACTCGGGGTCGATATCGATGCCGACTTCCGACCCGTTATCGACCTCGTTCTCGCGGACGGTAACGTCGAAGACCGACGGATCCAGAACCTGAATCCCGTCGAGTTCGATCCCGGTGTCGGGCCGGTCGATCCGGTTGTCGACGACCCCCCACGTGGCCGTGTGGTTTTCGCCGCCGTCGAGGACGATCCCGCTTTCCGCTCCGGCGGCGACGACGTTGTCCGCGACGGTGAACGCGGTCGACATGTCGTCGTCGAAGGCCTCGATCACGATACCGTCCTCGTCGGTGACGTTCAGATCATTTCGGCTAATGTTAGCGTCGATGGTCGCGCCGTCCGAGCCCGTCTCCGCGACGATTCCCCGCGAATATCTCCCGGCGTCGACGACGTTGTCGGTAACCGTGAGGTTCGCCGTCAGGTTCTCCGCATCGGCGGACAGCGATATCCCTCCGCCGTCCGTCATAGTGAGATTGTTGTCCGCGACCGTGATGTCCCTCGTTCCGGGCGGCTCAGCAAATATCCCACTCGTCCCGTCTGCAGTAACCGAGATTCCGGACGACCTGTCACCGGTGATCTCGTTGTCTCTGACGGCGACGTCGACGTTCTTCCGATCTCCAACGTGATCTAATGACACGGCACCGGACGACGCGTCGATCCGGTTGTCCTCGATCGTAACGATTTCGCTTCCACCGTCGTTTTCGACATCGATACCGAAGCCAGTGATCCCGCTCTCGATGACGTTGTCGACGGCATCGACGGTTATGATGCGGTTCTTGATCGGCGTGAACGAGCCGCCGTTATCGATCTGGATGCCATCTCCCTCAGCCTGTATCTGGTTTTCTTCGATGACGAATTCGAGCGGCGCGGCACCTCCTCCCGGACCCTCGCTCAGATCCAGACTGATCCCGTTTTGGGTGCTATTGACCGTGTTGTTGATCACCGAGAGACGCAGACTCGTGTTCGCATCGGTGTTGGAGTACCGAACACCGGCGTCCGAGTCGGTCGGATCCGGATCTGACGTCGTCAGGTCGTTGTCCGTGAGATCGACGTCGAGCGTCTGGTTTTCGCCTCCAGATAAATAGACTGCCCATCGATCCGCTCGCACGGTGTTGTTCGCGATCGCGACATCCGCTGTCGCGCCGTGTCCGGCGACGTCCCAGCCGAGGCCGTCCGCGCTCCCGTCGGTAACGGTGTTGCGGCGGAACTCCGTCTCGGCGTCGAGACCGATGCCAAACAGATTCACTGCGACCCCATAACCCGCATCCCCCTCCACACTCGTCAGATTGTTGTCCGTGATCGAGACGTTCGCCGTCCGGCTACTGGAGCCTTCGACCGTGATACCGGACCTGTCGCCCGACCCGTTGAGGTCGTTGCGAGTGACGACCGCGTCGATCGTCTGATTATACGACGCCGACGGCGAGGCGGACTCCTGTAGATCGAAGTACAAGCGGTCCTGCTCAACGGTGTTGTTCGCGGCGACGAGCCTGCTTACGGAGTTGTCCCCATAGGCCCGCACGAACAGGTCGCTGTTTTCCCCGGTGAACCGGTTCCGTCGAACGTCGACGCGTTTCGTCGCGTTTTCCCGCGAGACGACGACGTTCAGTCCGATACCATCGCTGGAGTCTGGATTATCGTCTGCGAACGTATTGTCGACGACTGATACGTTCGCGTCGGCGCCGTCGTCGTCCGCGTCGACCGCCAGTTGTCCCGCCACTTCGTTGCGTTCGATGACGAGGTCGATCAGCTGGTTACTACTGGACCGATATCTGGAGTCGGACTCGGTCACGACGGAGACCGCGGTGCTGGTATCGCTTTCGTTGGACTGGATGACGTTGTCGGTCAACGCCAGCCCGAGCGACGTGTTCGCGCCGTTGGCGTCGATGTCGAGCTGCCGGTTCATCGTGTTGTTCCGCACGTCGAGAACCCGGCTACCATCGGCTCCGTGGAGCTCGAAACGCAGGGCCGTGTCCACGAGCCCGCCGGCGGTGAGCGTGTTGTTCGTCACCGTCGCGTGTATCGTATTGTTGACGCCCGGCTCACGCACGTTGTTCTTCACGTCGACCGGATAGTCGCCAATGCCCTCGGAGACGGTGACGTCGTTCCCACGGAGAGACAGGTTCGTCGACGCTTCGGCCCGTTCCAGATCGAGGTGGATACCCTCCGATTCGCTCGCCCGGATATCGTTGTCCTCAAGCGAGAGGTCGACCGCCGTCCCGTCATCTCGGATGCGGAAGTCGATGCCCCTGTTCCCCGCCGTCGCGTTGATGTCGTTTCGCCGCAGTTCGACGTCGTACGCCTCGTCGTTGTTTCCGTACACGTCGACCCCATCGCCCGTCGTCGTGTTGATCGTGCTGTCGATGACGGCGAAGTCGACGAGGGGAACTCGGTCAGACAAACTATCGGCGGCGACCCCGGTTCCGACTCCCTCCATCGTGAGGTTTCGGAGGGTCAGGTCGCGGGTCGGGTCGGTCGTCGTGAACTCCATCAGAACGCCCCTGTCGGCGTCGCTGATCGTCAGGTCTCGCACCGTGACGTTCGAGAGGTTCGCGGTGTCGTTCTGGATCGCAACGGCATCGTTGCTATCAGTTATCGTCCGACCGTCACCGTCGAACACCACGTCGCTCGTCGTGATCTCGATACACCCCGATCCGCCGGCGCCGAGAGACGAATTGAGACGGTACCGACCGGATTCACCGAGAACGGTACACGAATCGATCGGCGTACCTTCGTCGGCGACGCCGTCACCGTTCTCGTCGTCCCCGTCGGCACCCTCGTCCCCGGGCACACTTGGCAACGCTGTGAGGACCGGATAGTCGTTCGTCTGGGTCTGCCAGACCGATCCGAACGTCAGATCGGTCATGTTCGTCCGGGCCGCGTCCCCGGTCATCTGGCTGGTGGTGAGTCCGTCGGCGTCCTGGAAGTCGGATAAATCACCTGCGGTCGAGGCTTGCCCCGTCGTCTCGACGTCCCAGTAGGAGTAGAACGCCCCGTCGGCGGCCCCGACGACGCCGCCCACCATACCCGACCCGCTGACGTTCCCGACCGCGAACGAATGCTCTATCGAAGCGGTGTTCTCTCCGACGAGCCCGCCGACGCGCTCGGAACCGCTCACCGAGCCACGGGCGGAGGTGTTTGCGATCGTGCCGGCGTCGATATCGTCGTGGTCGCCGACGAGTCCGCCGACACGGTGTCGCGAACCCTCTACAGAGCCATACGCGGCGGCGATGCTGATCGCACCGGTGTTATCCCCGACGAGTCCGCCCACGTCGTCGGAACCGCTGACGTTGCCGGTCGCCAACGCGGTCGTGATCGTCCCGGAGCTGCTCCCGACGAGCCCGCCGATTTCGTTCGTGCTGGCACTCCGTGTGTCCCCTTTCAATCCGTCGACGCGCCCGGAAGCCGCTGCGTTCGTGATCGTCCCCGTGTTGGTTCCGACGAGACCGCCGACGGTGTCGTCGGTCCCGTTCACCCGGCCGGTGGCCGAGACGTCAGTGAGCGAGCCGCTGTTGGATCCGACGAGTCCGCCGACCCCGGAGTGGCCGTTGACGGTCGTGTTCGCCGACGCGTTCGTGATCGAGACCCCGTTGACACCGACGAGTCCGCCCGCGCTCGCGGCGGTCCCGTTAACGAGGCCGGTGGCCGCCGCGTTCGAGAGTTCGCCGTTCCCCTGTGCCCCGCCGTTCTGTCCGATGAGGGCACCGACGGTGTTGGTGCCGGTGGCCGTCACGTCCGCGGAGACCTCCGAGATAGACCCGATATTGAATCCCGCGAGGCCGCCGACGTCGAACTGCCCGATGACGTGTCCCTCGACGGAGACGTCTTCGACCGTCCCGGCATTGACTCCGACGGCTCCGCCCACCTCCTGATTGAAGCCTGCTGACCGATTCCCCACGTTCACCGCGGTCAGCGAGACACGCTCAACGTGACCGTCCGGACCGACCCGGCCGAACAGTCCCATCGGTCGACCCAGCAGATAGAGTTCGTTGTCCGGCAGTTCAGAGGAGTTTATCGGACGATCGATTGTCAGTCCGGTGATCGTGTGACCCGCTCCGTCGAACGATCCGTTGAATGCGGTGCTCCGATTCAGACCGATCGGATAAAACCCCCTCCCGTCGTTCCACTGGGCGGTGCTGGACGCATCGATATCGTTTCCGAGTTCGTAGTGTGCATCCAGGTCGTTCCGGACCGCCTGTAACTCAGAGACGTTGGTGACGAGGTGCGGATCGGCTTCCGTTCCGCTTCCTTCGAGACTACTCGCTTCGACGGCCGCCGGTCCCGCGGTGTCGTTGGTTTCGCTCGTACTCGCGGTGCCGTTCTCACTACTCGTCGTATTGATCACCCGTCCGTCGGAGTCGTTGTGCGCTACTGACTCAGTATTGGTACCGTCTGAGACGGAGTCGGTTCCGTTCGTCGCGTTCTCGTCTCCGTCGGTCCGGTGCGTACGGTTCTCAACGCCTGTCGCCGTCTCGTTCTCCTCTCCGGGATCGTCGGTCGACGTCGAGTTCTCAATGTCTTCGCTATCCGACCCGTTGGTCGTGTTTGCGTCGGGGTCCTCCTCGGCGCTGAGCGACTCGGTATCGACGAGACTCTCACCGTCGGTACCGTTCACTGTCGAGTTGTCCGCCGCCGCGAGTCCCCCGAACGCGACGCTCCCCGCGACCATCGAGACGACCATGAGGAGAGAAAAGAGAACGGCGCCGGCTTGCTCGCGTCGCGTCGTCATGACCCCGTCACCCCCGATCGAGCCAGCGATCGGAACGCTCGACGGGCGGCCAACGAGAATCTCTCGGCGACCGTCCGTGTGGGTGGCCGCTCGAACCGACCCGACACAGATCCGAAGGGACCGCCATCGTGGTGAGAGACCTGCATCTCGGAGACGCAGTCTGTGGGGGTCACCGTCGATCGACCCCGATTATCTCCGCCGGTTCGTCAGCCCGTCTCGGTCCGTTGCCGTCGCGGGAGAGATTGGGTGACATTCTCACACATCTCCGATTTCTCTCAAAGTGTTAATTGAAGAATAATAAAACATCGTGATTACCGAAGTTCGTTCGGCTCGTCGCGTTTCGCGACGGACTCCACTCTCTCCGAGAGTACTCGCCCTATCTGCGCCTCGTGGATTCCGCTCCGACGAAGCCCGTGTGATCCCGGGGCCCCGGCAGCGACGTTCTCAAACGCGCGTCGGGGGCCGTCGAAAGTGGGGGTTTATCCGCCGTCTCCGTCCCGGTCGGTGGCGGTCCACCGCCGCGCGCCGGGGAGCAGTCCGACAAGCTTCGTCACGTAGCCGAACGAGAACAGCCCGAGCTGTGAGAGCGCGCCCAGGACGAACACCGCGAGGAACACGGGCGCGGTGACGTCGAACAGCAGCGGTTCGACGGACGTCTCCGCGGCGGCGGCCTCGAAGCTCGCCGGCGTCAGCGACCGCGAGGCGAACGCTGCGCCGATGAGCGCCGTCGAGACCACGAGCGTGGTCCGCGTGAGCACGAACCCGAACAGCGCGCCGACGGCGACGCCGGCGAGCGTCGCGCCGACGAGCAGCACCGTTCCCTCGATCCCGGCCGCGTCGGCGGCGTACAGGGGGCCGACCGCGAACCGCCCGGCGAACCCGCCGACCACGCCGCCGATGGCGAGCACCGCGAACGAGAGCCCG
>NZ_WPCE01000210.1 GCF_009742825.1 Halorubrum sp. CBA1125
ACGCCGACCCCGCCGTCGAGGCGATGCCGCACGCCGCCGGCGTGTCGCTGTCCGGAACCGGGCCGAGCGTCGTCGCCGTCGCGGACACGACCGATCCCGCGAGCGACCTCGACGCGGTCGCGGACGCTTGGGGTAACCGACCCGGAACGCTCCGCCGAACCACCACGCGAAACGACGGCGCCGCCGTCAGGTAACACCCATGAGTGACACACCGATCCCCGAGGAGATGAGCCTAGAGGAACTGCGCCGCGAGATCGAGGACATCGACCGCGAGATCGTCGAACTGATCGCCCGCCGCACCTACGTCGCGGACACAGTCGCCGCGGTGAAAGCCGAACAGGACCTGCCGACGACCGACGAGGGACAGGAGGAGCGCGTGATGGAGCGGGCGGGCGAGAACGCCGAACGGTTCGACGTCGACGCCAACTTGGTGAAGGCGATCTTTCGGCTCTTGATCGAGCTGAACAAGGTGGAGCAAAGAGAAAATCGGTAGCCACTGTCACGATATCGTGTATACACCAGTCACCCGATGCCACTCCGACATCGAGCGAGTATTTGCTGAAAGCCTGCGCCTGTCACGTTCAGGTGGTATTCAATCGAGTCCGAGGCTTAGTTTCAGTGCGTCGTCCACTTCGGTCATCGTTTCTCCGTCGAGACTTCCCGCGACCGAGTGAATCCGCCTTTCGACAGAAACGACTCGAATCTGGTCGAGACGGATAGAAGAGTCTTTTTCGAACGGAGAACCGTCTGCTCGGACGAGTACCTCGAAGGGGTAGCCACGATGCGTTCCAGTTGCGGGCGCGACGATGGTTGTACTGGAGTTTTGGTTTCCGATGTCGTTCTGGACGACCACCGCTGGTCGAGTCTTCTTCATCTCGTGTCCCTCGGCGGGGTCGAGGCGGACGATGACAACGTCTCCACGGCGAATCTCTACTCCCTCGCTCATTCATCCAGCCCAGCCCACGCTTCGTCCGACGCTTCGTCCCAGTCCTCGGCCAGCGTTTCCGCACTCTCGGAGGCCTCACGGTACGCGGTTGCCAGCTCCTCGTCGTCCGGACGGTCGGATTCGATATCGACGACGGCTACCGTGACACGTTTGTTCGCGTACTCCGTCCCGAGGTAGATTCGACCCCTGTCGTCCGTCTCCTTCGTCCGCAGATCTCGCGCCTCGACTTTCATCACGTCACCCACTATTACCCACTACAGAATAACTCTTGCCCACTATTACCCATTCTCATGGTTTCGCTCGCGACGTTACGGATTTCAGCTACTTGAACGAGGCGGAGCAGCGAGAAAGCCGTTAGAGCTCTCTCAGGCCGAGGCTGTATTCGAGGGCGGCATTGACTTCCTCCATTCGGGCGGTCGGAACGGAACCGACGTTGTCCGTAATGCGGTGCTCGATCGAAATCGTCCGAATCTGACTACAGAGCGCGACCGAATCTTCCCGAAGCGGGGATTCCGCGGCCGAGACGAGAACCTCGAACGGGTACAGTTTATCTCCTCGCGATGTCGTGAATGGAACGACGATAGTCGTCGGGGCGTTCTCGTTCCCGACATCGTTTTGGACGACCAGACACGGTCGTGTTCCTCGCTGCTCCGAACCCTCCGTCGGGTCGAGTTCGACGATGACGACATCTCCGCGGTGAACGTCCATCGATTACCACTCGGGAACGTCGCCGAGGTACTCGTCGGCCTCACGAGACACGCCATCCATCTCCTCGGCGAGGGCTTCGGATTCCGCTGCACGTCGCCGGTACCCCTCAGCGAGTTCCTCACGAGACAGGGGCTTCTCGATGATGATCTTCCCGTCTTTCTCGCGAACGAGTACCTCGTCGCCGCCGTGGATATCCAGTTTCTCTCGCAGTTCCTTCGGCAGGGTGACTTGTCCCCGTTCACCGACCTTCCGTTTCTCGCTCCGACTCATACATATTCATATCATATTCATATTCAAACCCCTTTCGCCTTCGAAAAGGTAGTCGAGAGGAGACAGACCATCGTTGACGTACGAAACCTTCGTTCAACTGGTACTGCCTACTCAGTCTAGGATCACTCCTCGTCGGTCGGTTCGAGTGAGATTCCGTCTTCCTCGACACCTTCGCAGTCTCTCTCGGCGGAGACCGTGTCCGTCGGCGTCGTGGACGATGGGAGTCTGTCGACCTCTCCCGGAACATAAGTGATCGCCGCCGAAACCGACACCCATGTCCCCGCGTTCGCTGCTCGTACGGCCCTCGAAGGGAACGATCCTGTCCGGACTCGCGGGCGGAGCGACACACGCGGGCCTCGCGGGCGTGCTCTGGCTCTGGTTCGGGTTCGCGACTCGGGGCACGACCGCGCCGTTCCTCCTGTACGTCGGCCTCGGAACTCTCGCAGTCGGGGCGATTCCGAGCGCGCTCTGGTCCGCCGAGCGGCTCCGCTCTCCGCTGCTCCTCGTCGTCGGGCTGTTCGTCGCGACGGCGTACGGTACGTGGGAGACGTCCGTCTCGCAGTCGCCGACGCGACCCCGGTCGGTCCGACGCCGTTCGGCTGGTACCTGCTCGGCTGGGTGGTCGTCCTCGGGATGGCACTCCTCGTCGGCGCGGTCGAGTTCGCGGTTCGTCGTCGAAGGGGACGAGGCCACGCGGATTCTGCCAGCCCCTGATACGGTGTACGAACGATCTTCCGCAGACGACAGATAGAGGCTGTCACGAGACCGACACGGGAGTCGTGCGACAGCCTGGCGGTACCGAAGTACGCGCGACCCTGCCGCGCTGCGTCCCGACGGACGGGACTACTCTCTGCCGCGACGCGTTTTCCGCTCGGCGACCCGCTTTGCGGCGTCGCTCAGGCCGTCCGCTGTCGGATCACCGTCGGTCGACTCGGACAGTTCGTCCCACTTCTCGTCGTCGCCATCCGCGGTATCGGAGCTGGCGGCCTCCCGGGCCTCCGAGTCGTCGGTCTCGGCAACCTCCGTCACGTCCGGCCGCTCGCCGTCACGCTCGACGCGTCGGGACCGGCGGTTGGGGGGTAGCTCCGCTCCGCGGACGGGACGAACGCCGTCTCGACCGCGCGGACGATCTCGCTGACGCTCTCCTCGTCGAGGCGGTCCGCGTACGCCTCGCGGATCAGGTCCGGAATCGCGTACGCGTAGTGTCCCCGGCCGGCGTGACGGATGAGCCCGGCCCGCCGGATCGGACGGTGGCGGCTGTAGGCGTGTCCGGCGTCTCCGTCGCCGCCGGCGTCGATGTGCGCGGCGACGGGGTCGCTGACGCCCTCGCGGCGGTAGTGTCGGAGCATACCCCGCGACAGGTCGGAGAGCGACTCGACGCGGCTCCGGAGCTCCTCGATGACCGCCTCGCGCGTGCCGAGCTCGACGGCCTCGTCGAACCGGAGCGCGCTCTCGGCGACGTCCGCGCGCGTCACGGGCTCGACGTCCTCGGGCGGCGCGGCTCCCGCGTCTCCGTCGGCGTCGCCGTCGCGGTCTGTGTCTCCGTGGGCGTCGTCGCGGTCCGGATCCCCGTCTGCATCACCGACCGGGACCGACTCCTCGTCCGCTCTCGCGTCGTCCGTCTCGGGGGACGTCTCGCCGTCGTATCCGTCGAGATCGGCCTGTTCGCGTTCCCGATCTCGGGCCTTCGCTGCCGCGACCGACCGCCCGTCGCCCCCGCGGTAGGGGGCCTCCGCCTTCCCGAGTAGCGCCTGGGCGAACTGGTCGGCCATGTCGCTCAGGTCGCGGGCCTCCTCCAGCTCGCGTTCGAGCTCGTGGATGCGCTGGCGCTTCTTCTCCAGCTCCTGTCTGAGATCGGCGAGCTCGGATTCGCGGCGGGCTTTCTCGTCGGAGATGGACTGGAGCTCGTCGACGAGGTCGCCGGAGACGGACTTGAGTTCGGGGCGCTCGAAGTCGTCGAGCCCGGGCGTCGCGCCCGCGTCGAACGTCTGCTTGCGGTGGAACTGGATCCGACGGATCGACTCGTCCCAGTCGGTCATCAGGAAGGCCTCCCCGTCGGCTAAGTCCTCGACGGCGTTCGCGTACTTCGATCCGAGGATCCGGCCGACGACCGTGGTGTCGTTGTCCCAGGTGAGCCGATGCCAGCAGAGCCAGTCGCACTGGGTGATGAAGTCCTTCTTCACGTCGGCGGGGCGCTGGCTGATCCCCACGATCCCGAGCCCGTGTTTCCGTCCGCGTTTCCCCACCTTGATCAGCATCTTCCCCGTCTCGTCCATCCCGCCCCCCTCCGGGATGTACTCGTGACACTCCTCGACGACGAGCAGGAAGGGCTTCTTCAGGCGTTTCTCCTTGGCGAACAGCTGTCTCGTGACCTCTAAGAGGAGTTCGTCGGCGGTGTCCTCCTCCAGGTAGCCCGAGACGTCGAGGATGATCGGCACGTTCTGCTCCAGCGCGAGGTTCGCCAGCTTCTCGGCGTGCTCCGGCGAGACGACGATGTCACACTCGTCGTCGGCGCCGGCGTGGAGTATCTCGTACTCCTCTTTGAGGCCGTAATACTCGCCGTCAGTGTCGACGATCATGACGGGGAATCCGTTGTCGAGGAGGTTCTCGATGACGACGGAGGCGGTGTTGCTCTTGCCGGAACCGCTTTTGCCGGTGATGAACGACCGCCCGGTGAGCACGTCCACGACCGGAAGCTCGACCGGGGACCCCGGCTCCGCCGTCGCGTCGCCGCCGATCCCCTCGC
>NZ_WPCE01000104.1 GCF_009742825.1 Halorubrum sp. CBA1125
CACGACGCCGCGACGCCTACTCCGACGCGGCGGCGCCCCACTTCTCGGCGCGCTTCGGCCGGTCGGAGACCGCCATCACGTCGATGTCGTCGTCTGCGTGCTCGATCGCCTCCAGCGCGGCCGACGCGGACGCGTACGTCGAGAAGTAGGTGATCTCCTCCTCGACGGCGACCTCCAGCAGGTCGCGCTGGCGGGAGACGATGAGGTCGATCTCGCCGCGCTTGGCGGCCTCGATCAGGTCCGTCGCCTCGCTCAGGTTGAAGTGCTCGGCATACCCCTCGACGAGCGTCTCGCCCGCCTCGGTGTCCGGGTCCGGGAACTCCTCGGCCGAGAGGTCGACGACGGCCGTGCCGGACTCGGGGATCGGCTTACCGGTCGCGTCCTGCGCCTTGTCGTACGCCTTCCCGAACGAGCGGGCGGTGCCCATGACCTCGCCGGTCGACTTCATCTCCGGACCGAGCCGCGGGTCCGAGCCCGGCAGGCGGTCGAACGGTAAGACGACCTCCTTCACGCTGCGGTGCTCGGGGACCTGCTCGTCGACGTCGAGGGCGGAGAGGTCGAGGTCGTCGGTCATCACCTTCGCCGCGAGCTTCGCGATCGGGACGCCCGTCGCCTTCGAGACGAACGGCACCGTCCGCGAGGAGCGCGGGTTCGCCTCTAAGACGTACACCTCGGCGTCCGTCTCGGGGTCGTGGACGCCCGTCACCGCGAGCTGGACGTTCAACAGGCCGACCGTGTCGAGCGCGCGGGCGATGTCCTCGGTCACCTCGCGGACCCGCGCGAGCGTCTCGTCGTCGAGCGAGCGCGGCGGGATCATGCACGCGGAGTCGCCGGAGTGGACGCCCGCGCTCTCGACGTGCTCCATCACGCCGCCGAGCAGGACATCCTCGCCGTCCGCCACGGCGTCGACGTCGAGTTCGACCGCGTCCGCGAGGAACTCGTCGATGAGGATCGGCTTGTCCGGGGAGACGCGAACCGCCTCCTCGATGTACTCTTCGAGCTCCGCGTCGTCCTCGACGACGCGCATCGCACGGCCGCCGAGCACGTAGGAGGGGCGCACCAGGACGGGGTAGCCGATCCGGTGGGCCAGATCGAGCGCCTCCGTCCGGCTCGTCGCCGTGCCGCCCTCCGGCTGGGCGATACCGATCTCGTCCATCAGGAGGTTGAAGCGGTCGCGGTCCTCGGCGAGGTCCATCGCCTCGACGCTCGTCCCCAAAATCGAGCAGTCGAGCCCGCGCCGCTCGATCTCAGCTTTGAGCGGTTCGCCCACGTTCACGGAGGTCTGCCCGCCGAACTGGACCATCACGCCGTCGGCGCCGGTCGTCTCGACCACGTCGGCGACCTCCTCGGCGGAGATGGGCTCGAAGAAGAGCCCGTCGGAGGTGTCGTAGTCGGTCGACACCGTCTCCGGGTTGTTGTTCACGACGTGCGCGTCGATCCCCAGTTCGCGGAGCGCTCGCACCGCGTGGACCGCACAGTAGTCGAACTCGACGCCCTGCCCGATGCGGATCGGGCCGCCGCCGACGACCACGACGCTCTCGACGTCGGGGTCGACGCGGACCTCGTTGGCCGCGCCCGCGGTGTCCGCCCCCCGGATGAATTCGGGGAGCCGCGCGGAGTAGTAGTACGGCGTTGACGCCTCGAACTCGCCCGCGCACGTGTCCACCTGCTTGTAGGTGCGGTCCGGGACCGTCGTCTCCACCTCGCCGACGTCGGTCTCGACGCCGCCGTCGGCCGCGGTCGCCGCGATCTCGGCGTCGGTGCGACCGACCATCGCCGCCTCGGTGAAGTCGCCCTCGGCGGCCTTCGCGGTCCCCGCGGCGATGTTCTCGAACCGCTCGACGTACCAGCGGTGGATCCCGGTCAGGTCGATCACGTCGTCGACGGTGTAGCCGCGGTCGAACGCCTCGAACATCGCGTACGGGCGGTCGGGGCTCGCGCGCTCGAGGTACTCCGTCTCCAGCTCCTCGTCGGACACCTCGTCGAAGTCGACGGCGGGGTCGTACTCCGAGGAGCGCAGCGCCTTCACCATGCTCTCCTCGAACGTCCGGCCGATCGCCATCGCCTCGCCGGTCGACTTCATGGCCGTGCCGAGCTCGAAGTCGACGTCGTCGAACTTGTCGATCGGCCAGCGCGGCACCTTCGTCACCACGTAGTCGATGGCGGGCTCGAAGGCGGCCGTCGTCTCGCCGGTGATCTCGTTTTCGATCTCGTGGAGCCGCTTGCCCAGCGCGACCTTCGCGGTGACGCGGGCGATCGGGTAGCCGGTCGCCTTCGAGGCCAGCGCGGAGGAACGGGAGACGCGGGGGTTCACCTCGACGACACGGTACTCGCCGCCCGGCGTGCCGTCGTCGTGCCACGCGAACTGGATGTTACAGCCGCCCTGGATGCCGAGGTCGCGGATGACCTCGAGCGCCGCGTCGCGCATCTCCTGGTGACCGTCGTCGGGGATGACCTGCGACGGCGTCACGACCGTGGACTCGCCGGTGTGGATCCCCATCGGGTCGATGTTCTCCATGTTGCAGATGATGATACACGAGTCGTCGGCGTCGCGCATCACCTCGTACTCCAGCTCGACCCAGCCGGCGATCGACTCGGTGATGAGTACCTCGCTGTTCCGCGAGAGGCGCAGCCCCTTGCGGACGCGCTCGACGAGCTCGTCGAACTCGTGGACGACGCCCGATCCGGAGCCGCCGAGGGTGTAGGTCGTCCGGGCGATGACGGGGAGCCCGCCGACCGCGTCGACGGCGTCCTCGACCCGGTCGACGAGGTCCGCCTGTGTCAGCGCGGCGACCGACTCGCCCTCGTCGAGCGAGATGGTCGTCGACTTGGGTACCGGCTGGCCGAGGTCCTCCATCCGCCGGCGGAACAGGTCGCGGTCCTCCGTGGCGTAGATGGTGTCGAGCGGCGTCCCCATCACCTCGACGTCGAACTCGTCGAGGACGCCCTCCTCGGCGAGTTCGGCCGTGACGTTGAGCCCCGTCTGACCGCCGAGCCCGGCGATGACGCCGTCGGGCTCTTCGATCCGGATGACCTCGGCGATCGCCTCGGTCGTGATCGGCTCGATGTACACTCGGTCGGCGGTGTCCGGGTCGGTCATGATCGTCGCCGGGTTCGAGTTCACCAACACGACGCGGGCTCCCTCCTCCTGGAGGGCGCGGCACGCCTGCGCGCCGGAGTAGTCGAACTCGGCCGCCTGTCCGATCTGGATCGGCCCGCTGCCGATGAGTAGGATAGTGCGGTCCTCGCTCATTGTCGTGACGAAATGCGCTCATCGTAATAAGGTCCGCGGTTCAGTACGAATCTCGCAGCGATTTTTCGATTTTCGCAAGGTATGTCGACACGTGACGGACGAGACGGATCCGCACGGGGCGATCGTCCTCTCAAGACGGGGCTCGGAGCGATAACTCCCCGTTCGAGACCGGTCGGGTGCGCATCGCGTCCGTTCAGGTCTCAAGTCGGTACCGGTATGGCCGATCCGCGATGACCTCGACCTCGCCGTACTCGGCCCACCGTCCCAGCACGGTCGCCACCCGGTGCGGGCTGTCGAGATCGGTGGACTCGCCCACGAGCGCGAGGATCTCCCGGGCCGTCAGCGGCTCGTCGGCGTCGGCGAGCACGCTCCGGATCCGGTCGTACTGGTCGAATTCACCGGCGCTCATACGTCTTACGTACGGCCCCCGAACATATAGGATTCAGTGAGACAGGAGTCAGACAACCGTCCGACACGAGGCGCGTAACGGCCGTTTTCGACGGATCGGGGCGGCGAACAGAGTGGCGTCGAGAACCGAACGAGGCAGAAGACGGATCAAAGCGGTGACCGCGACCGGCCTTTCAGGGAGTGGGGTCCCCGGAGGCGTACGGGTCCTCTGCCTCCAGGTCGCGCTCCGCGCGGTACTGGTCGACGAACTCGCTCACGTCGAACTCGACCATCTCCGCTTCGAACGCGGAGAGCGCCTCGTCGTCGTCGGCGTGGCTCACGGCGTGTTCCATCAGCTCGACGACGAGCTCGACGACCACCTCGTGGAGCCGCCGCGAGTCGAACGCCGTCACCCACGCCATCGCGTAGCCGACGTCGGCGTTCTCGCTGGCGTCGTGGGCGACGACCCAGTCCGGGAACTCCTCTAACACGACCCCGAGCAGGTGCGGCGTGTCGAACTCGGGCATCTCCTCGCTCGTCGTGTCGATCGCCTCGCGGAGCACCTCGACGAGGAACTCCGGGAGGAACCGCTCGGGCGGGTGGACGTCCATCACGACCGCGTGCGTCTCGCCGCAGTCGCACGCGAACTCGCGCATCCCGAGGTCCAGCTCGCCGACGCCGATCGTCTCCCCGCACGGTAGCTCCAGCGTGTTCTCGTCGCCGCCGGGAACGCGCGGCTGGGACATACCGGGCGTTGGCCGGTGACGAGGTTAAAAGGCGCGGAACGCGGGTCGGCTGGAGAGCGGGCGGGAGGGTAGTCTACTGGAAGCCGATCCGGCCGCCCGTGTCGCGCAGCGCGTCCGTCCCGCCGCCTTTGAACTGCTGTTCGACGTCCTCGTAGTACGCGAGGATGTCATCGGTGATCGTCGGCCGCACGGACTCCATGGCGCGCCGGAAGTGCCGCATCTCCACCTCCTCCGCGTCGTCGTCGTCGCGCAGCGCCTCGATGGCGGCCTCGCGGGCGATCCCCTCGAGGTCGGAGCCGACGTAGCCGTCGGTGATCTCCGCGACCTCACGGAGACTCACGTCGGGCGCGAGCGGCGTGTCCTGCGTGTGGATCTCCAGTATCTGTTCGCGGCCCTCCTGGTCAGGCTGGCCGATCATCACGAGCCGGTCGAAGCGGCCGGAGCGGAGCAGCGCGGGGTCGATCATGTCCGGGCGGTTGGTCGCGCCGATCACCATCACGTCGCCCATCTCCTCGAGCCCGTCCAGCTCGGTGAGCAGCTGGTTGACGACGCGCTCCGAGACGTTGTTACCCATCTCCTGGCCGCGCGAGGGCGCGAGGCTATCCAGCTCGTCGAAGAAGATGATCGCCGGACTCACCTGCCGGGCCTTCCGGAACGTCTGGCGGATCGCCTTCTCGGACTCGCCCACCCACTTCGAGAGCAGCTGCGGGCCGCGCACCGAGATGAAGTTCGCGTTGGTCTCGTTGGCGACCGCCTTCGCCATCAGCGTCTTTCCGGTGCCCGGCGGGCCGTACAGCAGCACCCCCTTGGGGGCGTCGACGCCCATCCGGTCGAACTTCTCCGGGGACGTGAGCGGCCACTCGACCGACTCCTGGACCTGCTGTTTGGCGTCTTCGAGCCCGCCGACGTCGTTCCACGAGATCTTCGGCAGCTCGACGAGCACCTCCCGCATCGCCGAGGGCTCGACCTCGTTCAGCGCGCCCGCGAAGTCGTCCCGCTTGACGATCATCCGGTCGATCAGGCTCGGCGGGACCTCCTCCTCGTCGAGGTCGATCTCGGGGAGGTACCGCCGCAGCGCCTTCATCGCCGCCTCCTTGGTGAGGCTCTCGATGTCGGCGCGACGAACCCGTGGGTGTCGTCGGCGAGGTGGTCGAGCGAGACGTCGTCGGACAGCGGCATCCCGCGGGTGTGGATCTGGAGGATCTCCTTGCGGCCGGTCTCGTCGGGGACGCCGATCTCGATCTCGCGGTCGAACCGCCCGGGGCGGCGGAGCGCGGGGTCGACGCTGTCGACGCGGTTGGTCGCGCCGATGACGATCACCTGCCCGCGCGTTTCGAGGCCGTCCATCATCGTCAACAGCTGGGCGACGACCCGGCGCTCGACCTCGCCGGTGACGTCCTCGCGCTTGGGCGCGATCGAGTCGAGCTCGTCGATGAAGATGATCGACGGCGACTCCTCTTTGGCGTCCTCGAAGATCTCGCGGAGCTGCTGTTCGGACTCGCCGTAGTACTTCGAGATGATTTCGGGGCCGGCGATCGAGAAGAACGACGCCGACGTCTCGTTGGCGACCGCCTTCGCGAGCAGCGTCTTCCCGGTGCCCGGCGGCCCGTGGAGCAGGACGCCCTGCGGCGGCTCGATCCCGAGCTTCGAGAAGATCTGCGGGTGTTTCATCGGCAGCTCGACCATCTCGCGGACGCGCTGGATCTCGTTCTGGAGCCCGCCGATGTCCTCGTAGGTGATCCCGCCGCCGGTCTTCTCGAAGCCGGAGATCGGCTCCTCGCGCAGTTCGACCTCGGTGTCCTCGGTGATCAGACAGACGCCGTCGGGCTCCGTCTCGACGGCGATGAGCGGGATCGCCTGGCCGGGCGACCGCATGAACGGGTGGTTCGTCGAGGACATCACGGGGACGATGTCGCGCTCGACGACCGGCCGCTTGAGGATCTGGCGTTTCACCATGCCGGCCGCGTCGGAGCCGAACTGGACCGACGCCTCCTCGGGCGGCGCCAACACGAGCTTGTCGGCCTTCTCCGCCTCCGCCTTCCGGATGGTGACGCGCTCGCCGATGCCGACGTCGGCGTTCTGGCGGGTGAACCCGTCGACGCGGACGGTGTCGGTGTTCCAGTCCTGTCGGTCGGCGCGCCAGACCTTCGCGGCGGTGGTCTCCGCGCCCTCGATCTCGATGATGTCGCCGGGCGAGAGCTTCAGGTGCAACAGCGTGTCGGGGTCGAGCCGCGCGATACCGCGCCCCGAGTCGTTGGGGTACGCCTTCGCCACTTCGAGTTGGACTTCGTTCATTGTTCCTCGCGGGGGATATCCGTAACTCCTCCCGGTTCCGGAATAAGCCTGTTGCCCGGCCGACTCGCACTGACCGACCGGCCAGTTCCGCCGCCGGCGCCGATCTGTGCCATCATGTGTCATGGTACGGCCCCCAGTCGTTAAAACCTCGTCGTCACCGTGTGTTTTCGCCGCAGTCACCGACGGGGGTAACCGGATCGCGGGCGAGCAGCGGCGACGGGATCCGAACGCGAGGGAGAGACACGACGGGCGAGGTCCGCGACGAGACACGACGGGCGGACCACGGGGTATTTGTCTCCCGATCGCCTCCCGTGACCCATGCGAACGCTCGCGTTCGACGGCCGGACCGGCGCCGCCGGCGACATGATCTGCGCCGCGCTGATCGCGGCCGGCGCCGATCCGGACGTCCTCGCGCCCGTGACCGACCGGCTGCCGGTTCGATACGCGGTCGGCGAGACGACGAAACACGGGCTCCGCGCGACGACCGTCGACGTGCTCCTCGACGAGGGCAACGATACCGCCGGCGACGATGACGGCGGGTCCGAGCACGACGACGCCGGGTCCCGCGACGGCAACGAGGGGTCGGACGCGGGTGAACGCGATCGCGGTCGCGACGTCGGACACGACGCCGGGCACGACCACTCGGACCGCTCCGATCACGATCACGACCACGCGTCCCACGCCGAGGGCGGGGGCGTCCACCGCAGCTACCCTGAAGTCGTCTCTCTCGTCGAGTCGATGGACCTCCCCGCAGCGGTGGAAGCGACCGCCCTCGACGCCTTCGAGCGGCTCGGGCGGGCGGAGGCGTCGATCCACGGCACCGACCTCGCGGAGACGCGCTTTCACGAGGTGGGCGCCGACGACGCGATCGCCGACGTGGTCGGCGCGGCGCTGCTCCTCGCCGACCTCGATCCAGACCGAGTCGTCACGACTCCGGTCGCCGCGGGCGGCGGCGAGGTCGAGATGAGCCACGGCGTCTACCCCGTCCCCACGCCGGCGACCACCGAGATCGTCGCCGACGCCGACGTGTCCGTGGTCGGCGGGCCGGTCGAGCGCGAGCTGTTGACGCCGACTGGCGCCGCGATCCTCGCCGCCGTCGCCGAGGGCGTCGAGACGGTCCCCGACCTCGACGTCGACGCCGTGGGCTACGGCGCCGGCGACGCGACCCTCCCCGACCGGCCGAACGTGCTCCGCGTGCTCGTCGGGGAGGAGGGCGAAGAGGGCGAGGTGAGAGAGGAATCGAAAGAAGCGGCGACTGTCGGAGACCACGGACTCGCCCACGACGACGTCGCCGTGCTCGAGACGAATCTCGACGATGCCGCCCCGGAGGTGCTCGGCGGGCTCCAGGAGACGCTGTCTCGCGTCGGCGCGCGAGACGTAACGATCGTGCCGACGACGATGAAGAAGTCCCGTCCGGGCCACCTCGTGAAGGTCATCTGCAAGCCCGCCGACGCCGCGGCTGTGGCCGAGCGGCTCGCCCGCGAGACCGGTACCCTCGGCGTGCGTCAGGCGGCCGCGAGCCACCGGTGGATCGCCGAGCGGAAGTTCGAGACGGCGACCGTCCGGATCGGCGGCGACGACCGCGAGGTGGCGGTGAAGGTGGCGTCGACCGCCGACGGCGAGGTCTACGACGTCAGCGCCGAGTACGACGACGCGGCCGCCGTCGCCGCCGAGACGGACACGCCCGTGCGGGACGTACTCCGACGGGCGGAGACGCAGGTGCGAGAGCGGCTCGCCGTCGACGAGGACGGCGACGATAGCCCGGACGAGGGGAGCGGCGAGTAGCCGATACGGAGCCGGACTCGGGAGTCGGTGAACCCCGCGGAGACCCCCCAGATCGGGGGTTCCGTCCGCCTCGAGACGACAGGCCTATGACGGGCGCCCGGCCAGTTGGTGGTAATCGACACCCCGTCATGATCGAGCGAATTCACACGTCGGACGTCGAACCGGACGCGGACGAGGTCGCCATCGCCGGCCACGTCCACGAGATCCGCGACCTCGGTGGGCTGGTCTTCCTCATCGTGCGCGACCGGGAGGGGCTCATCCAGGTCGTCTTCAAAGAGGAGCGCGAGCCGGAGCTGTTCGCGGCCGTCCAGGACGCCGGCTCCGAAGACGTCGTCCGCGTCGTCGGCGACCCCGTCGCGAGCGACCAGGCGCCCGGCGGCGTCGAGATCGCGCCGACGGCTTACGAGGTCATCGACGAGGCCGACTCCCCGCTCCCGCTGGAGATCTCGAAGGACATCGAGGTCGACCTCTCCACCCGGCTCGACAACCGCGCGCTCGACCTCCGGAAGCCGGAGACGCTCGCGGTGTTCACGCTGCGCTCGAAGCTGATGACGGCGATGGAGGAGTGGTTCGACGAGGAGGGGTTCGTCGACATCAAGACGCCGCGGATCTCCAAGGGCGGCGCCGAGGGCGGCGCGGAGCTGTTCCCGATCCTCTACTACAACCAGGACGCGTTCCTCTCGCAGAGCCCGCAGCTCTACAAGCAGATGCTGATGGCCGCGGGGTACGAGGCCGTCTACGAGAACGGCACCGCGTTCCGTGCCGAGGACTTCGCGACCTCCCGACACGTCTCCGAGATCGCGATGTTCGACGTCGAACTCGCGTACATCGAGGACCACCACGACGTGATGGACGTCCAGGAGGAGTCGCTGCGCTACGCGCTCCGGGCGGCCGCGGAAAGCGCCGAGCGCGAACTCGACCTGCTCGACGTCGACCTCGCGGTCCCCGAGGACGACTTCCCGCGGATCACCTTCGAGGAGGCACTCGACATCTTAGAGACCGAGTTCGGCCACTTCCCCGACGACCCGACCGACCTCGACACGAAAGGGGAGAAGCTGCTGGGCGAGCACTTCGAAGAGCAGGGCCACCCCGCGTTCTTCGTCGTCGGCTACCCCGACGAGAAGTTCTACTACATGCAGGACGTCGCGGGCGACGACATCGCCTCGCGGAAGTTCGACCTGATCTACAGGGGACAGGAGCTCTCCTCGGGCGGCCAGCGGGAGCACGACGTCGACCGCATGGTCGAGGTGATGGAAGAGGAGGGCGTCGAGCAGGCCAACTTCGAGTTCTACATCGAGGCGCTGAGCTACGGGACCCCGCCGCACGGCGGCTACGGGCTCGGCATCGACCGGCTCGTCCAGAAGGTCGCCGACCTCGACAACATCAAGGAGGCGATCATGTTCCCGCGCGACCCGAACCGGCTGGAGCCGTAGCGAGACCGGCGCCGTAGGATTTAAATTCCGGAGCACGGCAGCGACGATTGCGTATCGGCGGCGTTCACCGGCTAGACCGAGATATTCACCTACTGTCGGTCTCGCAACGGTACCTCACAGCACCTGGACACGCGCTCCACGCTACGTCGACCTAAATATCACGATGGTTGTCACCACCAGTCACGGTGCCCGTCAGTATGACACGAACTGACAAGCCACACGTCCGAGCCGCCGCGCGCCAGCGTCGACCTCGCCCGCTGGCCAACCGTCCCAGCGGGGCACTAATAAACGAACGCCGCGCTCGCCGTATCGGCCGCGCTGGTCCGTCTCCCGCCGCTTAAACCGGCTTAAATCGGGCGTAATTCGGCTGAAGCGCTTGCGGTATTGAAGATGGTAGCGCCCCGAGCGGGAGTCGCCATGAACGCGATCCGAACGACGCTCGTCGCGGCGCTCGCCGCGGTGGTACTGATCGGGACCGGTGCGGCCGTCGGCGCCGTCGCGGCCGCGCCCGGCAACGCGGACGCCGC
>NZ_WPCE01000072.1 GCF_009742825.1 Halorubrum sp. CBA1125
CCGAGAGGAACCGCGCCGCGACGAACCCGTCGCCGCCGTTGTTGCCGCGGCCACACAGCAGCGCGACGCTCGCGCCCGGGTCCGCGATCGACTCCACCGCCCGGGCGACGGCGTTCCCGGACGACTCCATGAGCTGTTTGCGGGGCACGCCGAGCGCCGCCGCGTTGGCGTCGACGGCCGCCATCCGATCGGTCGTGATCATACCTCCCGATTCGCGCGGAGGCCGATTAAGGCTCGGGGATCGGCCGACTCGGAGACGGGAGATCGCGTCCCGTCGACGCCGACCACCGGGCGGGCCCGGAAATGAAAATGTTGATGCGGTTCCCTCCGAAACCCGGAGGACAGATAGCCGTGGTACTGGCAGTACGCGACGTCCCCGACCGATTCGCACGCGACGATGTCCCCGGACGCGATAGCTGCGGGAGCCCCGCCGCCGCTGCTTCGGGCGCGGACGCCCCCCGGAGAGCCCTCGACGCGGGTCCCCGAGCGACGACGCATCGCCGCCAGCCACACGCATGAACATCGGATTCTTCACCGACAGCTACTTCCCCGGGGTCGACGGCGTCACGTACACGATCCAGTCGTGGCGCGACCGCTTAGAGGACCGCGGTCACGACGTGTACGTCGTCTACCCCGCGAGTAGCCACGAGCCCGACGCGAACGAGATCCCGGTGCCGTCGCTGCCGAACCCGTTTTATCATCAGTACCGCTTCCCCACCTACCGGCGCCTCTCGTCGCTGCCCGACCTCGACGTGGTCCACTGTCACGGCCCGGCGTCGACGGGGCTCATGGGCCGCCGGTACGCGACGAAGCGCGGCGTGAAGTCGGTGTACACCCACCACACGCCCGTCGAGGACTACTTCGTGCAGGGGCTCAAATCCGATCGGCTCGCCGGGCTCGCCGGGAAGCTGTACGTCGCCTACGAGAACCGGTTCCTGCGCTCGTTCGACTGCGTGACCGCGTCGACCTCGCGGATCAGACGCGACGTGGACCACTACCAGCTTCGTGGGGATCGAGATGGACCGGTTCCGTCCTCCCGAGGAGGCCCGCAACGACGGGGACGTCGAGGCCGGCGCGCTCGCCCCCGACGGTGCCGGACGGCGCGATCCGGCCGCCCTCGACGTCCCCGTCGTCGGCTACAGCGGACGCATGACCCACAACAAGAACGTCGACGAGACGCTGAGGCTGGCCGAGCGGATGCCAGCGGTCAGATTCGAGCTGGTCGGCGAGGGACCGGTGCGGGCGGACCTCGAAGCCCGCGCGCCCGACAACGTGCGCTTCCACGACTTCCTCCCGCGCGAGGAGCTGCCGGCGTTTTACGCCTCGCTCGACGTCTTCGTCACGGCCTCGACGTGCGACACGCTGGGGCTCTCGACGCTGGAGGCGAACGCCTGCGGCACGCCGGTCGCCGCCGCCGACGTGGCGCCGTTCGACGAGACGATCGGCCCGGAGAACGGCACGCGGTTCGCGCTCGGTGACCTCGACGACATGGAGCGCGCGGTGCGGGACTGTCTCGACGGCGACCGAGACACGCGGGCGGCGGTCGAGCAGTTCTCCGTCGAGCGGACCATCGACGAGCTGGAGGCGATCTACGGGGTGGCGTAGATGGGCGCCGACAACGTCGACGCGTTCAAGCGGCTGGTGTTCAGCGTGCCGCCGCTGTCGGTGCAGATCCCGGCTCTCGCCGTCCTCAGCGTCGTCTACAGCGTCCTCTCGTTCGCCGCGTTCGCGACGTTCACGCCGCTCGATCCGGTCCCGTGGCGCGTGCTTCCCGTCGCGGTCGCGGTCTTCCTCCTCCCGTTTCTCCTCGGCGCGGAGCTGTTCCACCGCGTCCTCCCGGACTATCCCCGCTCGTGGAGCGTCTTCCTCGCGCTCGTCGAGCAGTTCGTCCTGTTCGTCTACCTGCTCGTCCTCTCGGGGGCGGACACCGTCGGGAACGCCTGGAGCATCCTCTGGCTGCTGTTTATCACCATCTACCTGATCAACATCCTCGTGTTGGTCGTCTCGACGGGGATCGACCACTCCGAGCGGATCCTGCTCGTCGGGCTCACCCAGCCCGCGGCGCTGATCGTCGCCTTCTACGCGTTCGCCGGCGGCGAGCTCGGGATCGCGACCTATCGCCACGTGTTCGCGTTCGGGTCGCTGCTGATCGCGGCCGGGTTCCTGGTGCTCGTGTTGGGCGTGGTCGACTACCTGATCCGGAGCAACACCGACGTGTCGGCGTTCGAGCTGACCTCGGGGCTGCTCCGGAGCGACCGCGAGTCGCTCGACCTCGGCGTCGAGGCCGAGCCGCACGTCCAGACGCTCGCGGTCGACAACGGCGACCAGCTGACGCTCGCCGCGCCGTGGGTCCACCCCGGCCCGCTCGGCGGCTTCGGTGGCGGCGAGCTGAGCGCGACGGTCATCCAGGCGCTGAACGACGGCGGTACCGGGTTCTTCCTCCACGTCCCCTGCACGCACAAGGAGGACCTCTCGAACCCGACCGACGCCGAGAAGGTCATCGACGCCGTCGACGACCCCGACGGCGTCGAGCGCGCGTCTCGGCTCGTCCACCGCGACTACGGCGAGATCGAGTTCTACGGCCGTCGGATCGGCGACCGCGAGGTGATCTACCTCCGCGCCGAGGGCATCGACGACTACGACATCGGCGTGTTCATGCGCGACGTCGACCACGAGGAGGTGCTCCTCGTCGACCTGCACAACCACGACATCCAGCGCGGACCGGACAAGGAGGTCCAGTACGGGTCCGCGGAGGCCGACCGGCTGAAGCGGCGCTTCGACGCGTTCCGCGAGGTGCTCGCCGACGCCCCGCTGGCGGCGTACGCGGCCGGCTTCGACGTCCAGTGCGGCTCACAGCACGTGGCCGCGATCGTCGAGTCGGTCGACGGGCAGGACGTCCTGCTCGTGGGGACCGACACGAACGGCGTCACGCCGGACGTCAGAGACCTCGCCGACCGGCACCGCGAGGAGTTCGACGAGGTGCTGGTCTTCTCGACGGACACCCACGAGTCGATCCACGACCTCGCGAACATGCGCGCGTCGAACGTCGACGTCATCGAGCGGTCGATCGCGGACGCGAAAGCCGACCTCGAGCCCGCGACGGTCGGGCTGACGAGCCGGCGGACCCGACCGCTCAAGCTCCTGAAGAACGACTACAACGGGCTGGTCTTCAGCGTCAACATCCTCATCCGGCTGACGATCATCGCGCTGCTGGCGCTGTACGCGCTGTTGGTCCTCTGGCTCTTCTTCTGAGCGCGCGCGGGGACCGGTCCTGACGGCTCTCGCGGCGCGGTCAGGCGTCACCGCGCCGCGTTCACGCCGAACGCGGACACGGAGATCCCGCCGATCACCACCGGGAGCCAGTAGACCCCGCCGCGGAAGACGAGGACGGCGGCGGTGACGGTCGAGGCGGCGACGCCGGTCGTCGGGACGAGCAGCGCGACGAAGGCGGCCTCGATACCGCCCAGCCCGCCGGGCAGCGGGGTCGCGCCGGCGACGTACGCGAGCGGGACCACGAAGAGCGTGATCGCCGGCGAGACGTCGTGGCCGACCGCCGCGAACGCGGCCGTGAGCGCGGCCGCCTGGAACAGCCAGCCGGCGAGCGAGAGCCCGACGACCGCGACGAGGCGGCGCCGGCTGGTGCCGACGCGCTCGATGTCGTCGAAGAAGTGTCGGAGCCGATCGGTGAGGGAGGTCTCGACGGCGGCCGCGTCGAACCGGTCGAACCGGCCGACTGCGCCGCCCACCGCGCCTGGCAGGCGGGCGATCACCGCCTGGCGGTACCGCCAGACGAACGCGATCCCGGTGACGATCGCTGCGACGAGCCCCACGGCGACGGCGACGGCGACCTCGAGACGGTCGCCGATGGCGGTCGACGCCGCGTAGTAGCCGACGCCGAGGAACACCAGCGCGATCGACGGGACGACGTTGAGCACGTCGACGCTCGCGATGCCGACGAGGCCGGTCTCGTACCGCGACCCCGACACCTTCGAGATGAGCGCCGCCGCGACCGGCTCGCCGCCGGCCTGCCCGAACGGGGTGACGTTGTTGGCGAACACCGCCCCGGCGTACACCAGGAAGGACGTTGTGACCGACAGCGACACCGACAGCGACGCCAGCACGGTCCGCAGCATGAGGCTCCACGCGGCGAGCCAGCAGAGCGCCAGCCCGGCGGTCGCGGCGACGAAGGTCGGGTCGGCCGAGAGGACCGTCGAGACGACGCGTTCGACGCCAACGAGCACGAAGAGCGCGGCGAGAATCCCCAGCGCGGCGAGCCCGCCGATCAGGAGCGCCGGGCGACGTCGTCCGTCCATGACGGGACGTACGCGGTAGCGAACTTGAATCGACTGATCGGACGCAACGAGATCGGACCGATCGGACGCAATGAGAATACATACGTACGGGCGGGACGACGGATCCACCGATGAAAGACCAGCGGTTCCTCGAATCGGAGTGGGATCACTGCGTGGTGCTCGACGCGTGTCGGTACGACGTCTTCGCCGACGTGTACGACGAGTACCTCGACGGGACCCTCGAGAAGCGCCGGAGCAACGGGTCGTCGACGCCCGAGTGGGCCTACCGCACGTTCACCGGCGAGCACGACATCGCGTACTTCTCCGGGAACCCGTTCATCAACGACCTCGGGATCCCGCTGAACGAGCTCAAGTGGGGCGCCAGCTGCGACTACGAGTGGACCGCGGCCGAACACATCAGCGACGTCCACGACGTCTGGAAGAGCGGCTGGGACGACGACCTCGGCACCGTTCCGCCCGACGGGCTCGCGGAGGCGTACCGCGACAACCGGGACGCGGTCGAACGCGCCGACCGGACCGTCCTCCACTACATGCAGCCGCACGCCCCCTACCTCTCGCGCGGGAAGGGTCAGAAGCTCAAGCAGATCCAGAAGGGGATCAAACGACAGGAGGAGGAAGCGGAGGCGGAGGGATCGGACGACGGCGACGACGGGCTCCTCTCCTCGCTCAGCGACTCGATCCGCCCGAAGATCGAGAGCCGGCTGGACGACAGCGAGTTCGCCCAGAAGGCCGGCCTGTGGCTGGAGCTTGATCCCGCCGACCTCGTGAAAGACGGCACCCGGGTCACCGCGCTCAGGCTCTACGAAGAGAACCTGCGGATCGCGCTGGAGTCGGTGTCCGAGCTCGTCGACGAGCTGGACGGCACCGTGATCGTGACCGCCGACCACGGCGAGGCGTTCGGCGAGGAGGGCGTGTGGGAACACCACATCGAGACCCACATCCCGCCGCTGGTGGAGGTCCCGTGGCTCGAAGTGTCGTGAGGACGGTCCGCCGCGGCGCGGACTCGGCGCCGACCCCGCCGCGATGAGGGTCAGCCACTACTTCGAGTTCGGCGACCACGTCACCGGCGGGATCCGCGAGTCGGTCCAACACCAGCGCAAGATGCTCGACCGGGTCGGGATCGCGTACACGACCGAGCCCACCCTCGACGCCGACGTGCTCCACTGTAACCTGATGGGACCGCGGTCCGTCTGGTACGCGAAGCGGGCGTCGGACCGCGGCGTCCCCGTGGTCGCGCACACCCACGTCACCGCCGAGGACTTCGGCGACAGCTTCCGTTTTACCAACGCGCTCGCGAGACCGTTGCGACCGTACCTGGAGCGCGCCTACGGGCTCGCGGACGCGCTCGTCTGCCCCTCCGAGTACAACCGAGGGCTGATCGAGGGGTACGCCGACGCGCCGACGACCGTGATCTCGAACGGCGTCGACCGCGAGAAGCTCGCCGGGTTCGAGTCGCTGGAGGCCGAGTACCGCGAGCGGTACGACCTCGACCCGCCGACGGTGTTCCTCGTCGGCCACGTGATAAAGCGGAAGGGACTGGAGACGTTCGTCGAACTGGCCCGCGCGCTCCCCGAGCTCGACTTCGCGTGGTTCGGCCCGCTCGACCTGTCGCTGAAGGGCAGAGAGACCACCCGGCTGATCGAGGAGTCGCCCGACAACTGCACGTTCACCGGCTACGTCGACGACATCCGGGGGGCGTACGCCGCGGGCGACGTCTTCTGTTTCCCGACTCACGAGGAGAACGAGGGGATCGCCCTCCTGGAGGCGATGACGACCGGGAAGGCGGTGGTCGTCCGCGACATCGAGACGTTCTCGTGGCTGGCAGACGGCGAGGACTGCCTGAAGGTGGACCCGGCGGCGGCCGACGCGGCGTCCGACGTCGACGCGTTCGCCGACGCGATCCGGTCGCTAACCGACGCCGACCGCCGGCGGCGGCTCGGCGAGAACGCCGCCGCGCGCAGCGAGGCGTTCTCGCTCGACGCGATCGCGGAGCGGTACCGGTCGCTGTACGCCGACCTGGTCTGACCGCGGCCGCGCGCGTTCGCCGCTTCGAATCTCGAAACCGACGCGTCGGGGGTGGCCACGGACGTGCCCACCGTCGTCGTCGACCGAGCCGAGGGATTCAAGATACTGCCGGTCCCCTTCTCCGACGATGCGTCAGGACCACCTCATCACCGCGACGCAGCTCTCGCGGGATGACATCGAGGCGGTGCTCGACCGGGCCCGGGCGGTCGCCGACGACCCCGCCGCCTACGCGGGCCGGCACGCCGGGAGCGTCCTCGCGCTCTGCTTTTTCGAGCCGAGCACGCGTACCCGGATGAGCTTCGACAGCGCGGCCAAACGCCTCGGAATGGAGACGATCGACATGGGCGACGTCGACTCCTCGTCGGTGTCGAAAGGCGAGTCGCTGTCGGACACCGTCCGCGTCGTCGAGGGGTACGCGGACGCCCTCGTCCTCAGACACCCCAGCGAGGGGGCGGCGACGCTGGCGGCCGAGCGGGTCGACGTCCCCGTCGTCAACGCGGGCGACGGCGCGGGTCAACACCCTTCCCAGACGCTGCTCGACCTCCACACGATCCGGGAAGACCACGGACTCGACGACCTCACCGTCGGTATCATGGGCGACCTGAAGTACGGCCGCACGGTCCACTCGCTCGCGGCCGCGCTCACCAACTTCGACGTCAACCAGCACTTCATCAGCCCGGAGTCGCTGCGGCTCCCGCGTTCGGTCCGGTTCGACCTCCACGAGACCGGCGCGCAGGTGCGCGAACACACGGACTTGGAGGCCGTCCTCGGCGACCTCGACGTGCTGTACGTCACCCGGATCCAGAAGGAGCGCTTCCCCGACGAGAACGAGTACCACCGCGTCGCCGGCGAGTACCAGATCGACGCCGACACGCTCGCGGCGGCCTCGGACGACCTCACCGTGATGCACCCGCTCCCGCGGGTCGACGAGATCGCGCCCGACGTCGACGAGACCGACCACGCCCGGTACTTCGAGCAGGCGCACAACGGGATCCCGGTGCGGATGGCGCTGCTCGACACGCTGCTCGAGAACGCGGAGGCCGCCGAGGGGCTGGAGGTGGACCGATGAGCGAACACGAGCTGCGCGTCTCGAAGATCCGCGACGGCACCGTCATCGACCACGTCGAGAGCGGGCAGGCGCTGAACGTGCTCGCGATCCTCGGGATCGACGGCTCGGAGGGGCTCGCGGTCTCCGTCGGGATGAACGTCCCCTCCGACCGGCTCGGCCGCAAGGACATCGTGAAAGTCGAGGGGCGGGAGCTGTCGCAGTCGGAGGTCGACGTGCTCTCGCTCATCGCGCCGGAGGCGACGATCAACATCGTCCGCGAGTTCGAGGTGGTCGAGAAGAACCGCGTCACCCGACCGGACGGCGTGAGCGGCGTGCTCTCGTGTCCGAACCGCAACTGCATCACGAACGACGACGAGCCGGTCGAGACCCGGTTCGACGTCGTCGCCGACGGCGTGCGCTGTGACTACTGCTCGACGATCCTGCGGGACGACATCGCCGACCACATCGACGTGTAGCCCTCGCCCGAGTGGTGTCGCCTCCGGTAAGCTTTAGCGGCCCTGGCACGAACCGGTTGGTATGAGCACGAAAGCCAAGCTCGTCCTCGCACTGTCGTTGGTTGCGCTCGCGTACTTCCTCCTCGCCGGCGACAAGGAGCCGGTGGAAGTCGAGTAACCGACCGCCGCTTGCGGATAGGTCTCCCGACCGCCGCCCGCGGACGGATTCCCGCCGCTTTTACCGGCCAGTCCCGTAGCGGCGGCCATGTACGGGGTCGTCACGCGCAACGCCGACGAAGTCGAGATGGCTCCCTTCGACCTCGGCTTCTACGAGGTGAAAGACGTCACGGGCCGGGCCGCCGCGCCGCTGCCGAACGCCGTGAACATGGTGTCGTGTTTCGGCGACAACGCCGCGGCGAGCGAGAACCCCGACCTCGTCCCCGTCGACGCGGACGGCGAGCGGGCGACCCGCGACCGCGACTACTTCGACTGGACGTACATCTGCCCGACGCACCCCGAGTACCGGGAGGGACTGCTGGAGATACTCGACGACTGCGCCGCCGAGAGCGACGACGTCCGGCTCGACGACGTGGGGTTCCCGCGCGAGGGATTCTGTCGCTGCGACCGCTGCGAGCGGCTGTTCGCGGAGAGCGACCGCGCCGACCGGCGCGAGTGGCGCGCGGACGTGATCGCCGAGTTCGTCGCCGACGCTGCCGCGCGGGTGCCCGGGCGCGTGCTGCTCACGCTGTATCCCGATCCCTACCCGGGACACCTCTACGAGCGCGCCGGGCTCGACCTCGACCGGATCGCCGAACACGTCGACGAGTTCGTCGTCCCCCTCTACGACACCGAGTACGCGACGACGTACTGGCTCGAAGCGATCGCGCGCGGCTTCCGGTCGCGGCTCGGCGGCGACTACGATCTCCACGGCGCCCCGCCGGAGACGCCGTTCTCGCTCGAGCTGTACGCGGTCGACGTCGGCGTCGACGACCTGATCCGCGCGACCGAGGTCGCCGAGACGTACGCGAAAGACGTGTTCTTCGGCTACGACGCGAACAACGCGGCCGCCGCGCTCCGTCGCAAGGACGCCGACTCGCGCGACGGCGAGGTCCACCGGCCGGAGTAGGCCTCCGCGGTCCGTCGGCGTTCGCAGAACGGCCCGCCACCGACGCTCGCGCGAACGAGGGTTTATATGCGAACGCAGCGGATTCTCACTTGACCGGCCGCCGGTGTGTGACACCGCTGGTCGTCTCGCGTTCGCGTGAGGCGGTCACCTTTCAACGTCCGCACCGTAGCGGCGGTCGCTCTACAGCCTCCAGCCGTCGGCTCGCCGAGCGGACGCCGACGACTCACCGGTCCACTTCGCCCATGATCGTGTCGAGGCTGCCGAGCGCGGCGATCAGGTCCGGGATCGACTCGCCGTTGGCCATCTCCGGGAGCGCCTGGAGGTTCGAGAAGGACGGTCCCCGGATCTTGAAGCGGGCGGGCTCGTCGGTGCCGTCGGCGCGGATGTAGATGCCGAGTTCCCCCTTGGCGGCCTCGACCGCGCGGTAGATCTCGGTGTCGTCGTCCGGCCGGAGCGTGCGGGGGACGTTCGCCTGGATGGTGCGCTCGTCTTCGGGCCAGTCTTCGAGCAGGTCGACGCACCCCTCGATGATCTTCGCCGACTCCTCGACCTCGCGCATCCGGACGAGCAGGCGGGAGTAGTTGTCACACCCCTCCTCGGTTATGACCTCCCAATCCAGTTCGTCGTAGTAGCCGTACGGGTCGTCGCGGCGCAGGTCGTAGTCGACGCCGGAACCGCGGAGCACGGGGCCGGTGCAGCCGTACTCCTTCGCCACGTCGGGCGGGAGGACGCCCGTGTCGACCGTCCGAAGCTGGAGGATCTCGTTGCGGGTGAGGAGGTCGTGGTACTCCTCCAGCCGCCGCGGGAGTCCGTCGAGGAACTCCCGTACCTTCGAGAGGAACGCCTCGCGCGGCTCGGGGAGGTCCCAGACGACGCCGCCGAGCCGGAAGTAATTGAACATCAGCCGCTGGCCCGTCAGGTCCTCTAAGATGTCCTGTACCCGCTCGCGCTCCTGGATGGCGTACATGAACGTCGCCGTGAAGTCGCCGATCACGTCGAGCGCGTACGCCCCCATCGCCAGCATGTGCGAGAGGATCCGGCTCAGCTCCGCGGCCATCGTCCGGATCACCTGCGCGTACTCGGGCACCTCGATATCCGCGAGGTCCTCGGCCGCCCGCGCGTACGCCCACTCGTTGAGGAGTCCGCCCCCGCCCCAGTCCCAGCGGTCGGGGTACGGCATGATCTGGTGGCGGTAGGTGCCCGACTGGGCCATCTGCTCTTCACACCGGTGGATGTAGCCGATGTCGGGCTCGACGTCGACCACCTGCTCGCCGTCCAGCGTGACCTCGAGGTGGAGCACGCCGTGGGTCGCCGGGTGGTGCGGTCCGACGTTGAGGAGCATGGTGTCGCTGTCGGTCGCCGTCGACGATCCCGGCTCGACGGGCTCGTTCTCGGCGAGCGTGGCGATCTGCGGCCGGTCTTTGTCGTAGTCCATCGAGAGGGGATGACCCTGCCACGTCTCGGGCAGCAGGATCCGCCGCAGGTCCGGGTGCCCCTCGTACTCGATGCCGACCAGGTCGTACGCCTCCCGCTCGTGCCAGCCGGCCGTCCGGAAGACCGGCTCGGCCGTCTCGGAGACGGGGTCGTCCCTGTCCGCGGGGACCACGACGCTCACCTCCCGTGTCGGGTCGTCGAACGATCGGAGGTGGTAGATCGTCTCGTAGCGGTTCTCGTACTCCTGGGCCGTGACGCACGCCAGGTGGTCGTATCCCCCCTCCGATCTGAGCGTCGAGAGCGCCGCTTGGACCGCGTCCGGCCGGATACGAGCGGCGGGGGCGTTCAGGTGCGTCTCGCGTCCGACGATCAGCTCCGAAATGGGAGCGAACGGGTCCGTCTCGGGGGCGGCTTCGTCGCGTTCGATCAGCCCGTCGGTCGACATACGCGGACGAACGCGGGCCGACCCCCCGAGGCTTCTGCCGGCTCACGACGGGTATTTATAACGCCCGCGCCGTCACTGGCCGACGTGAAGTACCTCCGGGCCGAACTCCGGCACCCGCCGGACCTCATGCACCCGATACACCGGCTCATCGACGAGTCCGAGGCGATAGAGCGCGATGTGCTCGTGCAGGGGACGACCCTCGGCGACCCGGACGACACGTTCCTGTTCTACGTGGAAGGCGACATCGACGTGTACGCCGACGCGCTCCGGTCGGTGGACCGGATCCGCGAGTTCGAGGTCACGCGGATCGACGAGACGGGTCACTACGTCTTCCTCACGCAGCGGCGCGACGCGGTCGACGACGCGATGTTCGACCCGCTCCAGCGGACCGGCGTCGTGGTCGTCCCGCCGATCGAGTTCCGGCCGGACGGCGTGGCGCGCCTCACGGTCGTCGGCGAGGGCGAACCGCTCCGGGACGCGCTCGCGGGGCTCCCCGATCGGATCGAGACCACGGTCCTCCGGATCGGCGAGTACGACTGGCGACAGCACCTCTTCGACCCGGACCTGACCGATCGACAGTTCGACGCGCTCGCGGCCGCCGTCGAGATCGGGTACTACGAGGCCCCGCGGGAGGCCACCGTCGAGGAGGTCGCAGCGCGGATCGACGCCTCGCCGAGCACCGCCTCGGAACACCTCCGAAAGGCGGAGTCGGCGGTGATGGCCGCGTTCGTGGACCTCCGGGAAGTATCGGGAAGTCAGTAAGTCGTCCGGTCGTCCGGACTCGTGGCGTCGAGATCCTCGATCGGATCTGCGTTGCCGAAGTCGGGCGTCGGACCCTCCCCTGGGTTCGCCCACGCGACCGCGTTGCGGAGCACCCGCCGCACGTCGTCGTCGTAGTATATGGGGTACGTCTCGTGGCCCGGTCGGAAGTAGAACACCCGCCCGCTCCCCCGGCGGTAAGTACAGCCCGAGCGACACACCTCGCCGCCCTCGAACCAGGAGGTGAACACGAGCGCGTCGGGCTGGGGCACGTCGAAGCGCTCGCCGTACATCTCAGTCTCCGTCAGTTCGACGTACTCGTCGATTCCGTCGGCGATCGGGTGGCCCGGTTCGACGACCCACAGCCGCTCGCGCTCGCCCGCCTCGCGCCACCTGAGCGAACAGCTGGTGCCCATCAGGCGCTTGAACACCTTCGAGTAGTGCGCGGAGTGGAGCGCGATCAGCCCCATCCCGTCGAGAACGCGCTCGTGGACGCGGTCGACGACGGCGTCGCGCACCTCGTCGTGGGCGGCGTGGCCCCACCAGAGGAGGACGTCGGTGTCCGCGAGGACGGCGTCCGTGAGCCCGTGCTCGGGCCCCTCGTCGAGGGTGGCGGTGCGGACGTCGTGGCCGGCCGCGGCGAGCGGATCGGCGATCGCCGCGTGGATCCCGTCGGGGTACACCGCGGCGACGTCCTCGCGCTCCCGCTCGTGTCGGTACTCGTTCCAGACCGTGACGCGTGCCATGGGCGGTGTGGATCCTACAGCGCCTTGGCGCCTCGGGTCGCCCCGGCGGATCGGCGACGCATCGCGAGGCGTCGGGGATCGTCGTACCCGAACCGACGAAACTGCCAAGGCACCCGGCCGACAGTACCGCGTATGCGACTGGAGGACTACTGGGGGATCGGCCCGAAGACGAGCGAGCGCCTCGCCGAGTCGCTCGGGACCGAACGGGCGGTCGAGGCGATCGAGTCCGCGGACGTGCGGGCGCTCGTCGACGCGGGGCTCCACCGCGGGCGAGCGACCAGCATCCTCCGCCGGGCGAACGGCGAGGCCGGTATGGCGGTCCTCGCGACGAGCGACACCCGCGCGGTGTACGACGACCTCCTCGCGCGGGCGGCCGGCCACGCGCTCACCGCGCACGCCGCCGACCGGATACGGGTGCTGACGCCGCTCGCGGACCGCGAGTCGGTCGAAACGCGGCTCGACCGCGTGGTCGCCGCCCGCGACGCGTGGACGGCGCTGGACGGGGCCGTCCGCGACCGGGTCGTCGAGGCGTTCGACGCCTACGACGAGGCGGACGGGTCGGACAGGGCGGCCGTCGAGACGGCGGTCGCGCTCCAGGAGGCCGGACTCACGGACGGCCCGTTCGCCGCGATCGGCGCCCTCGACGGGGCGGCGCTGCGCGACGCGGCGACGGCTCTCGCGGACGTGCGGGGCGCGATCGACCCGGGCGGCGACGGCGACATCGAGGTCGCCAGCGGGGCGGACGCGGAGCTCGACCGCCGCCGCGAACAGCCTCGCGGCCGCGCGCGAGCTGTCGAACTCGGCGTTCGACGTGCTCGACGCGGTCCGGGACGGGTCGCTGCGCGCTTCGAGGCGCTGGAGGCGGCGCCTCGACCGACGTCGCCGCGAGAGACCGG
>NZ_WPCE01000133.1 GCF_009742825.1 Halorubrum sp. CBA1125
CCGCGCTCCACAACGCGATGCGAGCGTCGAGCGTTCCGTCGTCGGCTAGAGACGAGCGTCGAGGGGGCCTACGCCACGGGCGCGATGGCCCGCGCCGAGGAGTGGCAGGCGGTCATCTCGGCCGGCGACGGCGCGGCCGCCGCGCTCAACATCCTCTCGAACGAGAAGGGCGAACACTACCACGACTTCGACGTGCCGGACACCGCCGCGTCCGTGTTCGGCGACCTCATCGACGACGCGTAGCGAGGGACGACCGTACGGCGTGGTGACCGACGTCGGGGCGCCGATCGCGTGTTCGCTCCGCCGTTCGGCGTGACCCGGGTCAATCTGTTCGGGGGTCCCCCGTCCCCCGATCGGCGTGGCGAACGATCCCACGGGACCGCGAGTTGAGAAGAGTTAAATCGGAGGCAGCACAACCCGGAGACGCGCTCGGTTGGTGTAGTCCGGCCAATCATGTTGGCCTTTCGGCAGACGCGGCGCGTCGACGCGCCGGTTTGGAAGACAGCCGACGACCAGGGTTCAAATCCCTGACCGAGCACTTTTCAGGGAACTAAGCTGTCAGCGACAGGATCGTGCTCGTTCGTCAGCCACGTGATCATCCTCGTCCGCCAGTCACGAAACCGCCATCGTCCGCCGGCGACGCGTTGAACCGCACGGATCCGGCACCGGTCGCCGGACGGCCATGCTTTTTATCCGTTGGGGCGAGTCACCGCTCATGAGCGATCCAGACGTCGTCGTGTTGCGACAGACGGTTCACGGGATGGGCGCCGGAGACCTCGTCGACGTGATCCGCGAGCGGCTCCCGGATGCAGATGTGGCCCATGCCCGGACCCCGGCGGAGGAGCGGGAACTGATCCGCACCGCCCGGATCGCGGTCGGGCTGAACATCGACGAGGAGCTACTGGCTGCCGCAGAGGAGCTGGAGCTGTTCGCGTGCGTCTTCGCCGGCACCGGCCACCTCCCGCAGGACCTCCTCGAAGACCACGGCGTCGCGGTGACGAACGCCTCGGGGGTCCACGAGCGGAACATCTCCGAGTACGTCGTCGGCGCGATGATCGGTCACGCGCGCCAGTCGCACCTGGCGGTACGCCAGCAGTCACGCCGGGAGTGGCGAACCTACGACACGACCGAGGTGTACGGGTCGACGGTGGCGGTCGTCGGGCTCGGCGCGATCGGTTCGGCGATCGTCGACCGCCTGCAGCCGTTCGACGTGGAGACGAACGGGGTCCGCTACTCCCCCGAGAAGGGCGGACCGACGGACCGGGTGTACGGATTCGACGAGTTCCACGAGGCGATCGCCGACGCCGAGTACGTGGTGCTGGCGTGCCCGCTCACCGAGACCACGCGCGGACTCGTCGACGCCGAGGCGTTCCGGACGATGCGGTCCGACGCCGTGCTGGTCAACATCGCGCGCGGACCGATCGTCGACACGGACGCGCTCGTGAGCGAACTCCGTAACTGCCGGATTCGAGGGGCGGCGCTCGACGTCACCGACCCGGAACCCCTGCCCGAGGACCACCCGCTGTGGGGGCTCGGCAACGTGACGATCACGCCGCACAACGCCGGCCACACGCCGGACTACTATGACCGCGTCGCCGACATCCTCGCCGACAACGTGGATCGGTTGGCCGACGGCGAGGACCTCCGAAATCGGGTCCTGTGACCGGCGAGAGGTAGCCGAACGCTGCCGACCCGCTGGCCGTCGACCGTGTCTATATATCCATATGTATTTTCACCGTATCCTCGATGGTTTTCTAAAACTGGCGAGAATACCTCGTCGGACAGTCGGTAGATGGCGACTAAACGTCTCTATATCGCTCTGTACGACTAAATATATATCTTGGACAGGTTTAAGGTATCCAGACCGCCAACGACGCACATGGAGACCAGGAAGGTGCAGGTCACCGGCGGCTCGACGTACACGGTCTCGATCCCGAAGACGTGGGCGACCGAAAACGACGTGGAGGCCGGGACCGAGATCGAGTTTCACCCCGACGGCGATTCGCTGTTTCTCACGCCGACGTCCGACGAGGAGCGCACCCGGGGGACGCTCGACGTCGCCGACCTGACGGGCCAGGCGCTCACCCGCGCCGTGATGACGATGTACGTCAGCGGGTTCGACGTCATCGAGCTGGAGGGGGCGGAGATAACCACCGACCAGCGGTCGACGATCCGCGAAGCCGTACAGGGACTGGTCGGGCTGGAGGTGCTCGAAGAGACCCGCGACCGGGTCGTGGTACAGGACCTGCTTGACTCCTCGGAGCTGTCGGTCCACAACGCCGTCACCCGGATGCGGCTGATCTCGCTGTCGATGCTGGAGGACGCGATCGCCGCGCTGGCCGACCACGATCACGACCTCGCACGCGACGTGATCGCGCGAGACGACGACCTCGACAGGCTGTGGCTCGTCGTCTCGCGAATCTTCCGCACGACGCTCCGGACGCCCAGGGCCATCGAGGAGCTCGGACTCCCCCGCGAGGAGTGTTTCGACTACCACTCCAGCGCCCGACAGTTAGAGCGGATCGGCGACCACGCGACCAAGATCGCCCACCTCACGCTCAGCATCGAGGAGCCGCTCCCCGAGGAGGTCGTCGAGGCGGTCGAGGAACTCTACGAAGACGCCGTCGACGTGATCGACGGGGCCATGGACGCCCTGTTCGACGACGACAGCGAGGCGGCGACCCGTCGGGCGAACGAGGCGCGGGCGAGCGTCAGGGCGATCGACGAGCGAGTGCGGTCGATCGACGAGCTGCTCCGATCCCTCGATCCGACCCGAGCGCAGCTGCTCGGGCTGGTCGTCGACTCGGTGCTCCGATCCGCCGACTACGGGGGCAACATCGCCGAGACGGCCCTCCAGAAGGCGGCGCCGACGCCGTGAGTCGGGTGGGTTTTTCATCGCTGGGCCCCGAGCCCACGACATGCCAGAGATCGAACTCGGCGTGCCGCGGGGCGTCGTCGAGTCGCTGCCGGAGGACGACGAGACCGCCGAGCGCGACATGCGACGGGCGATAGCCAGCATCCAGTCGCGCCTGAACGAAGAGATCGACGGGACGGACCCCGCGGAGGCGGCCGGGATCGTCGCGGACGCGGTCGAGCGCATGGAGACACAGGCGAGCACGTACCACGAGTTCGTCCCGGAACTCCGCGCGTGGGGACAGTCGCCGATCTACGCGATCGCGTGGCGGAACCTCTACGTAGAGCTCATCGGCCAGCTGCACGACCACGACTGGCTCGCCGATCACCTCGACCGCGAACGCAGCTTTCGGATCGTCGAGGACGGGATCCGGCTCTCGGACCTGTAGCGAGACGGCCCCCGCTCGTCCTGCCGGCGTCGACCGTTTTTAAGCCGCCGCGTCACGAGGGATCGGTATGGAACTGGAACTGCGGTTTTTCGCGACGTTCCGCGAGGCGGCCGGCGACAAGGTCGTCACCGCCGAGTTCGCGGAGGGAACGACCGTGGGGGACGTGTTACGCGAGCTGGAGGCGGAGTACGCGGGGATGGACGGACGCCTGATCGTCAACGGCGAGCTGGCCCCGCAGATCAACGTGTTGAAGAACGGCCGCGAGGTGCTCCACCTCGACGGGCTCGACACGACCCTCGAAGAGGGCGACCGGCTCTCGGTGTTCCCACCGGTTGCCGGGGGCACATGAGCGACGAGGAGGCTCCCGCAGCCGGCGGCGGTGCTGGCGACGAGGAAGCTTCTGCAGACGACGGGAGCGCCAGCGACGAGGCGGGCCCGCCCGCGGAAGCGGGATGGGTGCGCGAAGAGGTCACGTACCGCGGCATCTCCCGGCGGCTCGCGGCGCACTACCTCGTCAATCTCGGCGGGGAACTCGTCGGGACGGACGACCCCGCGGAGGCGACCCGCGTCGACGGCGACGGCTGGCGCGCGACGCTCGCGACCGAGACGGTGAAAGTCGGGGGCAGCCTCACGCTGACCGAGGTGCGGACGTCGTTCGCAGGCGATCCAGAGACCCTCGGCGATCTCCTCCCGCGGTACAAGCAGAAGGCGATGCGGGCCGGCGGGTGATGGGGGGCGACGAGGGGTCGCAGTCGGGCGAGTATCCGATCGAGGGGCCGGCTCTGGTGAAGGCGGCCGCGCTCGCGAGCGTCCCGGCTGAACGCCTCCCCGACCTGCTCGCGCGGGTGCAGGCGGACCTCGGATCCCGAATCGACGAGTACCGGCGGCGGTACGAGCGGATCGCGGTCGACGCGGACTGCGAGACGTTCCTCGTCGAGCCCCACCACTGGGAGCGCGTCGCCGAGCGGCTCGGCCTCGACGACCGCGAGCGCGCGGCCGTCGTCCGCGCCCACGAGGCCGCCGTCGAGCGCGCGGGCGACGGCGGTCGCCGGGCGGAGTTCGAGACCGCACTGGAGATCCGGTCGGGCGTCGTCATCGGAGTACCCGACGGCGACGAGACGTCCCCCTCCGAGTGACGCGTGTCGCCGTCGATGGGGACGCCTTTTCAATGTCTTTTCGACGCGGTTCGCGCGATTCGACGCCTTTCCGATGCCTTTTCGACGCCGGCCGTGGACCGCGGAGTATGCGACTCGCTCGCTTGCTCACGCCGGACGGACCGGTCGCGGGCCGGTACGACGACGGAACCGTGACCGCGGAGGACGGCCGCTACGAGGTCGGTCGGGACGGTCGACTGCTCCCGCCGTGTGACCCCAGCGCGCTCTACTGCGTCGGGCGGAACTACGCCGAGACGCTCGATCAGATGCAGTACGAACGGCCGGACGAGCCGGACTTCTTCGTCAAGCCGCCCGCGAGCCTGCTCGGACACGGCGAGCCGATCCGGTACCCCGCGTGGACCGACGAGCTGACGTACGCCGGCGAGCTCGTCGCGGTGATCGACGAGCGCTGTCGCGACCTCGACCCCGAGGACGTCCCGGACGTCGTCCGCGGCTACACGATCTTGAACGACGTGGACGCGCTCGACCAGCAGGGCCGGACCGCGCGCAAGGCGTTCGACGGCTCCGCGCCGCTCGGTCCGTGGATCGAGACCGACGTCGACCCGACCGGGCTCGACATCGAGACCACCGTGGGCGGCGAGCTCCGACAGGACGCCAACACCGAACTGATATTGTTCGGTCCACGCGAGATCGTCGCGTACCTCTCCGAGCGGTTCACCTTCCGGCCGGGCGACTGCGTCGCGTTCGGCAGCCCGGCGAACCCCGGGCTCGTCGAGCCGGGCGAACGCGTCGAGATCACCTACGAGGGAATCGGCACCCTGTCGAACCCCGTGATCGACGAGTGACCGGTCCGGGGACCCGAACTCGCGCCGAACTCACTCCTCGCCCGATCTCGTGTACGTCTCCAGCGTCGCGAGCCGTCCCGACTCGACCGCGAAGACGTCGACGAACGCGAACAGGACCTCGCCGTCGGAGTCGAGCAGCCGCCCGCGGACGGCGACGCCCGGCCCCCGGGGATAGACGGCGTCGACCGCGTGAGTGGTGTCGGTCATCGGCCGCTCGTCGCGCATGAACGCCACGAACCGGTCGCGACCCTCGACGTCCGGTCCGGGCGCCGCTGGACGAACGCCGGGTCGAGCAGCGACGCGAGCCGGTCGTAGTCGCCCGCGTCGAGCGCCTCGTAGTACGCCCGGGCGAGCGCTTCCCGGTCGGTGTCGGCCGCCGTCACCGCCGGTCCCCCCGTCTCCCGGTCACCGTCATCGGGCTTCCTCCCGTCTCCCGGTCGCCGTCACCGGCCGGCGCCGATCCTCGCCGTGGTGCGCGCCCGTGGTCGTCTCACGCCGCGAGCGCATCGAACACCTCCGCGGAGGTGCGAGTGCCCTTGGAGATGACCACGTCGTTCGCCCGGAGCGTCGTGTTGAGGTCGGGGCCGACCAGCCACCCCTCGTCGGGGCGACGGATCGCGATGACGCTCGTCGAGACGTCGGTCACCGGGACGCCCGCCTCGACGCGCGTGTCGACGAGGTCGCTCCCCGGGCCGACCACGGTGCGGGTGATGATCTCGTCGGATTCCCGGACCGCCATCTCGACGACCGGGTGGACGCCGAGGTCGCGGACGACGCCCTCGGTGATCTCCTCGGCGGCGTCGGAGATCTCCTCGGTGGCGACGCGAGGTGGATCAGCCCGCGGAGCGACACGGGATCGTCCGCCTCGCGAGCGGCCCGGAGGGTCCACACCTCGAAGCGCGACTGGAGCGCGTCGACCTCGATCTCGAGGTTGCGGACCTCCTCGGCCAGCTCCTCGTTGTCGAACAGCACCGAACCGTACGCGAGGTCGACGGCCAGCTCCGAGAGGTCTCGCATCAACACGATCGAGTCGACCGCGCGTTCGAGGTCGTCGACCGCGGGCTCGGCGGGCTCGTCCGGCTGGAACGTCTCGCCAGTCAGCTCCGGGTACACCTCGGCGACGCCGGCCTCCGGCCCGCGGAGGAGCGCGACGTCGCCGGCTTCGATCCGCGTCTCGGGGCCGGGGTTGAGGATCCAGTCCTCGTCGCGGCGGATCGCGATCACGCGGACGCCCGTCTCGGACTCCAGGTCGATGTCCTCGAGCGTCCGCCCGTCGTAGGGCGACCCGTCGACGGCCGTGCCGCGCACGAGCGTCTCGACGCCCTCGGTGAGCGCGCCCCGCATCGCGTCGGGGAGACCGATCTCCTCGGTGACGATCTTCGCGATGTCGCCGGCGGCGTCCGAGATCTTGTCGGCCGCGCCGACGACGCCGAGCACCGGGGCGAGCGTCTCGGCCTCGCTCGGCTTCCGGGCGGCGAGCATGAGGCTCATCCAGGCCCGCATCTGGAGGACGTCCATCCGGTGTTCGAGCTCGACCACCTCGTGGGCGACGGTCGGGCTCGCGTGGAGGACCGCAGAGTACGACAGGTCGATGAGCAGCTCCGCGGTGTCTTTCATCTCGACGAGCAGGTCCTTCACGCTCGCCGGCTCGTATTGGACCCTCCGCGTCCCCGGCTCCTCGTCGAATCGTCCCATGCGATACCCTCTCCGGCTCCGAGTAAAAGGCTTGTCACGCCTCGTCTCGCCCCCTCGACGCGAGGGCGTCGCCGGCGACGTAGCCGGTTCGACCGTCGGGGAGGGCGACCCGCTCGGCGAGGTCGACCAGCGCGAGCCAGCGGAGCAGCCGGTCGGCGCGCTCGCGCCACGCGGCCTCCCAGTCCGGATTCCGCGCCCGATCGTGACGCGGCACGGATCCCCGCGTGGCCGCGAACAGGGCTTCCGCGGTGAGCGGGTCCGATTCGGTCGTCGGGTCCGCCGAACCCCTCCGCAGCTCCTCGATCGCCTCCGGGACGTGGAGGACGCTCGCTCTGAGTCCCTCGCGAACGCGCTCCTTGGTCGGCGCCGCGTCGGTCCGGACGTACCCCCGCGGCGTCTCCTCGGCCAGCCCGAGCGCGCGGAGGAAGGCCAGCCAGTCGTTCGCAGTCTGCCGATCCGGGAGGTCACACCGCCGGCGGAGACGGGCGCAACAGTCGTCGGTGCGCCCCGGGACGAGCGGGACCGCTCGCTGGAACGCGCGGAGGTCGTCGAGGTCGGTCGGCGGCTCCGGGACGGGTTTGAGTCGCATCGGCGCGGTCCGCCGACTCAGCGGTAGCCGAACGACTCTGCGAGCAGTTCCTCGTCGGTCTCGCCCACGGTGTAGACCGGTCCGTCCACCACGTCGACGGTCACCGTCGCGGGCGCGAAGACGCTCTCGTCGACTTCGTAGAAGTCCCAGCCAGCGTCCTCGAACACCTCCACGAACGGGGTGCCGTACTCCTCGCGGGCCGTCGAGACGATCTGATCGAAGCGGTCGTCGTCGCGTGCGACCTGGAGGTGAACCTCCCCGCCGTACGCGAGGGCGTCGTTCGTCCGGCCCATCGCGCGGTCCTCGTCGCGGGTGACGGGCGCGATCGGCGCCGCCCCGGACGCGTGGA
>NZ_WPCE01000180.1 GCF_009742825.1 Halorubrum sp. CBA1125
TCGTCGAGCTGCTCGGGCGTCGCCGTGGGCTGCGGCTGAACTCGAGCGAGGAGGACGCCGGCGACCGGCCGTACCTGACGGCGATCCCGGCGTCGACCGACGCGGAACGCGAGATCGGCGAGTGGCTCGGCTACCTCGTCGACGTCGGCGGCCACCTGCGGAGCCGGGACGCGCTGTCGTACTACGCGGAACTCGGCTGGGTTGCTGACGACGCGGCCGACGCCCTCGCGCGTCGGCTCGCCGGCTTCGACGCGCCGAGCCGCGATCGGCCCTTCACGCCCGCGGACCACCGGATCAGTCTCGTCTCCATCGTCCGGATCGCTTCGTGTGCGAGTGATTTCCCATGAGCGACGCAGAATCCACGGACGCGACGGAGTTCGACGACCAGAACGCCCCGGCCCCGGTCGGGGTGAAACTCGGCAGCACCCGGACGGTGTTCGACGTCCCCGACGGCCGCGACGGACGCGAACGCCGCTCGACGCTGACGTGTCTGGCAACCTACGAGGACGCCATCACGGGCGAAGAGCAGGCGCTGTTCGGCCACGAGGCCGCGATCGAGTACCCCGACACGGTGCGGTTCATGCTCCGGTCGGGCCTCCCCGAGGACGACGCGAGCGTCACCGACGCCGAGCGCTTCTTCGAGGCGGTCGTCGAGGCCCACGACGTCCCCGAAGACAGCGCGGTCGTCTACGCGGTCCCCACCATCGACAACGAGACGGGCGTCGAGAACCTCAAGTCCGTCATCGAGGGCTCGTCTATCGGCGAGGCCGCGGTCCGGAGCTTCCCCGAGTCGCTGTGCGGGGCGATCCCCGCCTACGGCGACGGGCTCGACGCGATCGACGAGGTGTTCGTCTCGGTCAACATGGGCTCGACGACCCTGGAGGCGTGCGCGTACCGGCGCGGCGAGCAGCTCTCGCCGTTCTCGACCGGCTCGGTGACGGGCAACGAGGTCGACCGCTGGATCGTCGCCGCCGTCGAGGAGGAGAGCCAGGGTCGCGTCCACATCGACCGGACGACCGCCCGGGAGTACAAGGAGGAACACGCCGACGTGGACGACTTCGAGCCGTTCACGGACGTGGTCCAGCAGCCCGGCGGCGGGAGCCACGAGTTCACCGTCGACCGCGGCGTCGGAGAGCCGATCGATCGGTACATCGACGACGCGGTCGACGCGGTCGCCAACGAGTTCCTCCCGGAGCTCGCGAACGACCACATGAAGCCCTACCAGCTGGCGCTCGGCCGCCCCATCGCGGTCACCGGTGGAATGGCCTGCATTCCGGGGCTCACCGAGGCGTTCGAAGCGCGTCTGAGCGCGGAACTCGACCGCGACGTCGAGGTCGTCTCGCCGGACGACCCCGCGACCGCCGCGGCCGAGGGCGCGGCGCGGATCGCCGAACGGCTGAACTGAGCGGCCACGCTGCGCGGTCGCGCGCACCTCGCTTTCCGACGCGTCACCGGCCTCACCTTCTCCGACGAACTGCCAGCCGGGCCACGTCTCGAAGGGGCTCAGACATCGAAGAGCCGCTCCGCGTCACGCGCCTGCCGGCGGTAGATCCCTCGGCCCTTCAACCGGGGGACCTCGTGGCGGTGGAGGGTCTCGCGCTCGCAGTCGTACACGAGCGGGAAGACGTTCGTCCGTCGACGGGCGACCGTGTAGGAGGTCGCGGCCTCGACCAGCGACGCGTCGGCCTCGGGGACGGCGAAGGTCACGTAGCCGAGCGGCGTGGTCGATCCCCCGTCGCTGCCCCGATCGACGGGGTCGACGCGGTCGGCGAGGGTCTCCCGGAGCGCTTCGGCGGCCGTGGTGAGGTCGTCGGGATCCGGGTCGTCGGCCTCGACGAGCGTCGCGAGTACGGTCACCGTCCCGATCGAGTCGTCGTCGTCGCGAGTCATCCAGAGTCGGTCGAAGTCGGTCGGGCGATCGTCGACCGCGCCGAAGTCGTGTTTTTCGGCGGTTCGTCTCGACCTCGTCGCGGTACTGGGTCGGGTCCATACCCATGCCACGAACTACATGGTAAAAAATGATACATACGATCGGGGGCCGACACGCCGTGCAGCGGCACCGGTGGGACTCGACGAGGACCCCCGCCCGGCGGCTAGAAGTCCGCGAACGACGCCTGCCCTCGCTCCGCGCGGTCGGCCTCGGAGACGTTGGTCGCGACGATCTCGTCCACCTCGCCGCGAGCGGTCTCGTCGCTGTTGATGCTCCGCGTCGCGCCCTCCTTCTCGACGCGGAACCCGGCGTCGTCGTACGGCTCGTACATCACGCCGCTGTTGCTCAGGACGAAGTACACGCCTTTCTCGTCGAGCTCCTCGACCGTCTCCAGCAATCGCTCCTGATCCTCGCGGCCGAACCCTTCCGCGCTGTACTCGGCGAAGTTCGCGGTCGCGCTCATGGGCTCGTACGGCGGGTCGAGGTAGACGAGGTCACCCTCGTCGGCGGCGTCGAGGACGTACGCGAAGTCCGCGTTGCGGACGTCGGTGTCGGCGAGCGCGCGACTGGCGGCCCGGACGCGGTCGGCCATCACCCACTCCGGATCGGCGTACCGGCCGATGGGGACGTTGAATCCGCCGCCGCTGTTCTCGCGGTAGAGCCCGTTGTAGCACGTCCTGTTGAGGTACAGGAGGAGCGCGGCCTCTTCGACCCGGTCCGCCCCGGTCGCGGGCCACTCCTCGTCGGCGTACGCTCGACGGTTGAAACGGGCTCGCTGCTGGTAGAAGTACTGTTCGACGGCGTTCCCCTTCCAGTTCTCCTCGGCGAACGCCCGATCGGGGTCGGGGTCGGCCTCGGGATCGTCGAACTCGCGGAGCCGGGCGATCAGCTCGTCGGGGCGATCGCGGACGACCCGGTAGAAGTTCGCGAGGCGCGGGTTGGTGTCGTTGACCGTCGCGTCGTCGGGCTCGAGGTCGAAGAAGACGGCACCGCCGCCGAGGAAGGGCTCGTGATAGCGATCGAAGTCGGCGGGGAAGCGGCCGTAGATCTCCTCGAGGAGCTGCCGCTTCCCGCCCGCCCACTTCAACACCGGCTTGACCATCACGTCGGGGTTCCTCGTGCGACAATATATCTGTACTGACCGCGGGAGCACCGAACCCGCGACCGGTCGGAGCGCTCGGGTCGAAACGCGAAAATAGTCCCGGCCGGCATCGGGAGCGCCCATTTGTAGTCCACGCCCTCGCTCTCCCGTCGATACGGAGCGCGTGTCTCAGTTGGTACCTCGGAAACGACCTCCCCGGAGCCGGTGCCAGACGCGTGCTTCTCGGGAATACTGACGCTGGAGGCGGTCGACAACAGCGGGTTGACGGAGCGGTTCTCCCGGTCAGTCCCCGAGTTCGCGGAGCGTCTTCTGCACCTGCGAGTAGACCTTCGGATGCAAGTTCATCCCCTCGTTCACGAGGTCGTACAGGAGGTCGGTCGCCTCGTCTGCCGTCAGGTCACCGTTCTTGGTACAACTGAGCAACAGCGTCGTCACCCACCAGCACTCGACGCCGTGGCTCCGGGCGACCTCGATCAGTCCCTTGTCGTTGGCGAGGAGGAGCTCCTCGTCGTCCTCGGCCAGCAGGATCACGGACGCGTCGGCAGCCGCGATTCCCTCCATCGACGCCACCTCATCGGCTCGGGCTGGCGTGTCGTGAACGGCCACGTCCGCCAGAAACTCCCCGAGCGCCGCGGTTCCACGCTTTCCCTCAGTGAGGACTTCCGCTCGAACCGCTTCGGTCGTCCGAATCTCGTCGAAGGCGGTCGAGACGAGATCGAGTCGACCGACCCACGCGAGCGGAATCAGCGCGGAAGAGTCGACGATGACCATCTAGATGCGGTCGAGGTCGCGCTCGAGGTCGTCGGTCGTGTACCCGACGTCGATGCCCTCCTCGGCGGCGAGCGTCAGTATCTCGACGTACGAGACGTCCGCGAGTTCCGCCGCCTTCCGGAGTGTGATGCTGTGGTCGCGAAGCCGATCGAGCGCCCGCTCCTTGCGCCAATCGTCCAGCCCCTGTCGGATGAGTCGCCGAAGCACCTCCGACCGGTCGGCACTCATCTCTGCCTCCAGTTCGGCGAGTGCCTCCTCGTCGTCCTCCGGGATGCGCGTGGTGACCGTTTTCATCGTTACGATCCATTACGTTACGATACGGAATAGATGTAACGGACAGTTGCACTCCTGTTCACGATCTTGTCAGGGGTGACGGACTCAACGACGAGTTCAGTCCCTGTTACCCCCGGTGGGCGCGGCAGTCACGGATCGAGGTCGGCCAGCTCGCGACCGAGTCGACGAAGGTCGTCGCCGCGATCGAGTTCATCAATCCACCTGTCGGGAAGATCGCTGGCACCGAAGCGAGCGCCCGCAATCGCACCCGCCACGGCGCCGATGGTGTCGGCGTCACCGCCGCCGTTCACGGCGTTCACGATGGCCGCCTCGGCGTCGTCGGCCGTGAGCGCGTGATACGTCGCCGCCTGCAGCGTGTCGACGACGTACCCCGTCGGCGAGAGCGTCTCGGGACCGATCTCGTCGGGGACGGGTTCGACTGCCGCGATCAGCTCGTCCGGGGTCTCCTCGGGAAGCGCGGAGAGTGCGTCCTCCAGCGGCCGCGGGTCGTCACGGAGGTAGCCCGCGATCGTCCGGTTGAGCAGCTCGCACCCGTAGACACAGCGGGGATCGTAGTGGGTGAGCTTCGAGGAAGTGCGACTGGCAGTCGTCAATTCGTCGAGATCGTGGGTGTACGCGACAGCGATAGGGGCACACCGCATCACGCTCCCGTTGCCGGCGTTGCGGCCCTCCGGGCTGTTTTCCCAACTCTCGCGGCTCGCTCCCAGTCGTCGCCGTCTGCGATCCGCCGCAGGACGCGCCGCGTCAATCCGCCGATGCCGACGGCGCCGCCTTCGTACCACTCGACGAACCGCCGGCTGGCGTCGTCGGGATCGAAGCCGTCACACTCGACGAGGCTCCGCGCCACGCGAAGCGCCTGTTCAGTGTCGTCGGTGAGGCCGCCCGGTGGAACGCGTCCCTGAACGAACTCCGTGAGCGTGCCGTGTTCTGCAGCGATGCGGTCGGCAGACCAACCCTCGACCGGTTCGCCGAGCGCGTCGCCACACGCCAACCCGAGCAAAACTCCGGTACTACCGTCGTGAGTGGCCATACGGTATCTTGTACCGGCGGCGCCACCTTCGTTTTAGCGACGAGACCGAGGCGACGAGGCAGGCACGGGCCAGGTGTCGGCAGCCATCGAGTAGCACGATAACGGCGGGCCGGACATCCCGCGATCTGATGTCTCCAAGGGACGTCCGTTCAGCACCGGACGACGGGAGTCGGGTGCGCGTGGTTGGGCGATCGACTCGGGGACTACAGACGGAGGATGGATAGTCCCGGGCGGATTCGAACCGCCGTCAATGGCTCCAAAGGCCATTATGATTGGCCACTACACCACGGGACTCCGGTCGTGCGTTGCCGGCGCGTACTCAAGTACGTTACCTTCCGGTCCGCCGGCACCGCCGATCGTCACGAGTGACCTACGCCCCTTCCCGGAGACGGCCGTGTCGCTCCTCGAACTTCTCTCGACACGAACCACAACAGAAGTGATACAGCGTACCGTCGATTCGCGCCGACTCTCCCTCCGCGGTGACGGTGTTGCCGCACTCGACGCAGTCGATCGCGAGGTCGGCCTCGCCGATCGCGGGCGTCCACGCGCGCTCTTCGAGGACGCGCACCGAGAGGTCGCGCACCGACCCCAGCCCGACCGCCTCGTCAACGACCTCGCGGACCGTG
>NZ_WPCE01000025.1 GCF_009742825.1 Halorubrum sp. CBA1125
CCGCCGAGGCTGGGGAGGCGTGAGGTGTTGTGTGGCGCCGTGCGGGGTGAGACGCAACGGGAGGGAGGACCACGGTGGCCGACACGCGGCCGGTCACAACGAGAGCCGTACCGCCGCGGTCACAACACGAACCGCACCGCCGAGTACACGCCGAACCCGAGCGCGAGCGACCCCGCGAGCGACGCGACCCACGCGAAGACGGTGTACCCCATCTTCGCCCGGCTCACGCCCGCGTCGCCGGCGGCGTACCCCGCGCCGACGATCGCCGAGACGATGATCTCGTTGAACGAGACGGGGATCCCGAACGCGACGGCGGTCTGGGCGATCGCGAACGAGGGGATGAGCGCCGAGATCGACCGCCGCGGCCCCATCGACGCGTAGTCCTGTGAGATCGCCTTGATCATCCGCGGCGCGCCGGTCCACGACCCCGCGAGCAGCCCGGCGCCGCCGCCGACCAGCAGGGCCCACAGCGGGATCCCCGCGCCGTCGACGAAAAGCGGCACCAGCGGGCCGATCGCGAGTCCGACCTGCGAGCCGCCGGCCGAGAACGCGACGAGCCCGCCCATCACGAGCAGGAACCGCCGCTGGGCACCCGCCCGGTCCCGGCCGAGGTCGACGTACACCGCGACCGCGACGAGGGCGGCGATCGCGAGGGTGACGGCGATCTCGCCGGCGCCGCCGACGCCGAGGCCAGCGCCGAGCGCCGCCGCGATCGACGCCTGTTCGCCCGGGGGACCGAGCAGCGCGAACCCGACGTTGGCGACGATCACACCGACGACCCCCGCGAGCCCCGCGATGAGCTCCCGCTCCGGGACCGTGTCCGCGATCAGCGTCCGGGCGACCCCGTAGGCGATGCCGCCGCCGACGAACGGAGTGGCCACCCACAGCGTGAGGATCTCGGTGTACTTCGCCCAGGCGGGGTCGCCGCCCATCGCGAGGCCGACGCCGACGACGGCGCCGGTGACGGTGAACGCCGTCGCGATGGGGTAGCCGGCGAACACTCCGATCGCGACGAGCCCGGCCGCGGTGAGGAGGGCGACGATGGCCGCGCCCGCGGTGAGCGTGACGCCGCCTATCAGCTCGGTGCCGACCGCCTCCGTCACGTTCGCGCCCTGGAGGACCGCCCCGAGCAGCCCCAGCACGCCGACGACGAGCCCCGCGCGCATCACGGAGATGGCGTTGGCGCCGACCGCCGGCGCGAACGGGGTCGAGCCGGACGAGCCGGCACCGATCGACCACGCCATAAAGAGGCTCGCGACGCCGGCGACGAAGAGCGTCCCGACCGTGGTGACGACCATCTTATCGTTTCCCGTCTTCGTAGCCCTCGCGGAGCCCAGCCACGGTGCGCCGGACGAGCAGGAACCCGAAGAAGAAGAGCCCGAGCAGCCCGACGAGAATGACGATGAACAGGGGTTGGACCGGGAGCATACACTCGGATCCGTCGGCACCGTGTTATGGGTTTCGCCCCAGCGCGCGGGACGCGTGCCTCGCGGGCGGCTCGCCGACTTACTGGAACCTGACGCCGAGGTCGTGGAGCCGCTCGTTGTGCTCGGTGAGGTTGATCAGAAGCGGCACGAGCGCCTCGATCTCGGGCGCGTTGGCGATGCCGCCGGTATCGAGCGCGCGCAGCCCCTCGATCCCCTCGGCCACGTCGATAACGGTCCGTTTCGCGTCCTCGTCGTCGCCGACGACGAGCGTGTCTATCCCGAGGTCGGCGTCGAGGTTCGCGAGCCGAGCGGCCGCGAGGTTGTGGAACGCGCCGACCACCGTGACCCCCTCGGGGGCGGCGTCCGCGGCGAGCCTGGTGACCGATCCCGCCCCCGGCCGATGGTAGTGGAAGCCCTCCTCGTCGCGTTTCATCCCGGCGGCGGGAGAGACGAGCACGTCGCCCGAGTCGAGCACGTCCGAGATGGCCTCGACGGTGTCGCCGATGTGGTACGGCGGCACCGCGAGGACGACCACGCGGGCCTCGGCGGCCGCCGCCTCGTTCTCGAACCCCGCGACCGTGGCGTCGATCCCGCGGCTGTCGAGCTCCGTACGATACTCTTCGGCTTTCGTCTCCGCGCGCTCGGCGTCGCGCGAGCCGATCCGGATCCGGTGGGTCGTGTCGGCCGCGAGCCGGAGCGCGAGCCCCTCGCCGATGTCGCCGGTCCCGCCGAGTATCGCGATTTTCATACGCGCAGTGTGACCGCTCGTGTTTTAGTGGTTTCGTGATCGGCCGTCCCCGCACGATCGAGCCCGGAAGAGTCCCGTCGCGCTGTCCGCCTCATCGCTCCGGGCGGAGCGACGTCTGGGCGAGGTGGAGTGACGTTGGAGCGAGGCGGAGCGTGTCGGTCGGCGTCGATCTGGTGTCTCGATCCGGTCGTTCAGGCGGCGTGCTGGGCGATCGCGGACTCGAGCGTCGCGCGGTCCTGTGCGCCGACGAGCCGGTCGACGACCTCGCCGTCGGCGTACACGAGCAGCGTCGGGATGCTGCGTGCGCCGAGCTCCCGGGCGATCTCCGGGTTCGCGTCGATGTCGACCTTGGCCACGGCGGCGTCGGTCGCCGCCGCGACCGCCTCGACCGCGGGCTCCATCATCTGACAGGGGCCACACCAGTCGGCGTAACAGTCCACGAGCACGACGTCGTACTCGGCCACGACGCGCTGAAACGCGTCGGAGCCGTCGACCTCGATCGGCTCGTCCGGAGTCGCTTCCGAGCCGTCGTTCGTCACGTCCGCGGACGACCCGCCGACCTCCCCGTTCTCGTCGAGTTCGCGCCGGAGCTCGCGGAGCTTCTCCTCGCGAATCCGTTCGCGCTCGCTCTTCTCGGCGTCCGCCGAGTCGGGCGATTCGGTCATGTAACGGTATTGCTGATGACGGACAATATAGCTGACGACCGCACGCGCCGGATGCGGCGGCGCGGGCCGAGCCGGCCGATCGCACCTGGTGTCGTCCTCCTCGCGGAGTACCACGTGCGAGGAGACGTTCGCACTGGTCAGCGCCCGTATCGGCCGATAACCACGCGGTCGGATCTCCGACTAGTTCTCGGTATCTCACAGATCGTCTCGGCGCCGTCGGCCTACTCGTCCGGGTATTTCGGCTCGCGGCGCTCGGCGCGCTCGAGCGCGCGCTCGACGACCTCGCGGACGGTGTCAGGCCCGTCGGCGGCACGGTAGACGTCGCCGTGACCGGGATACATCGCCGCGACGCTGTCGGGCAGGCGGTCGAGGAGGGTGTGGAGGCTGTCGATCAGGCGCTCGCGGGACTGGCCGACCATGTCGGTGCGGCCGAACGAGCCGTCGTCGAAGGCGCCGTCGTTGTAGACGACCACGTCGCCGGAGTACAGCCGCTCGTCGCCGACCAGCGCGACGTGGTCGTCGGCGTGACCGGGCGTGTACACCACCTCACAGCGCTCGTCGCCGATCGCGATCTCGTCGCCGTCGCCGATCGCGACGTCGCGTCGCGGGTGGGACGCGTACGCGTAGAGAGTCGCGTCGAAGCGGTCGAGTACCGCGTCGAGTTCGCCGACGTGATCGTGGTGCTGGTGGGTCAACACGACCCGGTCGAGTTCGTCGGCGTCCGCCGCGTCGAGCGCGTCCGCGACGGCCGTCTCGCGCCCGGCATCGTCCCCGCGTCGACGAGCGTGGTCGCGTCGCCCGGGACGAGGTACGCGTTGCAGGTGAACTCCTCCGCGTCGGCGGTGACGGTGATCGGCTCCATACGTTCCCGACGGTCGGCGGGCGTGAAAAGCGTACGTCCTCGGCGGAGCGCTCCCGGTGCCGGCCGCGAGCCGAAAGCCTATGCCGGCGCCTCGCGTACCCGGGTGTGATGCTGCTCGTCCTCTGTGTCGACCTCGACGACGACCTCGGCCGGAAGACGGGGATCCCCACCCCCGTCGTCGGCGCCGCCGACGTCACCGAGGCCGCGGTCGCGCTCGCGACCGCCGACCCGGAGGACTCCGACGTGAACGTGCTGTTCCAGGGCGTGAACGTCTACGACGAGCTGTCGGCCGGCGGCGAGGCGGTCGAAGTCGCCGCCGTCACCGGCGTCGACGGCTCCGACGTGCGGGCGAACCGGGCGGTGGGCCAGGAGGTCGACCGCGTCCTCGCGGAGCTGTCCACCGGCGAAGAGGTGTCAGCGGTCGTGATCACCGACGGCGCCCAAGACGAATCGGTGCTCCCGGTGATCCGGTCGCGGATGCCGATCGACGGGGTGCGCCGCGTCGTCGTCCGGCAGGCACAGGACCTCGAATCGCTCTACTACACGATCAAGCAGGTGCTCGCCGACCCGGAGACCCGGGGGACGATCCTGGTCCCGCTCGGCGTGTTGCTTTTGATCTACCCGCTCGTCGTCGTGGCCAACCTCTTCGACGTCGCCGGCGCGGCGGTGCTCGGGATCCTCTCCGGGCTCGTCGGGCTCTACTCGCTGTTCCGCGGGCTCGGACTCGAAGAGACGATCGACGGCGCGGCCGAGACCGTTCGAAACGTCCTCTACACCGGCCGGGTGACGCTCGTCACCTACGTCGTCGCGCTCGCGCTGATCGTCGTCGGGGGCGTCCAGGGCGTCGAGACGGTGGACGCGGTACACGCGGCCCACGGCAACGCGGTCACGACCGGCGTCACCGTCGCGGCGTTCGTCCACGGCTTCGTCCGGTGGCTCGCGGTCGCCGGCGTCACCTCCAGCCTCGGCCAGATCACGGACGAGTACCTCGCCGGGCGGTTCCGGTGGCGGTACCTCAACGCGCCGTTCTACGTGATCGCCATCGCGGTCGTGCTGTTCGCGGTCTCGGGGTTCTTCCTCCCGAGCACGCCCGGCGTGACGTCGCTCGGGCTGGGCGAGCTCGCGATGGCGCTGGCGGCCGGAACGCTCACCGGCGTGTTGAGCACGCTCGCGTTCGCGGTCGCCGAGTCGCAGCTGCCGTCGGCGGAGCCGACGTGAGGGCGGACGAGAGAGCAGGGAACCCGAGAACTCACCGCGGCGTCCAGTTCTCGCAGGCTTCCATGTCGTCCATCAGCTCGTCGTAGTGGGCGCAGTACGGCTGCATCCCCTCGTCGGTGCGGACGTAGTCGAACTGCGCGCAGCTGCCGCAGTAGGCGTCGCCCGGGGCGTCTCGGGCGGCGTCGCCGGTCGAAGGGGCGTCGGGCGACGCCGTCGAGTCGGGTTCGTCGAGCGGCGAGGTGATCCGCGACGCCGTGTCGCCGCCGTCGCTCACCCCGGCCGCGCCGGTCGCCGGACCGGCGGAGCGGCCGGTACCGACGGAGCCGCCGGTGTCGGCGGACCCGGCGGCGCTCCCGGACCCCCCCGTTCTCCCGGGCTGCCCCGTTGCGGACGCCGAGGCGTTCGGCCGGTTGGTCTGGGTCGAGACGTCGCCGTCGGGCGTCGCACCGAGCAGTCCGACGCCGCCCATCCCGTCGAGCTGGTCGCGGCTCACCTCGACGACCTTCGTCTCGCCCTTGTGGGTGACCTCCATCGTGACGGTGCCGCCCGGGTCGTTCCGCGTCTTGAAGTTCGCGACGCCGACGAACACGCTCCACAGCGTCGTCGCGGCGCCGAGGATGTACAGTCCCGCCGTCGGCACCGTGAGGTCGGGCAACTCCGGGCTGGGACCGCCGACCCACTGGTGCGGGTACGCGTGCGCGAACAGCGCGACGCCGAGACACATCACCGCGGCGCCGACGAGCGCGGCCGCGCGCGTGTTCCGGTCGGCCGGGAGCACGGTCATCACGCCGAGCAGGAGCAGCGGGACGCCGACGCCGCCGAGCACGCCGCCCAACCAACGGGCGTCACCGGACCCGTAGCCGGCCGGGAGCACGACCTCTGCCGCCACGATGAGCCCCGCCACGAGCAGCAGCGTGCCGACGACGAACGACCCCACTCCGAGGTACAGCCGGCGCGGGTCGACCTCGGAGCCCCCTCGTCCTCCGTACGCCTCCGAGAGACTGGTCATACGCGGGCTACGTCGTCCACCCTGAAAACAGTATGTCAGACGTTCGCCCGTGACACCGGACGCGACGGGGGTGGTCTACCCCCGGGTCCCCGGTCGATCGCCACAGCGATCCGGGAACGTCCGCGAACCCCTCCTTCAGAGGATCGCGCCGACGTCGACGTGCGCGTCGAGCAGCGTCGCCATCCGGTCGACGGTCCGCGCGTCGCGGGTCCGGCCGCCGCTGACGACGGCCTCGGCGCGATCGATCGCGGTGACGGTGTCGGTGTTCACCGCGAGGACCGGCTTGCCGGCGTCGGCCGCCTTCCCCAGCACCGCCCCGGAGCCGGTGGCCGCCCGTGAGGACGAGACACGCGACGCCGGAGGCTCGAGCGCCGCGGTCTGGACGTCGGCGCGGTCCCCGCCGGTGATGACGGCGGCGTCGCGCGCGCGGCGGAAGTGCCGCAACGCCTCGTCGCCGCCCATCGCCCCGACGAGGAAGCGCTCGACGAAGGCGTCCGTCGGCGCGTCGGTCAGCAGCTCCGCGCCGAGCTCGTCGGCGAGCTCCGCGACGGTGACGCCCGCGAGCTCCTTCTCGTACGGGATCGCACCGAAGACGGTGACGCCCCTGGACTCGAGAAACGGGATCCCGTCCTGGTCGAGCGACTCGAAGGCGTCGTCGGACACCTTGTTGAACACGACGCCGGCGAGGCGGTCGCCGAACGCGTCGGCGGCCGCGAGCACGTCGTCGAGGTCGTTCGGCGACCCGTACTCGGCGACGAGCACGACCCGCGCGTCGAGCAGCTCCGCGACGTCGACGTCGGTCAGGTCGACCACGCCGCCCGTGGTCCAGTCGCCGCCCCCCTCGACGAACACGTGGTCGCGATCGGCCGCGATCTCCCCGTACGCCTCGCGGATCCGCTCGCGCAGCGCGTCGGGGTCCTCCGTGCCGCGGACCGCCCCCTCGACGAAGGTCGGCGAGTAGACGACGGGCTCCATCTGGTGCATCTCGCTGTCCAACTCCAGCACCTCGCGCGCGAGCATCGGGTCCTGGTCGAGCGTCTTGCCGACGTTCGACCGGAGCCGGGTCCCCTTCGGTTTCATGTACCCGACGCTGCGGTCGCGGTCGGCGGCGAGCCGCGCGAGCGCGACGGTGATCGCGGTCTTTCCTGCGCCCTCTCCGGTCGCGGTGACGAGTGTCGTGTGCGTGTCAGTCATGGGTCGAGTTCCTCCGGGTCGACGGTGAGTCGCACGTCGACGGCGGCGGCGTTCGCCCCGTCGGCGTCGGGCAGTGCCACGAGCGGGTTGATGTCGAGTTCGAGGACGGCCGGAAAGTCGGTGACGAGCTGGGAGATCCGCCCGATCGTCTCGACGACGGCGTCGACGTCGACCGGGTCGCGGCCGCGGGCGCCGCGCAACAGCGGCGCAGAGCGGATCTCCTCCGTCATCGCGCGGGCCTCGGGCTCGGAGACGGGCGCGACGCGGAACGTGGTGTCTTCCATCACCTCCACGAAGATCCCGCCGAGCCCGAACATCAGCAGCGGGCCGAACTGCGGGTCGCGGTTCATCCCGACGATCGTCTCGACGCCGTCGTCGAGGTCGACCATCTCCTGAACCTGCACGCCGAGGATCGTCGCGTCGGGCTGGTAGTTGCGCGCGCGGGTGACGAGGTCCTCGTAGGTGTCCGCGACGTCCGCGTCGGCGACGCCGACCGCGACGCCGCCGATGTCGGACTTGTGGAGGATGTCCGGCGAGACGATCTTCATCACGACGTCGCCGTCGATCCCCGCGGCGACCTCGCGGGCGCGCCCCGGCGAGTCGACGATCGCGCCGTCCGGCGTGGGGATCCCGTACGCCTCGAGCAGCTCCATCGCCTCGACGCCGAGGCGGTTGTCGTCGCGGTCCCGGACGGTCTCGAGCACCGCGCGGGCGCGTTCGCGGTCCACGTCGAACGACATCGGATCCGCGTACTCGCGGTCGCGAATGTCGCGGTAGCGCGCGAGCGTCGCGAGGCTCTCGATACCGCGGGCGGGGTCGAAGTAACAGGGGATCCCCGCGGCCTGGAGCCGCCGTTTCGGCTCGCGGGTCCGGTCGCCACCCATCAGGCAGGCGGCGACGGGGACCGCCAGCTCGGCGCTCACCTCGCCGATCGCGTCCGCGAGGTCGTCGAAGTCGATCGTCGCCGTCGGCGCGGCCAGCACGAGGGCGGCCCCCACGTCGTCGTCGGCGACGGTGATCTCGAGCGCCTCGCGGAACCGGGCGACGTCGGCGTCGCCGATCACGTCGACGGGGTTGTGGACGTTGGCCTCGTCGGGCATCGACTCGCGGAGCGCCTCGGTGGTTTCGGCGGAGAACGACGCCATCTCCAGGTCGGCGTCGCCGACGGCGTCGGTCGCCATCACGCCCGGCCCGCCGGCGTTGGTGACGATCGCCACGCTGTCGGTCTCGGGCAGCGGCTGACTCCCGAGGATGCCCGCCGAGTCGAACAGCTCATCGACCGACTCCGCGCGGATGACGCCGGCCTGGTCGAGCCCGGCCTCGTACGCCTCGTCGGAGCCGGCGAGGGTGCCGGTGTGCGAGGAGGCGGCCTGCGCGCCGGCGCTCGTCCGCCCCGACTTCACCGCGACGATCGGCGTGTCCCGGGTGGTCTCGCGGGCGGTCTCGATGAACTCGCGGCCGTCCTCGATCCCCTCCAGGTAGCCGATGATCACGTCGGTCTCCTCGTCGTCGCCCCAGTGGTCGACGAAGTCGGTCTCGTCGAGGACGGCCTTGTTGCCGAGCGAGACGACGTCCTTGAACCCGACCCCGTTGTCGTTGGCCCAGTCGAGCACCGCGGTGACGAACGCGCCGGACTGGCTCATAAAGGAGAGCCCGCCGGGCAGCGCGTTCTCCGGGCCGAACGTCGCGTTTAGCCCCGAGGGCGTCGAGATGATCCCCAGGCTGTTGGGGCCGACGAGGTCGAGGTCGTACTCGTCGGCCAGCTCCGCGAGGCGCCGCTCCCTCGCCGCCCCGTCCTCTCCCGTCTCGCCGAACCCGGCGGTGATCACGACGACGTTCCGGACGCCCGCCTCGCCGCACGCCTCGATCGCGTCCAACACGATCGCGGGCGGCACGACGATCACGGCGACGTCCGCGTCGGCGGCCGCCACCTCGTCGACGCAGGGCGTCCCGAGCACCTCGTCGTAGTTCGGGTTGACGGGAACGGTGTCGCCGTCGAAGTCCGCGAGCAGGTTCGACGTGACGGCGCGGCCGACCGCTCCCTCGCGGGGCGTCGCGCCGACGACCGCGACCCTGTCCGGGTCGAACAGCTCGTTGAGCGTACCCATCGACGGGCGACTACGCCGACCGGGGGCTTAAGATCGGTGGGGATTCTTCGGAAGCGAGCAGTGACCGTAGCGCCCGGTTACCAGGACAGAAACCACACGAGACCGATTCAGTCGGCCGAGACGCCGGTCGTCTCGAGCGCCGCCTCGAGCGCGTCGGTGCCGCCCCGTTCGTCGACGGTCAACGTGACCCCGTCGTCGGTGAGTTCGACGGCGGCGTCGGTCGCCGCGCGCGCGTACTCGGCGGCGTGGTCGCCGTTCGGGTCGAACCGCACGCCCTCGGTGAGAAGCGGCGTCTGGCTCAGCCGCTCGACCTTCCGGTAGGCGGTCGAGAGCGCGATGTCACACGCGTCCGCGAGTTCGCTCGTCGTCATGGGCGCGTCTGCCGCCGCGAGGATGGCGCGACAGTCGGGGTCGGCCAGCGCGTCGAACGTCTCGTCCAGCGTCTCCGTGTCCTCCGTCACCGTGGTCGGGCCGGCCGCCTGCGGCGTGGGTCGCTTCATGGATGTACCTACCGGCGCGACCCACCCCAACGTGCCCCCTACATATGGGGGGTGTTTTATAGGGGAGACCGCGTTCGACCGGCGAGCCGCCGCCGTCAACGTTTTGCCCGGCGGCGGGCACGGACGGACGTAGATGGGATCGGGGATCAGAGCGGAGGTCTCGCTGCCGGTCGCGTCGCCGTCGCCCTTCGACGGGATCGTCGACGGGACGCGGCCGATCTACAGCGTCTCGCGCACCACGACCGACGACGGCGGGCGCGTCGTCGTCGAGTTCATCGCCGCCGCCGACCTCTCGGTCCCCGACGACGTCGAGGTCGTCTTCGCGTACGGCGCCAAGGCCGCCTATCGGTTCGAGCGCCCGTACCGCGACGAGTCGCCGTTCGCGGTGTTAGACCGGCACGGCGTGCCCGTCTCGGAGACCACGATCCGCGACGGACGGCTGCTCGTCACGTTCCACGCGACCGACCTGCCGACGCTCCGCTCGGTGCTCGAGGCGTTCCAGGAGTCGTGTCCGGACATGCGGGTGCTGCGGCTCCTGCAGTCGTCGTCGACCCCCGAGGAGTCGGACCTGGTCACCGTCGACCGAAGCGAGCTGACCGAGCGGCAACGCGAGGTGCTCGCCGCCGCCCACGAGGCCGGCTACTTCGACCACCCGAAAGGCGCCAACGCCGGGGAGGTCGCCGACTCGCTCGAGATCGACCGGTCGACGTTCAGCGAGCACCTCGCGGCCGCCCAGCAGAAGCTGCTCGCCGCGATTCTCGACTGATCCGGAATCGACCACCCACCGACCCGGTCTCACCCGGTCGGCCGGATTCCGAACCGACAGGAATCCTCTGCGTCTTTCATGAGTGTCCGTACCGTACCCGCGTACATGCCCGGACCACAGACGCACACCTTCGACTGCCCGGAGTGTCACCGATCGATCGAGGTGGACGACGCGATGCGGGCGACGCTGCTCGACGTCGGCTGTGTCGTCTGCGGGGCGCCGGTCGCGGAGTGTGACCTCTCCGACGCGCCGACCGCGTGACGGCCCGCCGCACCGGTCTCGTACCATTTATCCCGAGGGCGGCGAGAGGGGAGGGTATGGCGACGAAAAGCGAGGTCGAGATGTCCGACGCGGCGGTCGACGCGCTCCTCTCGCGACACGAGACGGGCGTGTTGTCGCTCGCGCGCGACGACGAGCCGTACGCGATCCCGATCTCGTACGGGTACGACCCGGAGGCCCGCGAGGCGTACCTGCGGCTCGTCTCGACCCCGGACAGCGAGAAGCGGACGTTCCTCGCGTCCGAACCGACGGCGCGGATCGTGGTGTACGAGGAGGACAGCGAGCGGGACGGCGAGGAGTACGCGAGCGTCGTCGGCGTCGGTACGCTCCACCGCGTCGACCTCGAGGAACTCACCCCCGAGACGATCGCGCAGTACGGCGAGGCCCGCCGCCCGCTGTTCGAGGTCTGGGCGGAGGGAAAAGCCGACCTCGACATCGACCTCTACAAGTTCATCCCGAAACGGCTGACCGGCCGGACCGTCGTGGTCGATCGCGAGACAGACAAAAACGAGTGAACCGGCGAGAGACGGTAGCAGATACCGGTCAGAGGCGGCCGTCGGCGCTCCGCCCGGTCCGGCGGACCCGGCGCACCACGGCCGACTCGAACGGGCCGGAGTACTGCATCAGCGTGGTTCCGAGGATCGCCATGACTAGCACGTAGCCGACGGCGAAGGCGCTTATCGTCTCCGCGAGCGCCGCGTCGAAGGTACCGGCGTTGGCGCCGGTGACGGCGACCGTCGCGATGATGAGCGAGAACTCCCCGCGCGTGGTCATCCCGAGCGCGACCCGCGTCGACCGGCGGGCGTTGAGGTCGAACGCGCGCCCGCCGAGGTACCCCGTGACGAGCTTCGTCGGCGTCGTCACGAGGACCGCGAGCGCGATCAGCCAGAACACCTCGCCGAACAGCAGCGGGTCGGTGACCAGCCCGATCCAGAAGAAGAACACCGCCGCGAAGGTGTCGCGCACCGGCTCTAACAGCGTCTCGATCTCGTGGACGTAGTCGGTCGCCGAGAACGCCATCCCGACGAAGAAGGCCGCGACCGCCTCGCTGACGCCGAGCGCGAGGGCGACGCCCGCGATCAACACCACCGTCGCGATCGACCGGAGCACGACGAACTCGTTGCTGTCCGTCGCGACCAGCCGGTCGAACGCCGGGGTCCCGAACTGGACGAGCGCGAGCAGTCCGAGGATGAACCCGAGGGCGATCCCGACGTCGACCGCCGCCGCGGCGACGTCACCGCCGCCCAGGACGAGCGCCGAGGCGACCGCGAGGTAGACGGCGATGAAGAGGTCCTCGTAGACGAGCGTGCCGAGGAGGGGCTCGGCCTCGTCGTTGGCGATCCATCCGAGGTCGATGAGCGACTTCGTGATCACCGCCGACGAGGAGATGTAGACGATCCCCGCGAGCAGGAACGCCGGGAGGAGCGCGCCGAAGACGAGCCAGCCGAGGACGAGCCCCGCGCCGAAGTTCGCGAGGTCGATCGTCCCGGCCGTGCCGATCTGGCTCCGCCGTGCGAGCAGGCGGTCGAGGTTGAACTCCAGCCCGAGGAAGAACAACAGGAAGACGATCCCGAGCTCGGCGCCGAGCGCGACGAACGCCGACTCGGCGACGTGGGCGGTGCCGAGAACCGGCAGCGAGAGCCGCCCGAGGACGTATTCCCCGAGCGCCATGCCCGAGAGGATGTAGAAGGGGATCACCGACTGGCCGAGCCGGTCCGCGAGCCCGCCGGCGACCGCGATGGCGGCGAACATGATCCCGGCTTCGAGGAGGGCCTCAGCCACGGCCGATCACCCCGTCGACACCGGCCGACGTGACGGCGTGTTCGGCGACGCTCCCCGCGTCGCGTCGGGCGCTCATTCGGTGAGCAGCTCCTCGAACGCCTCGCAGTTCTCGCGGGTGCGACGCCGATCACGGTGTCGCCCTCGCGGAGGATGGTGTCGGCGCCGGGGCTGTCGATCACCGCGTCCTCGCGCTGGATCGCGACGACCGCGAGCCCGGTCCGGTTCCCGATGTCGGCGCTCTCCAGGGTCTCGCCGATCAGCGGGGACCCCGGCTGGAGTTCGTACCACTCCAGGAGAATCCCGCCCGGGAGGGTCGTCTCCTGGGTGTCCGGTTCGATCGGCTGGAAGTGCGCCCCCTCGATGATCGACCCGATCGTGCGCGCGAGGTCGTCGCCGAACTCGAAGACCTTCTCGGAGTCGGCGTCCGGGTCCGACCGCCGGAACACCTCGCGTTTCCCCGTGTTGTGGATGACGACGACCATCTCTCCGTCCCCGAGATCGATCTCGAACTTCTTCCCGACGCCCGGGAGGTCGGATTCGGTGATCGGCATACCGGGAGAAGCGAGGCCACGCTAATAGGTGTGTGCGTTGGAACGCGTGAGACGGGAGCCCGGCGGGCGTGAGAGTCCGGCGTCGGAGAACGACGTGGCGCGGTCCGACACCGACGGAGCGCCCCGGAACCGACAGAGCCGTCACACGGACCGAACGGGAGCGCTCGCGGCCGGTCCGAGCCAGACCCGTTATATACGATCGACGACACAGGTCGTGTATGGGCGTGTCCGAGTTCCTTGAGGGACAGAACCTCACGCATCGCCAGATGGGCGCCATCATGATCGGCTGGCTGGCGCTCGTGACTATCGTGTCGGTCGGACTGCTGATCTACACGGCGCTCAACATCGTCTGATCGCGCCGCCCCAGTAGAGACGAGGGTCCGACTGGAACGGCGACAGAGCGGAGCCGCGACCGACACCGACTCTCACCTCGTCTGCCGTCGGTAGGGGCGCGTGTGCCGCGACGGCGAAGCGCCGGACGGCGGCGCGGCGCGAGTACCGCGGAGATTATGACGGATCCCCGAGAACGCCGGGTACATGGCTCTGGATCACGCCGAACGTCGGATCGTGGCGTTCACGGCCGGTTCACACGGGCTCGTCCACACGTACGAGCTCTCCATCCCCATCCTGTTGACCGTGTGGATCGCCGAGTTCTCCACGACCGCGGCGACGCTCGGGCTCGTCGTCACGGTCGGGTACGGGCTGTTCGGCGTGGGCGCGCTCCCCGGCGGGATCCTCGTCGACCGGTTCGGATCGAAGCCGCTGATCCTCGCGTGTCTGATCGGGATGGCGGGGTCGTTCCTGTTGGTGAGCGTCGCCCCGACGCTCCCGGTGCTCGCGGTCGCGGTCGGCCTGTGGGGCGTCACGGCCAGCGTCTATCACCCGGCCGGGCTCTCGCTCCTCTCGCGGGCGGTCGACCGGCGCGGGGTCGCGCTCGGGTACCACGGGATCGGGGGGAACCTCGGCATCGCGCTCGGTCCGCTGGCCGCCGCGCTCCTGCTTCTGGCGTTCGACTGGGAGGTCGTCGCGGTCCTCCTCACGCTGCCCGCCCTCGGCGTCGCCGCCTACGGCGCGACCGTCGACGTCGACGCCGCGCTCGCCGCCGCCACGGACCGGTCGGGCGGCGCGAGGCGCGCCGAGCCGAGCGACGGTGAGTCGAGAACCGACGACGAGGATCCGAGAATCGACGACGAGGAATCGATCGAAGACGAGGAACCGAGCGACGCCGACACCGAGGGCGCGGTGGCGCTGTCGGACGTCGCCAGCAACACGCGAGTCCTGTTGACCGGCGGGTTCCTGCTCGTCTTAGTGTTCGTGACCTTCAGCGGGCTCTTCTACCGCGCGTTCCTGACGTTCCTCCCGGACCTGCTCGGGGACGTCCTCGGCGGGTTGGTCGACGTGCAACTGGTCGCCCCCGAGAGCCCGTACGCCGAGGAGTTCGACCTCGCTCGATACCTGTACGTCGCGATCCTCACCGTCGGCGTGTTCGGCCAGTACCTCGGGGGACGGATCGCGGACCGGGTGCGGCCGGAGCGCGCGCTCGTCGGCCTCATGGGGATCCTGGGAGCGCTCGCGCTCGGGTTCGTCCCGGCCACGGCGACCGTGCCGTCGTTCGTGGCCGTCTCTCTCCTGCTCGGGGTCGCCTGTTCACGGTCCAGCCGCTCTCGCAGGCGACCGTCGCCGCGTACTCGCCGCCGGAGGCCCGCGGGCTCTCGTTCGGGTTCACCTACCTCGCCATCTTCGGCGTCGGGTCGCTGGGGGCCGCGCTCTCGGGGGCGGTCCTGACGCGTGCGGGGTCCGGCGAGCTGTTCGTCGTCCTCGCCGCCATCGCGGTCGCCGGCGGGCTCGCCGCCGCCGCCGTCGTCCGGTTCGGCGCCCGTCAGGGGTGACGCCGCCGGCTCTCTGGCTGGTCGATCCGCTGCCGAGAGAGGATCTCAGGCCGTGTGTTTGGCCGCCTCCGGGTCCTCGACGACCTCGAGGCCGCGGTTGTTGACCGCGTACGGGTCGAGCCCCTGTTCCTGGAGGAACTGCTTGTAGAGCCGTTCGGCCGTCTCGCCGTCCTTCTGCTTGTCGCTGGCGTGGTCACAGAGCTCGACGAGGTTCTCGGGCACGTCGTTCTCGTGGACGATCCAGTGGTTGATCGTGTCGGAGAGCCGCCGGATGGGCGAGGTGAAGTGGCCGTAGATGTCGAAGTTGAGCGCGTGGTGGCCGCCGAACGGGTCGTTCATGTACTTCGCGCGGGGCATCACCTTGAGCACGGCGCGCTGGATCTTGTTGAGCTGGCGCTCCGGCGACTCCTCCAAGGCGGCGTTGACGGCCTTTCGCGGGTCGTCGCCCCACGCGTCGCCCGGAATCGAGACGCCGTCGAGCTCCTGGATCTCCTTGAGCGCCTCGTTCCACTGGTCGGGCGTGGGCTGGGGGTGGACGCGGTACATCGCCTCGACGCCGCGGTCCCACATCAGGGTGTGCGTCACCGCCTTGTTCGCCTTCAGCATCGACTCCTCGATGATGGTGTGCGCGCGGTCCCGCCGGGGGTTCAACACGAGCGAGCCGTCCTCCTTGCGCTGTTCGTGCATGCGGTCGGCCAGCTCGAAGGCGAGCGCGTTCTCCTCGCCGAGGGGTAACGAGGGGTCGTCGAGCCGCTCTTCGCACTCCGAGTAGGTGAGCCGCTCGTCGGAGTTGACGACGGACTTGTAGATCTCGATGTCCTCGAACGAGAGGGTCTCGTCGTCGATCTCCATCTCGACCGTGTGCGCGAGGCGGTCCTCGTTCGGGACGAGCGAGCAGACGGTCTCGGCGAGCACGGGCGGGAGCATGTGGATCGTGTACGCCGGCAGGTAGACGGTGTTGGCGCGCTCGACCGCCTCCTCCCACATCGCGGTGTCCGGGGTGACGTAGTGGGTGACGTCGGCGATGTGGACCCACAGCCGGTAGGCGCCCTCCTCGCGCTCGATCGAGATGGCGTCGTCGAAGTCCTGGGCGTCGATCGGGTCGGTGGTCCACGTCGTCAGGTCCCGGAGGTCGCGGCGCTCGTCGATCTCCGCCTCGATCTCGTCGTACACGCCCTCGGTTCGCGTCTCGGCTTCGCGGAGGACGTCGGCGGGGAACTCGTCGCGGATTTCGAACTCCTCGAACAGCTCCTCGCGCTTCTCGGCGAGTCTGTCCGCCAGCGCCGGCGTGATCGTCACGGGACCCTGGTCTTCGGCGGACCCCGGCTTCGGCTCGTCGTCTGACATGGATCCACCAACGCGGGTGCGTTAGAAAGGCCTGTCGGGGGAACCCGGGCGCGTCACCAGACACCTCCGCCGAGCAGCGGCGAGAGCCCGAGCAGTCCCACCGCGAGCGCCACGGCGCCCATCACGAGGGGCACCGCCGACCGCCCGACCAGCCGCAGCGCGGTCCGCCTGGCGTCCGCGTCGGCGACGACGAACGGCGAGCCGCCGTCGAGTCGTACCTTCACCTCGCCGGCCGGCGCGTCCGGGAACGCCGCGGCGTCGCCGACGACGGTGACCGGGTCGCCCGGGCGGAGCACGCGCTGGCGGTATCGCCGCTCCGGGTCGGCGCCGACCGTGATCGGGCCGATCGCGCGGCCCGCCTCGGCCTCGTCGACGTCGTCGACCGCGTCGACGAACCGGCGCACCCGTTCGGGCGGTGGCTCGTCGGCGTCGACGGTCAGCTCCGCGTCGACCCCGAACACGAACGTCGCCGCCGCCGGGTCGACGCGGACGCCCGTCCCGCCGTCGACGATCCGGAAGGGGACGCCGGCCTCGCCGGAGTCGATCGTCACCCACGAGCGGCCCTTCCCCTGGCTGCGGTACTCGGAGATGTCGTAGACGCAGCAGAGACAGGGGTCGCCGGCGAACGGCGCGGAGAGCGTCTCGCCGTCGACCGCCTCGGCGCGGCCGGCGACGCGCACGCGTCGGTCGTCGTCGATCAGGCCGGTCGGGTCGGTCGCGGTCGCGCGGGCGACGCGGAACGCGTCGAGCGAGCCCTTCGCGCCGTACGCGAGGAACGCGAGGCCGACGAGCAGGGCGAGCGCGCCGATCGCGACCGGGAGCAGGTTGGAGGAACCGGTCGACGCGAGCGCTCGGAGGAGGGCGACGCCGGGGTGGAGCGGGTGGAGGGGGACCATGTGCCGCGTTCGGCTACCGGGCGGCGAGAGGTAGGCTTATCGGTCGCTGTCGGACCGCTCGGTCGAACCGGCCGATCCGGTCGGGTCGTCGGCGTCGGCCGCGTCGGCCGCGACCGCGTCGGCGTAGCGGTCGAGGAACTCCTCCCGCGAGAGCCCGTCGACTCGATAGAGAGGATCAGGGATTCGAGTCCGTCGCGGGGTTGGTGGCAGAGCTCGTCGTGACACTCGGTACAGAGGTACTCGAACTCCTTGTCGCGCCGGTCCCAGCGGTCGCCCTCCTTGTCGTACTCGCGCGCGTCCTCGCGCAGCACGGAGTCGCCACACGCGATACAGACCACCGTCCGCCGGTCCCGGTTCCGCCGGGAGCGCCACATACGAGCCACCTCGGACCGGCCGTACTTAGCGTTTGGTACGCGGCAGACGTTCGTCGGACGGGGCGGCGCCCGCGCTCCGGGGTCGGGCCCGGCCCCGAGGACCGAACGCAGTCGGGCGGACCACTGACGCGTCCGTCGGCGGCGACCGAAGGCTTATCGGCGACCGCGGCGTGCCTCGGAGGCATGGACTCCGATCCGCACCGGCGCCCTCGCCGCAGACGCGACGAGCCGATCGTCGGAGCGGAGGTGGATCGGTGACCGATCCCGACGTCGCGAGCGACCCTGCTGTCTCGGATGACTCCAAGATCGCGGGCGACACCGACACCGCGACCGACCGCGAGGTCGGGGTCGACCGCCGGACGCTACTCGGGACGGTCGCGGGCGGGGTCGCGGCCGCAGTCGCCGGCTGTTCCGGCGACGAGACGGCCGACGCCGGGACGGACGCGCTCGACCCGGAGACGCTCGAGGACCTCGCCGCCAGGTTCGCGCCGACGCTGTACTTCGACGCTGCCGAGCCGTGGTTCCCCACCGATCCGCGGCCGTACGCGACCGAGGAGGACGGCGAAACCGTCGTCGACGGCTTCGCGGCGTTCGACGGCTACCACGAGCGACGCGGCGAGGCGGACGAGCCGCCGGCCCCGACCGTCTTCTACAACGGAGTCCGGTACGCGGACTCCCCGCTCGCGGTGGTCCAGTTCTGGTTCTACTCCGCGTTCGACCAGTTCGCGACCAACTTCCACTGGCACGACTGGGAGGTGCTCCACGTGTTCGTCGACCTCGACACCGGCGACCCCCAGCTGTACGTCGCCAGCTCTCACTCCCGTCGCGTGCCGAACAACGAGTTCCTCGACCCGGACCCGGACGTCGTCCCCAGGATTCTCACCGAACTCGGCTCCCACTCCAGTACCCTCTCGGTCAACGAGATCCCGGACGGGTTCCGGCGGGTCGGCGGCGACGGCCTGCTCGCGGACATCACGAACGCGACGATCGACACGGTCGAGGACCTCCTCGGCGTGCCGATCGCTTACGGGCTCCCCCGCGACGAGGGGATGCGGCTCCCGTTCGTGGTGCCGGAGTACGAGGGCGAGCCGATCTACGACCACCCGGACCTCCCGTCGGTCACCGCCGACTCGCTGGTCGACGAGCCGCTCACCGTCCGGTCGCTCGACGCGCTGTCGTCGCCGCCGACGGACCTGCCGCTGCGCGAAACGGGGATCGCCTTCCGTCACCGCGAGCGCGACGGCGACGACGGCGGGCGCGAGGTCCCCCCGCCCGACGAGACCGCCGAGACGGTCGTGGCGTACGAGCTGGTCGAGACCGCCGAGCTGGAGCACATCTCGGCGTTCACCGGGCCGCAGCTGAGCTTCGAGTTCGCGGTCCCGGAAGCCGTCGAGGACGCGGTCGCCGGCCACATCACGACCACCGGCGTCCCGTGGGACCAGCCGCGCTACGAGAATCCCGCCGTCGACGTCACCGCGGGCAACCACCGGTCGGAACTCGCCGAGCGATACGACGCCGTGGCGGCGCCGGAGGGGCCGATCCCCGAAGCGGCCGGCGACCTCGACGCGGTGGTGGCCCGGGTCACGGCGGCGGTGGAGAGCGACGAGGCGCCAGACAGCGAGGGGCTGACCACGACGGACGCCGCCGTCGAGTCGTTCGTGCTGCTCGAAAGCGATCCGAAGGCGGTCCCGACGTTCGGCGGGGTCGCGGTCGCACGGGGAGTCCCCGCGGGCGAGCACCGCGTCACCGTCAACGGCGCCGGCCGGACGCCGCACAGCGAGACGGTGTCCGTCGCCGACGACGAGGGCGTGACGACCGCAGGTGTCGACGGCGAGATCCCGCTCGTGGCCCGCGAGGACGCGACGAAGGTGACGGTCTCGGACGCGGACAGCGAGATAGACCTGGCCCGGACCGCGATCGAGGACGACTTCGCCGGCCGAATCTACGACTCGGCCGTCGACGGGAGCGACGCGGTCTACGTCCACGCGGGCGGCGCGTACGCGGCGGAGGTGCGCGACGCCGACGGCGAGGTCGGCGCGTATCGAGTCAATCCCGACTCGGAGGCGGCCGCGACCGGCGACCCCCTCCGGATCGAGCGCCCAGAAACCGGGGTCGCCCCGCTCGCCGGGTTCGTCGTCGACATCGCCGAGGAGACCCGCGCCGAGGTGGCGGCGGCCGCGGCCGGAAACGGAGGCGCGGGTGACGGAGACACAGGTGACGGAGAGACGAACGACACGGACGCGGGCGACGCAGACGACACCGGCGGTTCGACGAGCGCCGGGGGTCCGCCGGCCGGGCGGGGCCCGTCGAACGGCGGTGAACGGGCTGGAGCGCGCACTCGCCGCCGCGGTCGACGCCGCCGAGCGGGCCGAGGCACGGGCCCGAGCGGGCGACCGGGGCGGAGCCGAACGACAGCTGGAGGCGGTGGTCGCGCGGATCGAGCGGATCGAGAGCCGGCTCGAGGCGGCTCGCGAGGGGCTCCCGCCGGGACTCGCGAACGCGACTGGCAACCGCGTGGCGCAGGCGGCGCGACGCGTGGAGCAGGCACGGCGCGCCGAGACGCTGTAGCGGCGCCCGGCAGCCGGATGGAAAGCTATACGACGCCGACCCGACCACGAGTATATAAGCAGATGTCTCAGGAGGGTTACGACCACACGGCAGTCGAGACGCGGTGGCAGGAGGCGTGGGCGGACGCCTCCGTGTATCACACGCCCGACGACGTCGAGGACCCGACGTACGTCCTCGGGATGTACCCGTACCCGTCCGGGAAGCTCCACATGGGGCACGTCCGCAACTACACGATCACGGACGCGTACGCCCGGTACCGCCGGATGCGCGGCGACGACGTGCTCCACCCGATGGGGTGGGACGCGTTCGGGCTCCCGGCGGAGAACGCCGCCAAGGAGCGCGACACCAACCCCCGCGACTGGACGTTCGACTGCATCGACACGATGAAAGGCCAGATGAAGGCGATGGGGTTCGGCTACGACTGGGAGCGGGAGATCACCACCTGCACCCCCGAGTACTACCGGTGGAACCAGTGGCTGTTCTCCCGCTTTTCCGACGCCGGACTCGTGGAGCGACGCGACGCCGAGGTGAACTGGTGTCCCTCCTGTGAGACCGTCCTCGCGGACGAGCAGGTCGAGGGCGACGACGAGCTGTGCTGGCGGTGTGACACCCCCGTCGAGACCCGCGAGCTCGACCAGTGGTTCCTGAAGATCACGGCGTACGCCGACGAGCTGCTCGACGCCATCGACGACCTGGAGGGGTGGCCGAACTCGGTCCGCCAGATGCAGCGCAACTGGATCGGCCGCCAGCACGGCAGCGAGGTCGACTTCCGGATCGAGGGCCACGGCGCCGTCCGCGCGTTCACCACCCGCCTCGACACGATCCACGGGGCGACGTTCTTCGCACTCGCGCCCGACCACCCGATAAGCGAGGAGCTGGCCGCGGAGGACGACGCCGTCCACGAGTTCGTCCACCACGAGGCCGACCCCGACGGCGACGAGCCGAACGGCGTCGAGACGGACCTGACCGCGATCAACCCCGTGACCGGCGAGGATATCCCCGTCTTCGTCGCCGACTTCGTGCTCTCGGACGTGGGGACCGGCGCGCTGATGGCCGTCCCGGCCCACGACGAGCGCGACCACGCCTTCGCGACGAAGAAGGGCATCGAGATCCGGCCGGTGATCGCGCCCGAGCCCGACGGGGACGACGGGAGCGACGCGGCGACCGAGCCGGCGGCCCCGGAGGTGGAGGCGGCGGCGTTCACCGAGGACGGCGTGCTCGTGAACTCCGGCGAGTACAGCGGCCTCGACAGCGAGACCGCCCGCCAGCGGCTGACCGAGGACGTCGAGAGCGCCGAGGTGGCGACCCAGTACCAGCTGCGCGACTGGGGGATCTCCCGACAGCGCTACTGGGGCACCCCGATCCCGGTCGTCCACTGCGACGACTGCGGACCGGTGATGGTTCCGGAGGAGGACCTGCCGGTCGAGCTGCCCGAGTTCGTCAACACCACCGGGAACCCGCTCGACGCCGCCGAGGAGTGGAAGGCGACGACGTGTCCGGAGTGCGGGGCCCCGGCCGAACGCGAGACCGACACGATGGACACGTTCGTCGACTCCTCGTGGTACTTCCTGCGCTACGTCTCGCCCGGGAGCGAGGAGGTCCCGTTCGACCTGGACCGCGCGAACGACTGGATGCCGGTCGACCAGTACGTCGGCGGGATCGAACACGCCGTGATGCACCTGCTGTACTCGCGCTTCTTCACGAAGGTGCTCGCCGACGAGGAGGGGCTCGCCCACCGCGAGCCGTTCGAGAACCTGCTCGCCCAGGGGATGGTCCAGCTGGAGGGCGAGAAGATGTCCAAGTCGAAGGGGAACGTCGTCTCGCCACAGGAGATCGTCGACGAGTACGGCGCCGACACCGCGCGGCTGTTCATGATGCAGGCGGCCCAGCCCGAGCGCGATTTCGACTGGAAAGAGGAGGGCGTCCGCTCCACCAACCGCTTCCTGCGCCGGCTCCACCGGACGGTGACCGACTTCGCCGCCGGCGCGGTCG
>NZ_WPCE01000029.1 GCF_009742825.1 Halorubrum sp. CBA1125
AGACGTCGCCGCCGCCGAGGTCGGCGGCGCCGCGACGGCGGCCGCCGCGGAGGCGAACAGCTCGGAAGCGGTAGAGTTCACCGGGACGGTCGTCCAGACCGGCGACCCGGTCGTCGTCGACGACGGCCAGCGGACGAAGACGGTCGAGACCGACGCGACCCTCCGGCTCGGCGAGGAGGTCACGGTCCGCGGTCCGGAACGGGACGGGACGATCGACGCCGACGAGGTCTTCTGACGCTCGGCGACGCCGACGTCTCGGCCGCGCGGGTCGGGTCGGACTCGTCCGGTCGCCGCGTGGCCGTGACTCCGCCGCTCTGGCGTCGAGACGGGTAACGGAAAGCGTTATACGGTACACGGACGCGACTGTGTGTATGAGTGTCGAGTTGCCGTTCGCGCCGGTCGACGGGATCATCCGGCGGAACGCCGGGGAACTCCGCGTGAGCGCGGACGCCGCCGAGGAGCTGGCCCGTCGGATCCAGTCGCACGGCGCAGCGCTGGCTATCGACGCCGCCGAGCGGGCGACCGAGGACGGCCGGAAGACGCTGATGGCGGACGACTTCGGCGTCGAGCAGGTCGTCAGCCGCGAGGAGCTCACCCTCCCCGTCGCGCCGGTCGACCGGATCGCGCGGCTCCGGATCGACGACCGGTACCGCGTCGGAGTCGACGCGCGGATCGCGCTCGCCGACATCCTGGAAGACTACGCCGACAACGTCGCGAGCGCGGCCGCGACGCTCGCTCGGCACGCGGACCGACGGACGGTTCAGGCAGAGGACATCGAAACGTACTTCGCGCTGTTCGAGTAGATGCGGTTCGGCTACAGCGAGCGGTGTCTCGCGCACGACACGGGCGAGCGACACCCGGAGAACCCCGACCGACTGCGCGCGATCCGGCGAGGACTGGCGAAGCGACACGGCGTCGAGTACACCGAGGCGGACCCCGCCAGCCGAGCGGACGTGGTCGCCGTCCACGACGAGGCGTACGTCGACGAACTGGAGGCGTTCGTCGACGACGGCGGCGGAAACTGGGACCCCGACACCGTCGTGAGCGACGGAACGTGGGACGCCGCGCTGACCTCGGCGGGGCTCGCGCAGTGGGCGGCTCGCGAGGCGATCGACGGCGCTTCCGGACGACGCACGCCGTTCTCGATCGGTCGGCCTCCCGGGCACCACGCGGTGGCCGACGACGCCATGGGGTTCTGTTTTTTCAACAACGCCGCGATCGCGGCCCAGACCGTCCTCGACGACGGCAGCGCCGACCGCGTCGCGATCTTCGATTGGGACGTCCACCACGGCAACGGCACGCAGGACATCTTCTACGAGCGCGGCGACGTCCTCTACGCGTCGATCCACGAGAAAGGGCTGTACCCGGACACCGGGGATCTCGACGAGACGGGCGGCGGCGAGGGCGAGGGAACCACGGTGAACCTGCCGCTCGCCGCCGGCGCGGGCGACGCCGACTACCTGTACGCCATCGACGAGACGGTCGCGCCGGTGCTCGACCGGTTCGACCCCGACCTCCTGATCGTCTCCGCGGGATTCGACGCGCACCGCCACGACCCGATATCCCGGATGCGCGTCTCCTCGGAGGGCTACGCGCTGATGACCGACCGGCTCCGAACGGCCGCGAACGAGACCGGTGCCGCTACCGCCTACGTACTCGAGGGAGGGTACGGGCTCGACACGCTGGCCGAGGGCGTCTCGATGGTCCACGAGACGTTCGACGGCCGAACGCCGGTCCACGACGACGGCGAACCCGACGAGAAGACCGAACGCCGCGTGGCCGAGCTGCGGTCGCTCCTCGACCTGTAGCCGGAACGCGACGCTTCTCGCTCGTTCCACTCGCGCTCTGAGAGGGTGTCACACGACCGGTCTCATCTCTGTTCTTCGGTCCGTCGATTCGCTCAGTACAGTTTGTGTCTGACGGGGGGAGGGACGGACCGTCCCGGCTCTTTAACGGTCCGTTCTCCGGTGTCGAAGACCAGGGAACTGGTTGGGTCACTTACTGTGCGTCTCTGGGTGGGTGGGGTGCCTCCCCGGTTATCCATTGTGTTCCGTGTGTTATCAATCAACATCTTCACCCATGTGATTATATTACTAAATTCAGTTACAACTCGATACTCAAGTGTTCAGCAGGCAGAGTTCTTCTAACGAATGAGACACTTACGGGGAGTCGAGGAGAAAGGCCGGTGCTTTAGCGCGGGGAGAATGTCAAAACCTGACGAACGGCTCGCTACGCTCGCCGAGTTGTTCGTCGAAAACGCCCGGAGCGGGATTGTGAACCACGGTCGTTTCGCTCGCTACGTTCGTCACTCCCTGGGTCAAATCCCTTCGTCTGGGTTCGTCGACGCCGGACTCACTCGTCGCTCCGCTCCTCGTTCGTAATCGGCGTCGACAAGAACGCCCGGAGCGGGATTTGAACCCGGAGGACTTCGCTCACGACGTTCGCTCGTCCTCAGATTCAAATCCCTCCTGCGGTTTCTGCTGTCGCAGAACTCACTCGTCATTGCGACAGCAGAAACGCCCGGAGCGGGATTTGAACCCGCGTCACGACCGTGACAGGGTCGTATGATGGGCCACTACACCATCCGGGCACACAGGCGACGCCCCCGAAATCGGGGACGCCCGGAGCGGGATTTGAACCCGCGTCACGACCGTGACAGGGTCGTATGATGGGCCACTACACCATCCGGGCTTGTCGCATCTCACCGTACCCTTGTCTGGCAAATAAGGCTTGTCATCGCCAACAGGAGTGGGTACCGATGACAGGGCCGTCCGCGGTCTGAGACCCGATCGAGGGACGACGGGGCGACGGGACGAGGTGGAGACGCGGCGACAGGATGACAGGACGGCGGGACAACGGGACGCGTCACTTCGGGGGGCGACGATCGGTCGGCCGTCTGGAGACGGAACCGACGGGAGGCAGCTGGCGACGCCAGCGGGGGATCGGCCGCGGCGGTAGTCTTTTCTGTGCACCTCGCGTGAGTGTACGTATCGCACGCCCTCGTTGCCGGTGAGCGGCGCGTGGCGACTCCGGTTGACAAGCCTTATTGCGTTGGCGTCAGTAGCGATCTGTAGTATCTCGTGATAGCTTCTCTCAATACCCATCACCCATGGTAGACGTAAGCCAACACGAACTCGTCCCGGACCACGTCCTCCTCGACGACCCCCAAGAGGTCGACGAGGTCCTGGCCGAGTACGACGTGGAGAGAACTGATCTGCCCAAGATCAAACGCACGGATCCCGCGTTGCCGGACGAGGCCGAGGTCGGCGACGTGGTGAAGATCGTTCGAAACTCCCGCACGACCGACGAGGCGGTCGTGTACCGACTGGTCGTCTCATGAACAGGCAAGACCGACGCGTGGTGTCACGCGAGTACTTCTCGGACGAACGGCTGGCCGAACACCACTTCCGCTCGTTCAACAACTTCCTGGACCGGGGGATGCAGGAGGTCGTCGACGAGAAGGAGACGATCGAGACGGACATCGGCGACAAGGAGGGCCAAGAGCCCGTCTACGTCGAACTCGGAGACGTGCGGATGGTCACGCCGCGCGTCCGCGAGGCCGACGGCTCCGAGGAACTGCTGTACCCGCAGGAAGCCCGCCTACGGAACATCACCTACTCCGCGCCGGTGTTCATGGAGATGTCCATCGTGCGCGGCGGCGAAGAGGAGCCCGAGCAGGTCGTCGACACGACGGAGACGAAGGTCGGCCGGATGCCGATCATGGTCGGCTCGAACAAGTGCAACATGGCCGGCTTCTCCGACGAGGAGCTCATCGACATCGGCGAGGACCCCGTCGACCCCGGCGGCTACTTCATCGTCAACGGCTCCGAGCGCGTGCTGATGACCTCGGAGGACCTCGCGCCGAACAAGATCCTGGCGGAGTACGACTCGAAGTACGGCGACGAGATCCAGGTCGCGAAGACGTTCTCGCAGCGCCGCGGGTACCGCGCGCTCGTGCTCTGTGAGCGCAACCGCGAGGGGCTCTTGGAGGTGTCGTTCCCCTCCGTCTCGGGATCGATCGACTTCGTGACGCTCGTTCGCGCGCTCGGGCTCGAGTCGGACGAGGAGATCGTCCACCGCGTGAGCGACGACCCCGAGATCGTCAAGTTCATGCTGGAGAACTTAGAGGAGGCGTCGGTCCAGACCACCGAGGAGGCCATCGAGACCCTCGGCGAGCGGGTCGCGAGCGGCCAAGGGAAGAACTACCAGCTCAAACGCGCCAACTACGTCATCGACCGCTACCTCCTGCCGCACCTCCACGAGGACGGCGTCGACGAGGAGGACGTCCGGATCAACAAGGCGTACTACCTCTGCCGGATGGCCGAGGCGTGCTTCGAGCTCGCCTTGGACCGCCGGGAGGCCGACGACAAGGACCACTACGCGAACAAGCGCCTCAAGGTCTCGGGCGACCTGATGCGCGACCTGTTCCGTACCGCCCTGAACAAGCTGGCCCGCGACGTGAAGTACCAGCTCGAACGCGCCAACATGCGCAACCGCGAGCTCACCGTCAACACGGTGGTCCGCTCGGACGTGTTGACCGAGCGGCTCGAACACCCGATCGCGACAGGCAACTGGGTGGGCGGCCGCTCGGGCGTCTCCCAGCTCGTTGACCGGACCGACTACATGGGGGTGCTCTCGCACCTCCGACGCCTGCGGTCGCCGCTGTCGCGGTCGCAGCCGCACTTCGAGGCGCGGGACCTGCACGCGACCCAGTGGGGGCGCATCTGCCCCTCCGAGACCCCCGAGGGACCGAACTGCGGGCTGGTGAAGAACTTCGCGCAGGCGATGGAGCTCTCCCAGACGTCGAGGACGAACAGGGACTGAAACGAGAACTGGCGTCGATGGGTGTCGAGGGGATCCCCGGCATCGAGGGCGTCGAACGACAGACGGCGGACGACTAACATGGCTCAGGCAGAACGCGAAGCGAAGGTGTACGTGAACGGGAGCCTCGTGGGCACCCACGAGAACCCCCACGAGCTCGCCGAACAGATCCGCGAGGCGCGCCGACGCGGCGACGTCTCGGAGATGGTGAACGTCTCGGTGAAAGACCGGACCCGGGAGGTGATCGTCAACGCCGACTCGGGTCGCGCTCGGCGGCCGCTCATCGTCGTCGAGAACGGCGAGCCGCTGCTCGGCGACGAGGAGATCGAGGCGCTCGAACGCGGCGAGGTCGAGTTCGAGGACCTCGTCGACCGCGGCTACGTCGAGTTCATCGACGCCGAGGAGGAGGAGGACATCCTCGTCGCGGTGGACGAGGAAGACGTGACCGAGGACCACACGCACCTCGAGATCGACCCGCAGCTCGTGTTCGGGATCGGGGCGGGGATGATCCCCTACCCCGAGCACAACGCGAGCCCGCGCATCACGATGGGCGCGGGGATGATGAAGCAGTCGCTCGGACTCCCCTCGGCCAACTACCGGATCCGGCCGGACACCCGCCAGCACCTGATGCACTACCCGCAGCTGGCGATGGTGAAGACCCAGACCACGGAGCAGATCAGCTTCGACGAGCGGCCGGCCGCGCAGAACTTCGTGGTCGCCGTGATGTCCTACGAGGGGTTCAACATCGAGGACGCGCTGGTGATGAACCAGGGCTCCGTCGACCGCGCGCTCGCGCGCTCGCACTTCTTCCGGACCTACGAGGGCGAGGAGCGCCGGTACCCCGGCGGTCAGGAGGACCGCTTCGAGATCCCCGACCAGGACGTCCGCGGCGCCCGCGGCGAGGACGCGTACACCCACCTCGACGAGGACGGCCTCGTCAACCCCGAGACCAAGGTCGACGAGTCGTCGGTGCTTCTGGGCAAGACCAGCCCGCCGCGCTTCTTAGAAGAGCCCGACGACATGGGCGGACTCTCGCCGCAGAAACGACGCGAGACGAGCGTGACGATGCGCTCGGGCGAGTCCGGCGTCGTCGACACGGTGACGCTGATGGAGGGCGAGGACGGTTCGAAGCTCTCGAAGGTGAAGGTACGCGACCAGCGCGTCCCCGAGCTGGGCGACAAGTTCGCGTCCCGGCACGGCCAGAAGGGCGTCGTCGGTCACCTCGCGCCCCAGGAAGACATGCCGTTCACCGAGGAGGGCGTCGTCCCCGACCTCGTGCTCAATCCGCACGCGCTGCCCTCGCGGATGACGGTGGGTCACGTGCTGGAGATGCTCGGCGGGAAGGTCGGCTCGCTGCGCGGCGAGCGCGTCGACGGCACGCCGTTCCAGGGCGAAGACGAGGCGGAACTCCGGGACAGCCTGGAGGAGCACGGCTTCAAGTCCTCCGGCAAGGAGGTCATGTACTCCGGCGTCACCGGCGAGAAGATCGACGCGGAGATCTTCGTCGGGACGATCTTCTACCACAAGCTGTACCACATGGTGTCGAACAAGCTCCACGCCCGCTCGCGCGGCCCGGTCCAGGTGCTCACGCGCCAGCCGACCGAGGGGCGCGCCCGCGAGGGCGGCCTGCGCGTCGGGGAGATGGAGCGCGACACGATCATCGGCCACGGCGCGTCGATGGTGCTCAACGAGCGGCTGCTTGAGTCCTCGGACGCGGAGACCGTCCACGTCTCCGCGGAGACGGGGCTCGTCGCCGTCGAGGACCGCGAGCAGCGCCGCGTGTACGACCCGGTCACGGGCGACGAGGACGACATCCACGAGCTGGAAGTGAGCTACGCGTTCAAGCTGCTGCTCGACGAGATGATCGCCTTAGGCATCCGACCGAAACTCGAACTGGAGGACGCAATTTAAATGTCAACGCAAACACCGAAAGTGCTCGGCGGCATCGACTTCGGCCTCATGGACCCGGAGACGTACCGGGACATGTCGGCCACGAAGGTGATCACGGCCGACACGTACGACGACGACGGCTACCCGATCGACATGGGGCTGATGGATCCGCGGCTCGGCGTCATCGACCCCGGCCTGGAGTGTCGGACCTGCGGCTCGCACTCGGGCTCCTGTAACGGCCACTTCGGCCACATCGAGCTCGCGGCCCCCGTGATCCACGTCGGCTTCACGAAGCTCATCCGGCGGCTGCTCCGCTCGACGTGTCGCGAGTGCGGGCGGCTCGCCTTAGATGAGGCGCAGCGCGACGAGTTCCGCGAGCGCTACGAGCGTGCGAAGGAGCTCGGCGACGACGAACACGACGTGTTGAAAGCCGCCGTCCGGCAGGCCCGGAAGGCGAGCACCTGTCCGTTCTGTGGCGAACCGCAGGCGGACATCAAACACGAGAAGCCGACCACGTACTACGAGGTCCAGGACGTCCTCTCGGGCGACTACTCCGAGCGCATCGCCGCCGCGATGCAGCCGGACGAGGAGGCAGACGAGCCGGGCACGTCTCCGCGGGAACTCGCCGACGAGACGGACATCGCCCTCGAACGGATCAACGAGATCATGGCCGGCGAGTTCCGCCCGCGCAAGGAGGACCGCCGCGCCATCGAGAAGGCGCTCGATGTCGACCTCACCGAGGAGGACATGAACAAGCTGATGCCCTCGGACATCCGCGACTGGTTCGAGGACATCCCGAACGAGGACCTGGAGGTGCTCGGTATCGACGCCGAGGACTCCCGTCCCGAGTGGATGATCCTGACGGTGCTGCCCGTGCCGCCGGTCACCACCCGCCCCTCGATCACGCTGGACAACGGCCAGCGCTCCGAGGACGACCTCACGCACAAGCTGGTGGACATCATCCGGATCAACCAGCGGTTCATGGAGAACCGCGAGGCGGGCGCCCCACAGCTCATTATCGAGGACCTCTGGGAGCTGCTCCAGTACCACGTCACCACGTTCATCGACAACGAGATCTCGGGAACGCCGCCGGCACGACACCGGTCCGGGCGGCCCCTGAAAACCCTCTCCCAGCGGCTGAAGGGGAAGGAGGGCCGCTTCCGCGGCTCGCTGTCCGGCAAGCGCGTGAACTTCTCCGCGCGGACGGTGATCTCGCCGGACCCGACGCTGTCGCTGAACGAGGTCGGCGTGCCAGACCGAGTGGCCAAGGAGATGACCCAGACGCTCAACGTCACCGAGCGCAACGTCGAGGAGGCGCGCCAGTACGTCAGGAACGGACCGGAGGCGCACCCGGGCGCCAACTACGTCCGTCGTCCCGACGGTCGGCGGCTGAAGGTGACGGAGAAGAACTGCGAGGAGCTGGCCGAGAAGATCGAGGCCGACTGGGAAGTGAACCGCCACCTCGTCGACGGCGACATCGTGATCTTCAACCGGCAGCCGTCGCTCCACCGCATGTCCATCATGGCCCACGAGGTCGTGGTGATGCCGTACAAGACGTTCCGGCTCAACACGGTCGTCTGTCCGCCGTACAACGCCGACTTCGACGGCGACGAGATGAACATGCACGCCCTCCAGAACGAGGAGGCCCGCGCCGAGGCGCGCGTGCTGATGCGCGTCCAAGAGCAGATCCTCTCGCCGCGGTTCGGCGGGAACATCATCGGCGCGATCCAGGACCACATCTCGGGGACGTACCTGCTCACGCACTCGAACCCCGAGTTCACGGAGACGCAGGCGCTGGACCTGCTTCGCGCCACTCGCGTCGACGAGCTGCCCGAGCCCGACGGCGTCGACGAGGACGGCCGCGAGTACTGGACCGGGCGGACGCTGTTCTCGGAGCTGCTCCCCGACGACCTCAACCTCGAGTTCGCGTCGTCGACGGGCGACGACGTGATCATCGAGAACGGCCAGCTGGTCGAAGGGACCATCGACGAGGACGCGGTCGGCGCGTTCGGAGGCGAGGTCGTCGACACGCTCACCAAGGTGTACGGCGAGACGCGCGCCCGCGTCTTCGTCAACGAGATCGCGGCGCTGGCGATGCGGGCGATCATGCACTTCGGCTTCTCGATCGGGATCGACGACGAGTCGATCCCGCCGGCGGCCGAAGAGCAGGTTGACGACGCCATCGAGAGCGCCTACGAGCGCGTGCAGGAGCTGATCGCGACGTACGAGGCCGGCGAGCTGGAGTCGCTGCCGGGCCGCGGCGTCGACGAGACGCTGGAGATGAAGATCATGCAGACGCTGGGGAAGGCCCGCGACTCGGCCGGCGAGATCGCCGACCAGCACTTCGACGACGACAACCCGGCGGTCGTGATGGCCCGGTCCGGCGCCCGCGGGTCGATGCTGAACCTCACGCAGATGGCCGGCTCGGTCGGCCAGCAGGCGGTCCGGGGCGAGCGGATCAACCGCGGCTACGAGGACCGCACCCTCTCGCACTACCGGCCGAACGACCTCTCCGCGGAGGCGCACGGTTTCGTGGAGAACTCCTACCGCGGCGGGCTCACGCCCGAGGAGTTCTTCTTCCACGCGATGGGCGGCCGCGAGGGGCTCGTCGACACGGCGGTCCGGACCTCGAAGTCCGGCTACCTCCAGCGGCGGCTCATCAACGCGCTCTCCGAGCTGGAAGCGCAGTACGACGGCACCGTCCGGGACACCTCCGGTCGGATCGTCCAGTTCGAGTTCGGCGAGGACGGCACCTCGCCCGTGAAGGTCTCTTCCGGCGAGGGCGACGGGATCGACGTCGACGGGATCGTCGACCGCGTCGTCGACGCCGAGTTCGACTCCGACGACGAGAAAGAGCGGTTCCTCGGCGAGCGCGCGCCGCCGACGAACCTCTCGGAGCACGCCGGCCCGGGGCTGAACAAGGCGGACAACCTGGGGGTGGAGTCCGATGACTGACCGCGAGCACGTCACCGACGACATGGAGGCGGTCGTGGAGGCGACGGAGCTGCCGAAGCGGCTCAAATCGGAGGTGTACGACGCGATCGAACGGAAGGCCGAGGAGACCGGCGAGGTCACCATCGAGCAGGCCACGGATATCGCCACCGGCGTCGAGAACCGGTACCTCGAAACCCGGGTCGACCCCCTCGACCCGGTCGGCACCGTTTCTGCCCAATCGATCGGTGAGCCCGGGACGCAGATGAGCGTCCCCGCCGACGAACGCGTCGTCGTTCGCCGGAACGGGGAGACGAACGTCGTCGAGATCGGGCCGCTCGTCGACGAGGTGGTCGACTCCCGCGAGAGCCGAACGGTCGACGACCACGAGGTCGCGCTCGCTCCGGACGGCTTGGAGACGCTCAGCCTCGGCGATGACGAGGGGGTCGACTGGAAGCAAGTCGAGGAAGTCAGCCGTCACAAGGCCCCGGCGGAGCTGCTTCGGTTCGAACTCGAATCGGGCCGGACGATCCGAGCGACGAAGGCGCACTCGTTCGTCACGCGACGGGACAACGACGTCGTTCCGGTCGCCGGCGAAGACCTCAGTGCCGGCGATTGGCTCCCGGTCGTCGCTTCTTTCGGAGGGGGCGAGACGAGCGAAATCGACCTCCGTGAGTACCTCCCCGCGACCGACTACTGGTACACCTCGACGCTCGCAGACGGCGGCGTCGACACCGTACCGGCCGGAGCGGATCAGCTCCGAAACAAGCAGAACGCGCTCGAGTCCGGACGGATCGAAGAGAATGCCGTCTACCCGGCCGGCGGGACGGTCGGGCTGCCCGAGCGACTCCCGCTCGACGCCGAAACCGGATTCTTCTTCGGCGCCTGGCTCGCCGAGGGGTCGCTGACGGACCACTACGTCTCTGTCTCGAACGTCGACGAGACGTTCCAAGACGGGGTCCGCACGTTCGCCGACCGCTTCGGGCTCTCGGTGAACGAGTACGAGAACGAAAGCGGGTTCGCCCGCGGCTACGACGTTCGCGTGAACGGAACGATCCTCGCCGACGTCCTCCGCGCGGCGTGTGTCGAGGACGGCGAGAAGGTCGTCCCGGGATTCGCGTTCGGCGCGAGCGGCGAGTTCGCTCGGGGACTGCTCCGTGGGTACTTCAGCGGCGACGGCAACGTCTCGGACACCGCCGTTCGTTCGAGTTCGACGAGCGATCGGCTCACCGCCGGTATCGCGCTGTTGCTCGCCCGGTTCGACGTGTACGCGACGCTCGGCCGACAGGACACGTCGCGGACGCTTCGCGTCCCGAAGAAACACGTCGAACGGTTCGCGGACCGGATCGGAATGGTCGGCGAGCGCGGCGAGCAACTCGACGCCCTGGCGTCCGAGCTGGACGGAACGGGTCCGGACGCGACGGACCAGATTCCGAACTTCGGCGACGCGCTCCGCGAAGTCGCGTCCGACGCCGGTATCCCGAGCCGGCAGGTGAACGCTGCCTCGAACCGGCAGCGGATCGGACGAACACGGCTTCGACGGATCCTTTCGGAGGCAGCGGAAGCTGGCGTCGAGTCTGCGTCGCTCGATGCGCTCCGTCAGGCGGTCGACGGCGACGTGGTGTGGGATCGGATCGCGTCGATCGAGACGGTCACGACCGGACACGAGTACGTGTACGACCTCTCGGTCGAAGGACTGGAAACGTTCACCACGGCCGAGGGCGTCGTCACGCACAACACGATGAACACCTTCCACTACGCGGGGGTTGCAGAAATCGACGTCACCCAGGGGCTCCCCCGGCTCATCGAGCTGGTGGACGCCCGGAAGACGCCCGACACCCCGATGATGACGGTGTACCTGGAGGACGAGTACGCCACCGACCGCGAGAAGGCCCACGAGGTCGTCTGGTCGATCGAGGCGACGCGCATCCTCGCGCTCGGGGACGTCTCGACGAACGTCGCGGACATGCTGGTGCGGATCGACCTGAACGACGACACGCTCTTGGAGCGGTGGCCGACGCACTCGGACCCCGCCGAGGTCGCGGGGATCATCGCGGAGACGATCGAGGACGCGCTCGGCGTCGACGCCCGACAGGCGGGGACGGTGGTCGAGTTCGGTCCGAACGAGCCGAGCTACCGCGAACTGCTCCAGCTCGTCGAGCGGCTCCGCGACATCGTGTTCAAGGGGATCGAAGAGATCGAACGCGTCGTCATCCGGAAAGAGCAGATCGACGGGGAAGAGGAGTTCGTCCTCTACACCGAGGGGTCGGCGTTCGGCGACACCCTGGACATCGAGGGGGTCGACGCCTCGCGGACGACGTGTAACAACATCCACGAGATCTACCGCAACCTCGGCGTCGAGGCGGCCCGCGAGACGATCATCGACGAGACGAAGAACACGCTCGAAGAGCAGGGGCTCGACGACGTGAACGTCCGTCACCTGATGTTGGTGGCCGACATCATGACGAACAACGGCGAGATCGAGTCGATCGGCCGTCACGGGATCTCCGGCTCGAAGGACTCGGTGCTCGCGCGCGCGGCGTTCGAGGTGACGGTGAACCACCTGCTCGACGCCGCGATCCACGGCGAGTACGACGAGCTCGACGGCGTCATCGAGAACGTCATCGCCGGCAAGCCGATCTCGCTCGGCACCGGCGACGTCGACCTGCGGATGGGGTCGCGGGTCGTGGGCGACGACTGATGCACGTCGAGCTCTCCGACGAGGCGCGCCGCTACATCGGTCGGTTCGACGACCTGACCGGCGTGACGCCGCGAGACTGCCTCGTGGAGGGTGACCGACTCGTGTTTCTCGTCCCCGCCGGCGAGATGGCGACCGCGATCGGCCAGGCCGGCGAGACCGTCGAAGAGGTCGAGCGGCGCCTCGACAAGTCGATCGAGCTGGTCGAAGACGCCGACACGCCGGAGACGTTCGTCGCGAGCGCGCTCGCGCCCGCGGCGGTGAACGCGGTGACGATCTCCGAACAGAACGACCGGGTCGCGTACGTCGAGGTGCCGGAACCGGACCGCGGCGTGGCGATCGGCGCGAACGGCCGCAACATCGAGACCGCGCGAACGCTGGCGAAGCGCCACTACGACATCGACGACGTGCAGCTGACCTGACGCGGGCCGCTCAGACCGATCTGACGGACCGGGCGGGCGCTCCAGCCCGGTTTCGGCGTCCGGCCGCTCCGAACCGGAGCGGCCGAAACGACGCCTTCTCTCGGCGGCTTACCGGCTCAGCGTTTCTGTGCGACCGTCGTTCGATCCGAAAAACGCCCTCAGAACTGGCGAGAGGTACCGCTCGAGCGATCTGAGGGCGTCTCGCCGCTCCGAAAGACGATGCTTAAGTAGCTCCGTTCGGAAGTAGACCTACGATGGCGAACGGCAAGTACGCGGCCCGTAAGCTCAAACAGGACCGGCAGAAGCGCCGCTGGTCCGACTCCGAGTACGCTCGGCGCGAGCGCGGGCTCAAGACGAAGTCCGACCCTCTCGAGGGCGCCCCGCAGGCCCGCGGGATCGTTTTAGAGAAGGTCGGTATCGAGGCAAAGCAGCCCAACTCGGCGATCCGAAAGTGCGTCCGCGTTCAGCTCATCAAGAACGGGAAGCAGGTCACCGCGTTCTGTCCCGGTGACGGCGCGATCTCGTTCATCGACGAGCACGACGAGGTCACCATCGCCGGGATCGGCGGCGCGAAGGGTCGCGCGATGGGCGACCTCTCCGGCGTCAACTACAAGGTCGAGAAGGTGAACGGCGTGTCCATGATCGAACTGGTTCGCGGGAACGCGGAGAAGCCGGTCCGATGAGCGGCGAAGAGACCGAGGCGACCTCCGAACAGGACGTCGCCGCCGACGAGCCGGACCCGGACGCGCCCGCCGCGAGCGAGGCCGCCAACGAGAACGCCAAGCTGTTCGGCGTGTGGGAGGTCTCCGACATCGCCTACGAGGACCCCTCGACCAAGCGGTACATGACGGTGACGCCCATCGCGCACACGATGGGGCGTCACGCCTCCAAGCAGTTCAAGAAGAGCGAGATCTCGCTGGTCGAGCGGCTGATCAACCGCCTGATGCAGTCCGAAGAGAACACGGGCAAAAAGCAGCAGGCGACGCGGATCGTCCGCGACGCCTTCGACATCGTCCACGAGCGGACCGAGGAGAACCCGGTCCAGGTGCTCGTGACCGCGGTCGAGAACGCCGCGCCCCGCGAGGAGACGGTCCGGCTGAAGTACGGCGGCATCTCCGTGCCGAAGGCCGTCGACGTCGCCCCGCAGCGCCGCGTCGACCAGGCGCTGCTTTTCATCTCCGACGGCGTCGCCAGCGCCACGTACAAGTCGACCACCTCCGCCGCCGAGGCGCTCGCGAACGAGCTCGTCGCGCCGCCGACTACGACGTGAACACGTACTCGATCTCACAGAAAGAGGAGCGCGAGCGCGTCGCCGCCGCCGCCCGCTGAAATCGGGACACACAGTTCGCGTACCGCCCCCCGCGCGGTGCCACACTTTCTCTCTCCTCCCCCTCGTTTTCCCGCCGCGTAGCGCGTCGCTACGGAGCGTCGGGTTCGTGGCGACGGGTCGTCGATCCGCTGTCGTCGTCGTAGCCTGCGGCGGCACCCCCGTCGCGTCTGGGCCGACGGTCCGTGGCGATCGATCGCGACGGACGTCGCCGTGGCCGGCTCCGTTGCTCGCGGTCGCGAAAAATGGGAGAAAACGTACGACGAGACGTTCAGTCGTCGGCGGGTGCGGCGCCGGAGTCGCCGTCGTGCTGCTCTTTGACCCACGAGAGCTTGCCACCCGAGCTGAGGATCTGGCGCTCGCGCTCGGAGGCGTCGAGCTCGGCGGTGAACTCCCACTCGTCGTTGACGCTGACGGTGAACTCCTCGGTGCCGTCGGCGATCCCGGTGCCGACGTCGTCGACGATCTGGATGTCGTCGCCCTGCTCGATCTTCTCGTACGTCTCCGCGTCGATCTCCAGCGGGACGATGCCGAAGTTGAACAGGTTCGCCTTGTGGATGCGCGCGAAGCTCCGCGCGAAGACGGCCTCGATCCCGAGGTACATCGGACACAGCGCGGCGTGCTCCCGGGAGGAGCCCTGGCCGTAGTTCTCGCCGGCCACGAGGACGCCGCTGCCGGCGGCCTTCGCGCGCTCGGCGAACGTGTCGTCGACGCGCGAGAGGGTGAACTCCGAGAGCTTGTCGATGTTCGAGCGGAACTTCAGGATGTCCGCCGTCGCCGGGATGATGTGGTCGGTCGTGATGTTGTCCTCCATCTTGAGCAGCGCCTCGCCGCCGATGTCGGCGTCGAGCGAGTCGCGCAGGGGAACGTCGCCGATGTTCGGTCCCTTGACGAGGCCGTCGTCTATCGCCTCGTCGGGCGCGATGATGTCGGCGTCGTCTTGTCCCATCCCGGGCGAGTACTTGGTGCCCATCTCGAGGCCGGGCGCCTCGAGGTCGCCGAGCTCCTCGGCGAGGTCCCGCGGGTCGACGATCTCGCCGGCGATGGCCGCGGCGGTCGCGACCTCGGGCGAGCAGAGGAACACGGAGTCATCCTCGATGCCGGAGCGCCCCTCGAAGTTGCGGTTGAAGGTGCGCAGCGAGACGGAGTCGGAGGCGGGCACGTGGCCGATACCGATACACGCGCCACACGTCGCCTCGGAGAAGTTGACGCCGGCCGCCATCATCTCCGCGGTCCACCCCTCGCGGGCCAGCATCTCGGAGGCCTGCTTGGAGCCGGGCGCGACGATCATCTCGGTGCTTTTCGCCACCTCGCGGCCCTCCAGCATCTTCGCGCTGGGGAGGATGTCCTCGTAGGCGCCGTTCGTACAGGAGCCGACGATGACCTGCTCGACGTCGGTGCCCTCGTACTCGCTGACGGGGGCGACGTTGTCGGGCATCGAGGGGGCCGCCACGAGCGGCTCGATCTCGCTCAGGTCGACTTCGATCGTCTCCGCGTACTCGGCGTCTGCGTCGGGCGAGAGCTCGACGAACTCCGCTTCGCGGTCCTGGCGCGCGAGCCAGTCTCTCGTCTTCTCGTCGGTGCCGAAGATCGAGGAGGTGGCGCCGAGTTCGGTGCCCATGTTGGTGATCGTCGTCCGCTCGGGGACGGTCAGCGAGTCGGCGCCCGGACCGGTGTACTCGAGCACCTTCCCGACGCCGCCCTTGACGCTCAGCTCACCGAGCAGGTGGAGGATGACGTCCTTCGCGGTCGCCCACTCCGGCAGTTCGCCCTCCAGCTGCACGTTGACGACCTCCGGCATCTCCACGTAGTAGGGGCCGCCGCCCATCGCGACGGCGATGTCGAGGCCGCCGGCGCCGATCGCGAGCTGGCCGAGCCCGCCGGGCGTCGGCGTGTGCGAGTCGGAGCCGAGCAGGGTCTTGCCGGGCGCCGCGAAGTTCTCCTTGTGGACCTGGTGACAGATCCCGTTTCCGGGCCGGGAGAAGTACGCCCCGTAGGTGCCGGCCGCCGAGCGGAGGAAGCGGTGGTCGTCGGTGTTCTTGAAGTCGAACTGGTACGTCTGGTGGTCGCAGTACTGGGCGGCGAGCTCCGTCTGGACCTCGTCCATCTCCAGCGCCTCGAACTGGAGCCACACCATCGTCCCGGTGGTGTCTTGGGTCAGCACTTGGTCGACCTCGATACCGATCTCCTCGCCGGGCGTCAGCTCGCCCTCGACGAGATGGTCATCGAGGATTTTCTCTGTAATCGTTTGTCCCATATCACCCAAATTTCGGCCTCCCGTGGATATAAAACCCGCGAGTTTCTGGGAAGATCGACCGTGATAGACCCTCGATCCGGCAACAATTGGGGTGACACCGTCGTGGTGACGTTGTTCACGGTAGTAACACTCGTACGGAGTGTATTAGGCTCATAAAGGCCAATATCGGCGTTTCTGGTGCTCTCGCCGGCGGCGGAACCGACGCGGAACTCGTGTCGACACCGTTTAGTCTCGCCCGCGGATCCGAGCGATCATGTTCGACTCGGGATCGTCGGTGGCGGCGGCGCTCGAAGCGGGCGAGGCCGCGCTCGACGAGACGCAGCGGCAGCCGAACGGCGTCGACCTCACCGTCGGCGCGGTGTTCGCACAGACGGAACCGGGATTCGTCGGGCGCGACGGGAAGCGGGTCGGCGACCGCGAACGCCTCGAACCGACGGACGGCGCCTACCGGCTGGAGCCGGGCACGTACGTCGTCCGATACGGCGAGCCGGTCCGGATCCCCGACGAGCGGATCGGGTTCGTGCTCCCGCGGTCGACGCTGCTGCGGAACTCCTGTACGCTCGACACGGCGGTCTGGGACGCGGGCTACGAGGGAGTCGGCGAGGGACGGCTCGACGTCGGTCACGCGATCGCGATCGAGCCCGGGGCGCGGATCGCCCAGCTGGTGCTGGCGCGCGCCGACCACGAGACGACCTATCGAGGGGCGTACCAGGGCGAGAACTTAGACTGCGACGAGTAGGCGTCCGAGACGCTCGACGCCGTCGCTCCGCGCGTTGCGTCGTCGAAAGGAACGAACGGCGCGCGGTGCCGGAAAAATGGCACGAGCGCGTCGTTCTGTAGGTCCCCGCTGACGCTTCGGCCCTCCAAGCGAAGCGTCAGCCGATCGAAGCGGCGGGATCCACTTAAACGTGCCGGGGGCGGCAGCGTTCGTTCCGAAATACCGGAACGTACGTCCTCGCGACCGTGCCGGCGTGTTCACCCGCCTCCGTCCGCGCCCGCCGCCCGTCTGTTTCCGCCTCCGTCCGCTACGCCGACAGCCTCTCCGGCGAGGAGACGTACGCGGCGAAGTCGGACGTGGTGATGATCCCGATCGGTTCGTCGCCGTCGACGACGGGGACGTGGTGAATCCCGTGCTCGATCATCACCGACGCCACGTCGGCGACCCTGTCTTGGGCACCGGCCGTGATCAGGTCGGTACTCATGTAGCGCTCGACCGTCGTCTCCGCTTTGGGCTGGCTCTTCGCGACGATGTCGACGAAGTCCGTCGTAGTGAGGATCCCGACCAGCGCGCCGTCCTCGTCTACGACCAGCGCCGAGCTGACGTCGTTGTCGAGCAGCACGCCCGCCGCGTCCTCGACCAGCGTGTCTGGCGTCACCGTGTGGAGGTCGCTTGTCATCAACCGCGCCACGAACACGTCATCGATCTCGTCCATACCGACGGATACCGCCGGTAGTGTATAAGGATTCCCATGGTACCTATTATCCCATGGACCGGTGGGAACGCGCGCGCCGTCCGTCGGTCACCCGAACCGGGAGAGCCCGGACTGGCGGCGCGGACCGTCGCCGTCGGGGTCGGCGACCCACGCGGTCCGCTCGTCGCGGAGGTCGTCGCGGTCGACGGCGGGCGCCGTGGCGGGGTCGTACGCCGGACAGCCGTCCCCGCACTCGCGGCCCGGGTCGACGACGCGGTCGAACCGCTCGCAGTGCGGCCGCCCGTCCTGGGTCGCGCTCGCGTGTGCGCACCCCGGCGGCGCGGACCGCCACCCCTTCCCGTACGCGCGCTCGCCGATCCGGCGGCGCTTCCGGGCCTTCGCCGCGGCGTCGACGAGCGCGACGTCGAACCGACCGGGCCGCTCCGCACGGATCTCCGTGCCCGGCGCGACGGGGCGAGCGGGGTCGGCTCGCGGACGACCTCGCGCTCGCCCGAGTCGGGATCGAACCGCCAGACGCCGACCGGGTCGGGGATCCGGTTGAGGTGCGCCCGGGTGACGTGGGTGGCGGTCGTCAGGACGACCTCGTCGAACAGTCCGAGCGCGACGTCGTACCGGAGTTGCGCCGCCAGGTCGCCGGGCGTTCCGAGGTCGGGTTTGTTCTCGATCGCCGCGAGCGAGCCGACCCAGTCGTCGGGGTAGCGGGCGGTCGCGCGGACCACCGGCCGGCCGTCCCGGCGCTCGCGTTCGAGGTAGCCGACCTCGACCGCGCGGTCGACGACCTCGGCCGCGCGCTCCGGCGGCAGGTCTAACGCGTCCGCGACGGGGATCGCCTCGCCCGGGCCGACGGGCGCCTCGATCGCGGGCGCGGGGATCCGATCGGCCGTGATCGCCGCGCGGCGGTCGAAGCCGGGGCCGGGCGTCAGCACGCAGACGTCGACGATCCGGCGCCCGGGGTCGCGACGCCCGCGCCGAGCTGGCGGGCGACGACGACGTCGGGGGATTCGAGCGCGGCACACAGCGCCAGCTCGAACCGGAACTCCATGCCGGACGCAGGGGCGCGGCGGGCTAAAACACGTCGCCGTCCGAAACCCGTATTCCCCGCAGGGACGTAGGACGCCCATGCGCCGGGTCACCCGGAACCTCCTCGCCGTCATCGCGCTGGTCGTCGTCGCGCTGCTCGCGCTCGGCGCGCTCCCGAGCTACCTCGGGAGCGGCGACCCCTACTACCTCACCGCCGAGCCGATCGAGACGGACGCGACGGCCGTGGACGTGAACGACGTCACCGACAGGCGGTACCCCTACCTGACCGGGGCGCTCACGAGCGACGACGGCCGCTCCCCGGAGTACCAGACGGGACCGTACGGGGTGAAAGAGTCGTTCACTCACACGCCGTTCGACGAGGTCGGCGCGCTCGCACAGCGGATGCCCGAGGCCGCGACGGAGACCGGCGTCAGGGTCCGGTACGGCGGTGAGACGTACCACGTCGAGGTGGTGCAGCCGTGAGCGACGACCGCTCACCGGGACGCGACGACCGCGAGCCGGGACGCGACGACCGCGAGCCGGGAGACGACGAGGGGTCCAACGTCGCCGCCGCGGACCTCCGGGACCTCCCCGCCTTCTCGGACGGGCGGCGCCACTCCCTGCCGGGCGAGCCGGAGTGGCCGGTCAGGGAGGTCGCCGTCGAGTACGATCCCGGCTGGTTCGTGGGCGGGTACGACCGCGTCGAGCAGCCCGACGGCACCGAGAAGAACTACTACTGGGCGGAGCTGTCGCCGGCGACGGTCGTGGTCGCGGTCGCGGACGGGGACGTCCTCTTCGTGGAGCAGTACCGCCCGACCGTCCGGAGCACGCAGCTGGAGCTCCCCGCGGGGATCCTCGAGCCGGGCGAGTCGTACACCGCGGCCGCCGCCCGGGAGCTGGCCGAGGAGACCGGCTTCGCGCCCGACTCGACCGCGCTGCTCCAGGCGGTGTGGTGTTCGACCGGGGTGCTCAGACACCGGCGGGGCTACGTGTTCGCGGAGGGGTTGACGCCGGTCGACGTCGACCTCGACGAAAACGAGTTCCTCACGCCGCGGGCGGTCCCCGTCGAGGAGGCGCTCGCGGTCGCCCGCGAGCCGCCGACGAACGACGCGACGCTGGAGGGGCTGCTTTTGGCCGACCGGGAGGGGTTGCTGTAGGACGCGCGCCGACTGGATCCCCGTGTCGCGGGAAGCGACGGGGCTCCCGAGGTCCGGTCACAGGAGTCTCCCGACGGTGAAGACCGCGTAACAGACCGCCACGAGGACGCCGGAGTGTAACAGCGCCGCGTAGCGGCGCGGGAGGCGGTCCCGGCGAACCAGCCGGACGCGAGCATCGTCGCCTGCGTGACGACGTACAGCCGGAACCGTTCGAGCTCCGGGTGGACCGTGTCCGGCTCCGTCACGAGCTCGGCGGCGGCCGCGATCTCGGCGAGCCTGGCGGCGTCTATCACCTGCGTGTTGACCACGGCGACGACGCCGGCGACCAGCGCGGCGGCCGCCCACCCCACGGCGACGTACGGGTGCATCGACGAGCGGAGCGCCCGCTGCTCGCTGTACAGCTGTCCCACCTCGATCCGGAGCGTCTCGAACACCGCGTCGGCGTCGCTGCCGGCGTTCAGCGCCCCCCGTGACGAGTCCGAGCGTTCCGTCCGCGAGCGGCGTCCCGACGCGGTCGACGAACCGATCGATCGCGGCCGCGCGCACGTCCACCGACCCCGCCGCGGCGTCCGCGCCCGTCGCCGTCGTCGAGCGGAGCGCGAACGCCAACGCCGCCACGTCGTCGTCGAGCACGCCGAGGTCGACGTCGCGCGCCACCGTCGCGACCGCGTCCGGGAACGGGCGGCCGTGGGCGACGTGTCCGGAGACGGCGTGGACGAAGTCCGCCAGCTCGCGGTCCTTGGCGTCGTCGATCCGCGTGCGTCGCCCCGCCACGGCGCCGACGGGGACCGCGAACGCCGCGTACGCGAGCAGGACGACGTTGACGAGAGTGTACCCCGCGAGCGCGAGCGCGACGGCGAGCACCGCCGCCGCCGGGACCCCGACGACAGCGGCACTCGCCGGGTTGTGTCCGACCGACGCGAGGATCGCCCGCGGCGACCCCGGCAGGTCGTAGCTCGCGCGTTGGCTCGGCGGGCGGAGCGTGCCGACGGCGACCGCGCCAGCGAGCCCGATCGCGACGAGGAAACACACCGCGCCGTAGAGGACGACGGCTCGCGTCGGCACCACGCCGACCGGCGTGTCCACCGGCGGGAGGAACTCGGGGATCACCACCGTGAGGGCGGTCGCCGCGATGACGAGCAGCGCCGGCAACACCAGCACGGCGACGAACAGCTCCGTGAGCAGTTCGAGGAACCGCCGGGCGCGCTTGCGGGCGCGGTCCTGCCGGTGTGCGAGCATCCGGCTCTCGGTCCGGAGGTAGGCGGCGAGCGCGCCGTCCCCGGTCGCCGCGTGTTTCCGGAACTTCAACAGGAACGGCGCGAGCAGCTCCCGCGAGGGCGTGTCGCGGGCGACGCGGCGGAGCCCCTCGTCGAGGCTCCCGGCGAGCCGCGCCGCGTTGAGCGCCTTCCGCAGCGAGGTCGCCGTTCCGCCGTACGCGGTGCTGGCGGCGGTCTTCGCGACCATCTCCCGGGGACCGTCGCTGCCCGACGAGAGCAGTTCGAGGTACCGGACCGCCGCCGGCAGCGTCCGCTCGATGTCGGTCCGCCGCGTCGCCGCGCGCCACCGGAGGGAGAGCCCGCCGAGCCGCACGGTCGCGCGCTTCGCG
>NZ_WPCE01000014.1 GCF_009742825.1 Halorubrum sp. CBA1125
CCCCCGAGGAGACCGTCGACGGCGCGCTCCGCCGGCTGGCCGACGTCGGCGTCGTCGCCCGCGAAGAGACCGTCGACGGCGAGCGGTACCGGATCCGGTGACGGTCTCTCCGTCCGGAAACGGCCTCGTCGTTCGGTGACGGCCTCGTCGTCTCGTCACGGGAGCTGTCGCCTCTCGACGTGCCCTCTGAAACGGTGCTTGACCCAACACGGCCGGCCGCTTTCGGAACCTTTTGGCTCGTCCCCGGGAGAGGACGGACGTGAGTCGCACACGGAACCTCTCGCTGTTCTTCCTCCTCTCGGTCGTCTGGGGGTCGGCGTTCGTGGCGATCAACGCGGGGCTGGCGCACTTCCCGCCGGTGCTGTTCGCCGCGTTCCGCTTCGACGTCGCGGGCGTCCTCGTGCTCGCGTACGCGGCCTACGCCGTCGACGACCCGGTGCCCCGGGGGCGCGCGGCCTGGACGGAGGTCGCCGTCGGCGCGACGCTCATCATCACCGCCTACCACGCGCTGCTCTTCGTCGCGAGAGCGATCCCGGCGTGACGAGCGCGGTCGCGGCCGTGATCGTGAGCCTCTCGCCGGTGCTCACGACGGTCTTCGCCCGCGCGTTCCTCCCGTCCGAGCGCCTGACCGTCGTCGGCGTCGTCGGGCTCCTGGTCGGGCTCGTCGGCGCGGTCGTGCTGGCGGCGCCGGACCCGAGCAACCTGACCGGCGGCGGCACCCTCGCGAAGGCGCTCGTGTTCCTCGCGGCGGCGTCGTTCGCGCTCGGCTCGGTGCTCACCCGCGCGTCCGAGGCCGACCTCTCCATCGAGACGATGGAGGCGTGGTCGATGCTGCTCGGAGCGGGACTACTGCACGTGCTGTCGCTCGCGCTCGGCGAGTCGATCGCGGAGGTCGCCTGGACCGCCGAGGGGGTCGCCGCGCTGGCGTACCTCGCGATCGCCGCGAGCGGGATCGGCTTCCTCGTCTACTTCGAGCTGCTCGACCGGCTCGGCCCGATCGAGATCAACCTCGTCTCGTACGTCGCTCCGGTGTTCGCGGCGGTCTCCGGGTGGCTCTTCCTCGGGGAGGGGATCACCCGCAACACGGTCGTCGGGTTCCTGATCATCTGCGTCGGCTTCGCGCTCGTGAAGCGGACGGCGATCCGCGCGGAGCTGCGGAGCCGCGGGATCGGGGCGTGAGTCAACGGAGCGCCGGCTCGTCACCTGCGTCAACGGCCTACCGACTCGTCGCGCGATTCGACGGAAACACCGGTTCGGTACCGCGATCTGTCGACTGTTGACGACGCGTGACGCCACGGCACCCAACAACAGAAGACCCTTATCCCGACGCACCGACCCGGCGCACATGTCCTCCGCAACCCGGACGGACCGAGTCAGAGCCGCAGCCAGCGGTGCGGTCGCGGGGATCGCCGCGTACCTCCTCGGCTACCTGGTCACGTACGCCACACAGCGCGGGCAGGTCGAAGAGCAGCTGCGGGCGTTCAACGCCCTGACCGAGCTGTTCGGCGGCGACCCGCTCCCCGCGTGGCAGGCGGTCGGCTGGCTGTTCTACAACGCCCATGCGGTCGCCACCGAGATCCCCGCCCCGCTCGGCGGCACTCGCGTCGTGAACTTCATCGCCGAGACCGACGGTGGCTCGCTGTCGCTCCTGTACGCCGTCCCGCCGGTGCTGCTCCTCGTCGCCGGCCTCGTCGTCGCCCGGGTCGCCGGCGCGCGGGAGCCCGCTGCGGGCGCCGCGTCGGGGGCGCTCGTCGTCGTCGGGTACCTCCCGCTGGCCGCGATCGGGACGTTCCTGTTCCGGTACTCGGTCGGCGAGGGGGCCGTGGCGCCCGTCCTCGTCACCGCGCTGCTGGCGGGGATCGTGTACCCGGTCGTCGCCGGCGCGATCGGCGGGGCGGCCGCCGTCTTGCGCGACTGACGCGGCTGTCGCTTCTCTCTCGGTTTCCGGTCTCAGTACTCCGCTTCCTCGGGGTCGAACCGGTCGCCGTACTCCCGGTCCGGATCGACCGGCTGTCCGTCGTCGGTCTCGGGCGCGACGTAGTCGACGAACGACTCCACGTCGGGTTCGCGGACCCGGACCTCGACGTCGATCTCGCCGAGCTCGTCCGGCTCCCCCACGGCGAAGTTGACGACGCCCTGGAAGGCGGCCTGCTTTTTCAGCGAGAAGGTGAACCCCTCGTCGGTGCGGTTGTCGAGGAACACCCGGCGGGCGGTGTCGAGGATCTCCTGTTCGTGGAGCACGTCGGAGAAGGCGTCGAGCGTGTGGGTCTCTGCGACGAGCCGGCCGTCCTCGTGTGTGGGGTCCGCGTCGGGGAACACGTTCCGCACTGCGTCGGCGACGCGGTCCGTCACCTCGGTGTCGCGGACCGGCGCCTCGATCCGGACGTCGACGCTGTAGATCACGCGCCGTCACCTCCGGCGTCGGGGGTCGCGGGGTCGGTCTCGTCGCCGTCGCCGTCAGCGTCGCCGTCGTCGGCTTCGACCCCGAACACCTCCCGGACGCGGGTCCGGAACGCCGAGAGCGTCCCGGTGTTGTCGATCTCGACGTCGGCCCGGTCGAGGGTCTCGCCGAGGCCGAGGTCGATCTCCCGGGCGTCGCGCTCGCGGAGGGCTTCGAGGTCGGCGTCGGAGTCGTCGCGGCCGCGGTCGTCGAGCCGCTCGGCGCGGAGTTCGAAGGGGGCGCGGATCGCGACGAGCGTGAAGTCGTCGCCGAACGCCTCGCGGAAGCGCTCCAGTTCGACCGTCGAGCGCAGGCCGTCGACGAGGACGGTGTCGCGCTCGCTCTCCGCGGCCGCCTCGCGGATCCGCGGGAGCGTGCGGGCCGCGATGGCGTCGTCGCCCTCCTCCTCGCGGAGGAGCCCGGCGATCCGTCCGTGGTGTTCCGCGGGGTCGAGCCCGCGGCGGCGGCACTCGGCGCGGATCACGTCGCCCATGACGACGACCGGGATTCCCGCCTCCTCGGCCACGCTCGCCGCCTCCCCCTTGCCGCTGCCAGGGAGGCCGACGGTTCCGATGACGTTCATTGGCGCGGAGTAGTTCCGTGCCGGACTTAGGTCTGCTGTTGGGTGGTGCGACCGACGCGAACCGTCGGCGTTTTTTATATCGGGCGGTAGAATTCGGAGTGAGGGCACGTAGCTCAGCCAGGATAGAGCGTCGGACTTCTAATCCGATGGTCGTGGGTTCGAATCCCACCGTGCCCGCTCCGAAACCCTCGGTTCTTGGGTCGTACGTCAAACGCCCGTTAGCTGTGGTATAAGCGTCTCTACTACCCGATTCTCAAACAGATTTAGAGACCGCGATTCGGATTTCGTTCATCAGCTTAACGGACCCCCTCGCAGGCACCCGTTTTTCGTTGTTCTCCGGGGTGATCGACGGTGAGCCTCACCGACGGCTCGACCGGGACGACCTTGACTGCTGACGGACCCGGTGAGTTCTGGTGTCCGTTCTGTCAGCAGCGATGTACTCGCAACCGGACCTCCGGAAAGGAGTACGGGCACGCGCTCGACTGTCCCGAGCGGCCGACCGATCTCGATAATCCCGATCAGAAGTGAACCGGCCAGCTGCGCGCCGGTCCACCTCCCAACGGGTTCGGCACGATCTCGCTCGCCTCGACGACACGACCCCCGTCAGTCTCTCCGAGCGGTCGGCGACCTTGCGGTCCGTGAGGTCCGCCGTACGCGGACCGAACGGCGCCGACCGCGCACAGGCGACCGTAGGTCGCCAAACGAGTGGCGGTGCGGTTGCGGAGCGGTCGCTGTCGCGCACACCTGGAGGTGAGCGATGAGCGCGCCCGACGAAGGGGGTGCGTCTTGGCCTTCCAAGGAGACTAACTCTGTAACGGCTTCTCTCACCGGATTAGAGGAGGACGCCGATCCCATCGTCGAACGTGTGAGCGAGTTCGCTACTGAGTACCCACACCTCGCCGATCAACCGCTATCTGAGACGCACGGACGGAAGCTCCGCCGGATCGTCACGGAAGCCGACTGGGGAAAAGAATTCGTGGACCCCGACCACCCGCTTGAAGACTCGTTCGCCGTTGATTCGCTTCGCTCTCGCTCCGCCGGGACGTGGCTCGACGCTGTTCACGCCTTCCTCCGCGCCCATCACGAGTACAGCGGGATGCTGGCTCGGTTCGAAGATCGGGAGACCGGCGACGAGTTCGACGTTCCCCTTGTCGACGCTTGGGGAAAGGAGTACAGCAAAAAGCAGTACGCACGGGCTCGCGCGCTCCAGCGACAGATGTCCGGCGGCACCCGGCCGTCCGGTGGTGAGGCGGTCCCGGCTTGGGACGACCCGGTGACCACCATGCTGACCCTGACCGCCTCGTCTGTCCCTGATGGACAGCGGCTCGCTCCCGTCGACCAGATGGACGCGATTCACGACGCGTTCAGTTACGGCGGTGTCCGCGACACCCTCCGCAACGTGATGGAGTACCACCTCGACCTCGACTCCGAGCAGTGGGGTTACTGGCTCCAAGCGGAACCGCACGGGATGGGCACCGCCGCGGACCCCGAGAAAGACGCCGGTCTCAATGCCTGCTACACTCATATTCACGTCGGCGTCTACTTCGACGGAGCCGGATTCGCCGATCTCCGTCCCGTTGCCTCGGAGTTCGAGCGGGTGATCGACAAGCACCTGGAGGTCTGCGACCCAGCTGGCTGGTCGGCGCACAACTACGACGCGATCGATGACTACCTCCAGGAAGACGACGGCTGTATCTCCATGAACGCGGACGTGGGGAATCTCGGTTCGTACCTCGCCGCGTACATGGGAGGCTACACCGAGGACCTCCTCGATAAGCCGATCGAGTACATCGCGTGGGGCGCGGTCTACTGGTCAGCTGCTCGCCAGCGAACCACCCGGTCGCAGACCGTGAATCAGGCTATCCGCGCCGATCGGTGCGAACAGCGTTCGGAAAACGAAGAATCCGGCCAAGTCGACGCGCACGGTGAGCGCGTTCGATGGGACGACGGTCGCGGCGCCGATGTAGTCTGTTCTTGCTGCGGCTCGCCGTGGACGATCGACCAGGCACGCCTCGACGGACCTCCCGAACCGGATTCGGCGCTCGACGACGATCTCCGTTGGGCAGCTGGCGCAGCGAGCCCATCGCCGAACCCGGAACGGGAGCGGTCGCTCGCCGAACGGTGGCCGAGTGCCGATAGTGCATGGACCTACGGAGAATCCCCCCGAAAGACGCTGATACGCGACCGCGTTCAAGACTATCTCGACGTTCACGGCGGAGACGTGTCTCTCCCTGCGATACTCGCCCGCTTCAATATCGATCCGGCGCACAGAGAGTTCGTCGGCGAGATACTGAATGGTGAGATGGAACCCGATTCGGAGGCGTTCGATCGACGCTCGAATGACCCTGCGTTCGGCTACGAGCTGAAAGCGATCGTCGACCGCGACGGGAACGAACACCAGCCCGGCGGTGGTGGTGTCGACATGGTATCACTAGAATTACCGATAACAAACGTTATCCAGAATACTCGGCTTGACAACGACCTCGTACAAGGCGAAGTATTCCGCAACGCTCGGACTGAGGTTGCGAGCCATGATCCGACGACTATTGCCGCTGGGTTTATCGAGAACGGGATCACCGAGCCGGAGATCGTCGATCGCCTCCTGATCGTCGAAGACTATCACGTCTCGAACCCGGCGATGGATCGCAGTGAGCCCCGTCCCTGTATGTTCCATCCGGATCAGAAATAGAAAGCTCTGTTGAAATTTTCAGCAGGTGACATTTTCTGAACTGGCTTGATCAGCACAGGTGTACTATTTGTTCAATGATTTAGCTGTCCTGTGAGTCTATCAGGGACTATTCTGGCTCATCGCAAACGGCACCAATCTGGAGAGCCTGTCGAATATGGAAGTTCTTTTCTTCGCGAGTATCGACTTCTAGAGCTTTCTCGAGGTGGAATCGATACCCCTCAGATCGCTGTATCATATGCTTATATCGCACGGGAGATAGAATAACCTTTGCTTGTATTTATCAAAATAGATAATAAACATGTGCCCGGTATGCAGTCTTTAGAGAACAACTGTTTCGAAGAAAAATATGTTGCAGGAAGAGAATTTCAATAGAGCGGCTCTGTTGAAATCCTATTCTTCAGATATTTTCTCGTCTGAAATCAATTAGTAATTATAAAATGTAAAACGAACAATACTTCATCTTAGAGGTGGAAATATTCGCTTATGGAGCAGACTATCCTGGACCAAATCAGCGAAGGTATCGCCGACGTAGAGGGAATTGATCCAGTAGATCTCGATATATCTCTCCAACGCTATATCTCAACGGATGCAATACAGGATTTGGTGAACCATGAGAGTAACGCTTGGCGTTTGCAGTTTGAGACTCCGAATCACGTTGTAGAGGTAACAGGTGCGGATAAGATCCTCATTGATGGAACACAAATAAATTGAGCGTTGGAAGTCTTGTGCTGACCTCACCGGGATAGAATCTATCACTTACTGAGGATTTCAACAGAGCCAATAGAGCCAGTTTTGCGGATTAGGAATATTATCCAGAATACTCGGCTCCGACACGATCTCGCACAAGGTGAAATCTTCCGCGACGCTCGAACCGAAGTTGGAAGTCCTGACCCAGTGATGATTGCTACTCGATTTGTAGAGGACGGTATTACTGACCCCGAGATGATTGACCGGCTTCTAACTGTTGATGACTATCATATACACAATTCTAATATGCCAAGAGACAGCCCCCGTCCTTGTATGACACTACCTGAATAGGACATATTCTTGTTACAAATCTCCCCCGAAATATGGGATTAAATACATATGTTAGCCGATTAAACAAGGCTGATATGACTGATGAATCGGAAATGCCTCGCGTTCCTGGCTTTATTTATTTAGATATGGACCGGGTAAAATCGATCTCATCCAGACTTGATGAAGGATATATTAAGAGCAAGGTAGAGGAACGGGAAAGAAGTGAATCAGTAGCAGAAAGCATCACAGGAAGTATCAGGGCTACAATATTCGGGATCGGGTCTAGTGTTGAAGGAGAAAGTTCGTTTGCTTCCACAACATCATCACGAACACACGAATCTAAGGCACTACATCACTATTACTTTGATTTATTTGAGGAGTGGATAGAGGATCAGGAGGGAAACTGGTTTTTTGATATAAATGATATGACAGATGATGTCGGTGGTGAAAGTGCTCTTCCAAGTCGATTTCGATCTGAAGTTGAAGAAGGCGATCTCGTACGCTTACAGGGGCCTCTTGAGTTCCAAGATTTCAATACCAGTCTAGATATTCTTGATGGGTTCATTGAGAATGCGGACGCATTAGATGGTCTAGTTTTACAGCAAGTGAAAGAACAAGTTCGACAAGGTGGCGGCAGTATAAACGTTGAGCCTGGGAATTTGGCTCGAAATCAAATAGAGGAATTTGAACCCGTTTTTAATCTATTCAACGCAGTAATGCCAGAAGGGTATCAAGAGATGGTCTCCGCAACAGTTTGTTTTGAAGGAACAGACGATATTGAATTTTGGATGCTGATACAGGATGAAAATTTGGAGTACTCCACTGTCGAACTCATCGCAAATCATTCAAATAACAGAATTCCAAACTGTACAATTATCGGTAGGGTGGAGTCAATAAAAGAAGACGAAAAAAGCGTTGACTACGACATGGACTCCGAGGAAGATCTCGCGCAAATTTTCGACGTATCTGGAGAGCTCGCACGTGATTTAGGATTTGCAGCAAAGTATCCTGCGGTATCCATATCTCCCATCGCCATCTACAGATAGATATACAACCTGACATAGGGAATCGTTGTTAATACAGACATTTACTTTCACCGAGCCTAGGTCTGTTCTATAGGTTACTTCTCTGTCGACTAATAGTTGGAGATGTCGACTGAAAGACCGACGCCGCCTGACGGTTACGAACGGTTCGAAAGCAACGATCCCGACAGCGACGTACCGACCGTGGAACTCGAACCTGGTGAGGTGCTCGATGGGCTCGTGCTCGACCTGACCGAAGGGGAAGGAGACTACGGCCCCTGGTACCGTCTCAAGATCAAGGACGAGTCCCGTGGAGTCGTGCGGTACTTCGCGAAGGACGAGGTCAAGCGCGCAGCTGCGCAGGACGCGATCGAGGTCGGCGAGCAGATCTGGGTTGGGATGGACACCGAAGAGGTGACCCTCGAACGGGACGACGGCTCGACGCACGACTACAACCCAACGATGGTCTCGTTCCCGGGTGGTGACTGATGGCGTCGTCGTACTCGCGGTCGATGGGCGACACGCTGTCGGACTACACGCACCTACGGACACTTCCGGCGCTGCTGTCGGTCGTGTTCATTATGGCCGGCCTGTACCAGTTCGGCGGGATCTCCGAGGTTATGCTCACGTGGCTCGACTACACGCTGACCGCGGAACACGCGACATTCATCTCGCTCGGCGCGTACGCGATCGCCTTCGCCTCCTCGGAGACGAAGCAGTTCGACCGCTACGAGGACTGGGAAAAGGTCGCGATCGCCGCGGGCCCCGTCGTGATCGTCGGCTACCAGTACGTTCCACAGATCGCTGACATCATCAACACGAGCAGCAACCTCGGTCCGATCGTCGCGTTCCTTGCGACGGTCGTGGCGTGGGGCGTCGCTGTTCGGTAACCCACCTCTCAACACTCACCTTATGAGTTCAAACCATGACACATCGACTAGCTGTACAGCCTCGGACCGCACTCCTGATGAGCCTGCTGTGGGCGCTGACGGTGATACTGCTGTACGCGCTGATGGCCTCGGTCGCCGTGCCTTCGTGAAGGGCATCGGCGCGACCGCCGCCGCAGGCGTCGGCTCGAACTACCTCGGTTCTCCTGTCGGCGGAGCCGAGGCGATCGACTGGTCGACGGTCGGCATCGCCGCGACCACGGTCGTCGGCGGGCCGATCGGTCTGCTCGCCTACGGCGCGAGTATCGCCACTGACGACGACGAAGTGGCCGACTCGCTGGACTGGAACACGTTCACCTCTCTGTACACCAACCAACGCGAGAGGAACCTGCAACTCGAACAGACGCTCGCGTCGTTCAGGCGCGATATCCAACTCGTCGAGAACAAGGCCCGCGAAGAGGCAATCTTCCGTATCTACGAGCAGGGCGTCGACTCGGGTACCGAGTCCGACGCGACCGCCGCGGCTGAGACTGCGATCAACGAGGCTTACGACGTGGTGTTGAAGGGGATTCTCAACTCCTTTAGCCAACGCGTCGAACGGTTCGCGGCTATCGCCAAGGCGCTCGATGACGGCTCGTCGACGACTCCGAGCGACCTCCACCTCGAACAGAACCAGAACGACTCTGAGTACTTCAGCGGGACTACTGCTGACTCGACTACGTCTATGAGTTCCGCACTCGTAGGCGATGCTGGCACCTCTACCTGGACGCTGTTCAACGGTGATTCCCACACCTACAGTAACTACCACCAGACCACCACTACCAACTCGAAGAACACTGAACTCACCCTCGACGTTGGTGACCTCGAACCGATCGGCAGCAACTCGTACTGGGCTGAGTCGGCATACCTCAAGAAGCCCAACCATGACAACTTCTCTTCCGTTGATGAGCCGCTCGACGTGGACTACGGGAACGTCCCTCTCGTGAGGACGTACCTCTGGTACGACCTCATCAAGGACCTCGAAGCCGAACACTCTGACATGATGGACGAGGTGTCGGCGATGGTCGACTCTTACTTTCAGCCTGCTGCTGATGGTGAGATCGACCTGTACCAAGCCGTCGGCCCGTCCCACCTCACGGAAACCGCCTCGACCGCGAAGGACTACCAGGAAGCTGCGATGGCGCTCCGCGCGATGGGCTACCCGATGAGTGACCAGGTCGTCACCATCTCGGTTCCGACCGAAGATGGCGACGGCCTCGAACTCACCGGCCGCCTCGCGTGGACGGCCCACCAGGGCAACACGCTTGCGGTCGGGCAGACCCACTTCGCTGAGAACATCCCTGGCTCGATCTTCGCCGCGGTCAACTTGCCTGATGGTGTCGACTCCATCAGCAGCGGCGGCAACACCACTGACACGAACTCCACCAACACCACTGACACTGACTCGACCTCGACCGGCCCCGGCGCGGAGATCATCGAACTCGTCGACGAGTTCGATATCGTCTCTGCTGAAGGTGCCGACGGCGTCTCGTTCGAGGATCGTACCCTCGCGGAATCCGATACGTCACAGGAAGAGATCAACCAGATCTACAAGGACAACTACCAGGCCAACAAGGAGGCCACCGAAAACGTCCACGACACCGCCACCGGCGGCGGCGGTGGCTGGTCCGGTCTCTCGACAACTGACAAGGGGATCGTCGCGGTCGTCGCGGCGGCCATCCTCGGTCTCGTCACCCGGTAACCATGCGTCTTCTCACCATTTTTGCCACGCTGCTCGTAGCGACAGCGTTCGCAACCGGCGCCGTCGCCGCCCAGGAGAACACGACCGCGAACGCGTCGACGAACGCGACCGAGGAGTGTACCGAACGCATCAACCAGTACACGGCCATCTGCTCGGCCGAACTCGACGGCTCCGACGTGGTGATCGACATCTACACCGAAGGCCCGCAAACGGTCGTCGTGACCGAGGCGTTCCGCAAGGGCTCTGGCATCCTCGAACAGCGGCGCGTCAGGCTCGACGAGGGTCGCAACACTGTCCGCCTCACGGTGACCGTCGACGGCGGCTCTGAGGGTGTCACCATCGCCGCGGGCGACGTGCTGTATCAGAAGGAGGTGCGCACCTCGTCGACGATCGTCGCCGGTCCGTTCACCGCGTCGGACGCACAAGCGGCCGGGCTCGGTGGCGGTGTCGGCGTCGCGCTCGTGACGCTGTACATCGTCGCGAAGGTCGTGTACGGACGCAATCAGGAATCTGAGAGGTTAGCATGAGAGACACACCCAAGACTCGACCCGAACCGCCTCGTCACGTGAAGGTGCTCGACTGGCTCCACGGCCATATTCCCGAACTCGCGGCCGGCGGTCTCGCGCTCGGCGGGCTCTCGCTGATCGTCGGGTTCGACCTCGAAGTACCGCGCTTCTGGTACATCTTCGCTATCGCGGCTGCGTTCCTCTCTCCGCTCGGGTTCATGGTCGGGAACAAGGTGGTCTCGTGGCTGTACGACCCGCAGTGGGTCTACCTGATCGACCTCGACGCCCGCGTGCTCGACGGCGGCGTGTTCCGGTTGCCGCTCGAAGACTTCCGCGAGTTAGAAATTCTCGACGACGACGAGTTCGTGAACTCGACGTACGACCTCACGCAGCTATCGCCGAACCTCTACGTCGGGAAACAGGTTGACCTCGAAGACATGACGGTGGTCGGTACATGGCGCGGCACGCTCGACGATCGCGAGCTGACCCGCGCGCTTCGCGCCGTTCACGAGTGTCGCGGCCAGCTCCAAGACGATGCCCAGCGCGGATTCATCCTCGAAACCTCCGCGTTCGTGGTGGTCCGTCGGGCGACCCGGAACACGGTCGAGCGGATCGTGGAGCTGTTCGAAGATGGCTCGTTGCCCGATGCGGGCGAAGGTATCGACCGCGCGATCGACCAGGAGCTGTCCGAGTTCGGTCTCGATGCGGCGGGCGACTCGGACCTCTCGGACCGCGTCGACGATGAGCTGATCGACGAGTTAGACCACAAGTCAGGATTCGACTTCTCGACGCCCGAGGACCCGCCCACCGAACGTAACGGTCACTCGGAGAAAACTGAGGTGACCGCTGGTGACTGACGTAGACGAGGGAATGCTCACGGCGGCGAAGCTCGCCGAGCAGCTGGCCGGCCGCATCGACACCCACCGTGACCTCGACTCACGGGCCGGCGCGATCGACCCCGACGACGTGTCTGCTTCGGTGTTCTTGAACGACCTTGACCCGGATCTTGTCGATGATTCCCACCTCCTCGATCTCGTCGATCGGACCCAACAGTCTCGGCAGGCTTCCCAGGCGATCCGGTCGGGGAATTCGATGTTGCTCTCGCATCTGGTCGGTATCACCGAGCAGGACCTCGACGGATCGGCGCTCCGGCTCCCGCTCCAGCTGGAGGAGGTGATGACCAACAACGACGCGACCGCGTTCATCGGCGGCGCCGGGAACCCGAACACGGGAAAGACGAATTTGATGGCGTTGCTGGCCGAACTCCGATCTGCAACCGTCGACGATCTTCTGGTGATTTCGAACTCGCGGACGTGGCCGCTCACGGATAATGTGGTCACGAGCGCACACGACCTCGCGGTCACCTGCATCGAGCATCGCGACCGACCGAAGTTCGTGTTCATCGACGAGGGCTCGACGCACTTCGACGCTCGAACGAACAGCTACGAGGTCGCGGCGCAGTTCTCGCCCCTCGCCAAGCGGATGGCGAAGGTAAACGTCGACGTCTTCGGCACAGTGTTCCACACCGGAAAGGACTGCCACCCGGAGCTGAAACGCCTGTTCACGACGGCGTACTTCAAACACTCCAAGAAGGAGGTCGACTTCTTTGCCGACTGGCCGGCTGACGCTGACAAGCCGACCGATCAGCTCTTCGGCGGGACCGTCGAAAACCTCGAACCCGCAACCGCGGAACCCGACCCGAACGACGCGGCGCCGTGGGAGTGGAACCTCCAACCCGACCTGTTCGCGCTCGACCTCAACTGGCCCGAGCTGCTGGAGGAACTCCGCGATCGTGGTCCGGCCGAGTGACGTTGCTGCTGGTAGGCTGTGTTCGATACTCTGGTTAGGCTGGTCACCTGGTCCAGCTCACTACTTACTCGGTCGGACCCACTCACCAACCCACCCTTCTCTTGTGGTGGTTTCCATCTTGCGTTGCTGCCTGCGCGACCCCTCCTTGTGGGGGGTCGCGTAATAGCTACTCGTTGGTTTCTATTAATCTATAATCGAATATATTCCACAATAAGCAAGAAAATCACCGATATCATTGTTATATATCCAATCCCGGCAATTACTACAACATATTGTCTTACAAGTGGATGAATAGGCAATGACCTATACCAGTTTACCACTCTGTGTATTCTATCCTTGATTTCAGAATCGGACATCATGTATTTCAACTGGGATATCTTAATCACCATCCCCATAATTGAAGAGATCAAGAAAACTCGTGTACCGAACCACTGTAGATCCCGATAATTTCTCTTTACCCAATCGAAGGTCTGGTGCACAGATCCGTGAATAGTAAAAGAGGACTGATAATAAACATAAATAATGGGCATGGAACACAGCGCCGCATATATGAAAAATAGTGTATCATAGTTTCCTTCTATCATAACTCCACCGAAGTATATTGAAAATATACCAAATAGTGCGGCCAAAACTAGTGATTTATAACTTTCAGACTGTCTTTTTGTCATGTCTTCTAGAATACTCATATTGTTTTCAGTGTATTCTTCAAAATTGCTGTTACTCTTTTGATCAACTATTGATAGCTTTTCTCCGGTTGAACCCAATAATGGCTCAAGGTTTTCAGGCCACAATAGTGAAAAAAGCAGCATTAGAGTTGAAATCAGCAGCAGAAAAATTATCACTAGACCAATTCCGAAAACTAATACACCAGATGATTTTACGAGGATCAAATATCCGTCAGAAATTGCCAATACAGTGTCAATCTCTTGAACATCGGCAGCAGAAAATTGCGGAATTTCCAAATAGCCAGTACCAAAAGCCGTTAATACCAGTGTTAGTGCGCCGATAAAAATATTAAGTAAATTCGTTGATATTCTTTGTAGATGCTGGTACATCTCTACTTGGCTTGTAAAAATTATTTCACTTTCATCTCTTGTAACCTCCAATTTGTCTGAATCTGATTCCTTATCCATTCTATTCGTTCTCCTCGTCTATCCACCACACTGGACTATTACCCGCTTTTTTCATCGATAGATTGCCTACCTTCTCAAGAGAATACAATCGTTTTCTTGCCCCAGTTAATGTGAATCCTAGCTCATCTGCTACTTCTGCGGTCGTCAGTACGGGGTCGTCGGAATTTCGAAATAAAGAGATGATCTCCTCATCAGTAACTGTCTCTTTACGTCCCGCCATTACTCCCGCTTCAGTTTCATGGCACTAAGTCGTTCGTGAAACTTTGTAATATCAATATTACTGGTAACAGCGGTAGAACTAAATATTCAGATTCCAATCTATTCGGTAACGGAAGCATTCGACAAACCGGACCTCGCTGCTGGTGGCAGCAGGTCCGGACGGGCTTCCGTGACTGAGGCACGAAAGCCATGTCAGCACACACGGTCGGGGGTATTGAATCCCCCCACGACGGACGTGATCGCGCGACAACCAGCGAAAGATCCCCGTTCTACTTTCACCGATTCGTTTACTTTCACTCTCCGTACAAGGATTTCGTCTTTTATATACCCGGTCGTCGGCGTGAGGTGATGCCCTCAAAGGAACTCGTTCGTATCGAGAACGAGCGCGATCGCTGGCGATACGTCTGCCCTCTCGGTCACCGGACGTGGGAACCGACGAATCACCACTTCTGGTGTCAACACTGCGCCCGGCGGGACGATGTCGACGGCGCGTTCTACCGGCTGCGCGATCGGAAGACCGACGCGCTTCTCGTCCGCCACCAGGTGCAGCTCGTTACTCCGACCGGTCCCTACGACGACGATCTCGACGAGGGTGCGCGATGATGCTGCTCTCCGACTACCGTCACGTCTGCGGAGAGTGCGGGCTCGAAACGGTTCACCACAAGCATCCTCACGAATCGATCGGCGACCGTGTCAAATTCTGGTGTGAGCACTGCGAGAAGGATGTCGAGGGCACGATCGGGGGTCCGATATGACGACCCTCTACTGTGCCGAGTGCCGGTCCCGGTTCGAACCGGACGATCGGCACGTCTGGATTCAGGGGGAGCATCGGTCCGTCGACGATCGCAACCGGCTCCAAGACTTCGCGATGTGTCCCGACTGCTGGGCCGACCTCACCGAAAACTGGGGTGAGCCCGTTTGAAAACTAGCTCCGGTCGCGACCTATCGACCTGTCCGGTCTGCGACGCCCCGATCGATCCGGACCCACCGGATGGGTTCACCCGATACGCGCGACAGGTGGCTGGCTACCTCGACCACTTCGCTGAGGCGCACCCCGACCACGAAATTCTCGATGCACCGGAGGGGTACCTGTGAGCTTCTTCGATTCCCGTGTCGTCTCCGTCGCATCCCCTCATATCATCAAATGCAAGGGATGCAACGAGGCGTTTCACTTCCTGATCGGTTCGGCACCCTACCGTCTCGGGATGTGTCGTGACTGCGCACCCGACGAGTGGCTCGACGAGTACAAGGGGTGCTACAATCGATGAGCGACGACCTCGAACCGATCTCCCCGGTCGACGCCGTGGAGATGTTCCACAGCGCGATGGAGGACGAACACTCGGAGTCGACGCGGCGGAGTGAGTACCACCGGCTCCGGTCCTTCATCCAATTTTGCGACGAAGAGGGGATCGAGAATCTGAACGAAGTGTCTGGCCGCGACCTCTACCGATACCGCACCTGGCGGAGAGAGGGGAAGGGCGACGGGCGCGACCCGATCAAGCTCGTCACCCTGAAGAGTCAGCTGGCGACGCTTCGTCGATTCCTCCGGTTCGCTGGCGACATCGATGCCGTCGACCCCGAGCTGTACCAACAGCTCACCCTCCCGACGATGAAGAACGGGGAGGACGTGTCGGAGTCTACGCTCAAACCCGACCGCGCCATCGAGATTCTGGACTACCTCGAAAACGCGCAGCCGGCGTCTCGGGATCACATCACTCTCCTCCTGATGTGGGAAACCGGGGCGCGGACCGGCGCTGTCCGCGGCCTCGACCTCGAAGACTGCGACCTCGACGGGACGCACCCGCGTTTCTCCGGTCCGGCAGTCCACTTCGTTCACCGCCCAGAGACCGGAACTCCACTCAAGAACCACGAGTCAGGCACCCGTTGGAACCGAATCAGTCAGAAAGCGGCTCGGTACATCACGGACTACATCGACTACCACCGGGATGAGGTGACCGACGAGTACGACCGGCAGCCCCTGATCACGACCAGGTACGGTCGACCGGCGGGCAACACGCTCCGGAAAACGCTCTATCGAGTCACCCGCCCCTGCTGGCGCGGAGAAGGCTGCCCGCACGATCGGGATATCGACTCGTGCGAGGCGACGAACATCGACCACGCGAGCAAGTGCCCGTCGGCGCGATCTCCCCACGACGTGCGGAGCGGTCGAGTGACCTTCTACCGTCGCGAGGACGTTCCGCGGCGCATCGTCGAGGATCGGCTGAACGCGAGCGAGGATATTCTGAGTCGCCACTACGACCGACGGTCCGACCGAGAACAGGCAGAGCAACGCACCGACTTCCTCCCCGACCTATGAACCCGGAACTCCACGCCGCAAACCGCCAAATCGCCAGACCCCACCGTGCCCGTACGCCTTCGTCACGCACACCGAGCTTCCCCGTTCGTCTCGCTCGCGAGGCCTTCGTAGTCGCCGAGTGCGAACGCCGCGATGAGAGCGAACCGAGGCCGGAAACCTATTTGCCGGTCCGAACCATTCCCGGCCGACATGAACGCCCCCGCACGACTCCTGGCTCGACAGCGGGCGGTCGCCGCCCTCGTCACCGGTGCGCTGTTGGCCCTCGGCGTCGCCCTCCACGCGGCCCTCCCGGACCAGATGGCGATCCACTGGAACGCCGCCGGCGAACCGGACAGCTTCGTCGGAAAGCCGATCGCGGTCCTGTCGATGCCCGCGCTCGTCGTGTTCCTGAGCGTGCTGTTCGAAGTCTCGGGCAGCGACGTCGGCGAGCGGATCGTCGGTTCGCTGGCGATGCTCCTGCTGCTCGGCGTTCAGGTCATGGTGTTCGGGGTGAACCTCGGGTACGACGTGCCGATCGTCCCGATCACGCTGGCGCTGGCCGGCGGCGTGGTGGCCGTGGCGGTCTGGTTCGAAACGAGATAGCGGTCGCCTGCACCGCCCAGTTCCGAGCGACCCGCGACCAGTGGAGGAGATACAGGATGGAGGCTCGCCCGGACGACGAGTACTCTCGTGGGAGCGAACCCTGCGATCGCCCGGACCGACGACGCGTACAGCGCGAACTAATCGAACCCGTATCGTTTGTGCGCCTCGTCGATGTCCACGATCTCGATCACGCGAACCTCGTTTTCCGCTTCGAGCACGTCATAGAACGCGGTGTGGGTTCGACCGATGTGTAACCGGTAGAGTGTCTCGCCGTCGACCACGAGCTTCTCTCTGTCTCCCGATCCCGAGTTCGGTCTCGGATACGGGTCCGCTGCCAGTTTTCGAAGGTTGTTCTTCACGATCCGCGCGCTCTTTTCGTCTAACGCCGCGACGTACTCGCGGGCCTCCTCCGCGAGGAGGACCTCATAGCTCATCGAGCGACGTCAGGTCCTCGCTGTCCGCCTCGCGGACCGCCTTCGTCCGCTCGGCGAGCCGCCGACGCTGGTGCTCTTGGATCAGCTCTCCGAGCAGGTCGTCATACGTCTCGCCCGCCTCTTTCAGGTCGTTCAGTTCCTTCCACCGCTCCTCGGTGACCGGAATCCGTTTGCTGGCGTTCGCCATGTGTACTGGACTCGCTGTCAGTCCTTACAACGTTTACAATCAAAACGGTTGCGGGCGCTTTAACTACGCGGTCGCGGCCGGTTTCAGTCCGCCGCGCTCGGCGTCCCGAGGTACTCCTCGTTGATCTCGTACTCGCCCTCGTCGTTCTCGACCAGGTACTCGCCGTAGTAGGGGACGCGGTTCGCGACGACCGCCTCGAACGCCTCGGCGATCTCGTCGCGCGTCATCTCGCCCATCGACCGGAGGTCGTCGTTGCGGTTGAGACAGCCCTTCAGGTACCCCTCGTGGGTGACGCGGACGCGGCCGCAGTTCGCACAGAAGTCCTCGTTCTCGACGGGGTCGACGATCTCCACCATGCCGCCGCCCTCGCCGTCGGCGTCCTCGCCGACGAAGTACCGCTTGCGGTCGTGCATCTCGCGGTGCTCGACCCGGTCGGCCTTCTCCGCGAGCCAGTCGTGGACCCGTCCGATGTCGATGTTCCACTCGGGCTTGCCCGTGAGTTCCGGCATGTACTCGATGAGCTGGAGCTGGAGTCCCTCGTTGTCGGCGACGTGCTCGACCATCTCCTCGACGTAGCCCGCGGTGTGCGTGAACACCACCATGTTGAGCTTCACGGGGTCGAGTCCGGCGTCGACGGCGGCTCTGACGCCCTCCAACACCTGTTCGTACGCGCCCGACTTCGTCACCTCCGCGAAGTCGTCGGGATCGAGCGCGTCCTGCGAGACGTTCACGCGGTCGAGCCCCGCGGCCTTCAGGTCCTCGGCGCGGCCGGGGAGGAACGTCCCGTTCGTCGTCATCGACACCTCCATCGAGTCGGGCGCGCGCTCGACGATCTCTTCGAGGTCCTGCCGGAGCATCGGCTCGCCGCCGGTGAGCTTCACCGAGTCGATGCCGTACCCCTCGACGACCTCCAAAAAGCGGACGACGTCGTCCGCGCTCATCTCGTCCTCGCTCGGCTCCATCGGCCCGCGCGTGTCGCCAAGCCCCTCGTTGTGACAGTAGACGCAGTCGAAGTTACACCGGTCGGTGAGCGAGATTCGGACTCCCGTCACCTCCCGCCCGAAGTCGTCCGCGAGTGGCACCGCCATGTCCGAACGGAGCGACTAGGACCGCTTAAGCATCCGGGTCGATCGTGCGGGTGTGTAACGTATCGTGGTTACGGCAACCGCGATCCGATGGCGCTCTCGGGATCGTTCGTGCCGGTCGGTGGGGACGCGTTGACGGTCGGTGGGGACGCGTTGACGGTCGGCGGGGGCGCGCCGGCCGACGTCGTTCACGAGCGCGTCGGGACGTCGACGCGGAGCCCGTCGCTCGCGACTTCGACGGTCCCGTCGAACCCCGCTTCCCGGACACTGCGCGCCATCTCCCGCTCCCGGCCGCCGGTGTGCGGGTACAGGTGCGAGAGGAGCAGCCGGTCGACGTCGACGCCCGCGAGCGACTCGCCGAGAGACGTCGGCGTCGGGTGGTTCGACACGTCGGTCCCGTCCGGGAACGAGCAGTCGTGGACGAGCAGGTCGGACCCGTCGGCGAACGACGCCATCCCGGCGAACGCCTCCGTGTCGCCCGAGAGCGTGAGCGGGCCGTCCGCGGGATCGAGGTCCGCGCTCGGCGGTGCGAACCGGTAGGCGAGACCGTCCATCGAGTGGCGGGTCTCGCGGGCGGCGACGTCGAAGCCGGCCGCCGCGAACGACCGCGACGCCGACACCTCGCGGATCCCGAGGTCGATTCGCCCGTCGAGGTACTCGTGGACGCCGAGCAGGCCGTCGACGAGCGCCTTCGTGCCCGACGGACCGACGACCTCCAGGTGTTCCTCGCCCGCGAGCCACCGGGCCTTCACGAGCGGCAAGAGCGTGGCGACGTGGTCGAGGTGGTGGTGCGTGAGGAGGACGGTCGAGACGCCCTCGTAGCCGGGGTCGGTGTCCGACAACCGGTGGAGGACGCCCTCGCCGCAGTCGACCAGCAGCGACCGGCCGCCGTCTTCGAGCAGATAGCCCGCCTGCGCCCGGTCGGGGACCGGCATCGCGCTGCCGGAGCCGAGAACGGTGAGGTCCATCAGCTGAGCGGTTCCGTTCCGGCGCCGGAAGCGACCCCGTCGCGGTGCAATCCGACCGCGAGCGCGCGACCGGACCGTGGCGCCTCTTCGTCGGTTCCGGGTTCCCGTGTCAGTTCCTCTCTCTTTCGGGATCGACCTCCCTCACGCCACATCGTGGATCACCGACGGTGACAGCTCTATTTAAGCGTGTTGCGACGTCGCCTCCGATTCGTCGCGGGATCGACCCGGAACCGACCGCGTCTGTCGGTCGGTTACCGTTCCGCGGAACGGTTATGTGGCCCGGCCGAAAGGGTCGGAGTATGCCCACGCACGTCGCGGTCGTCGGCGCGTACGGCAGCGCCGGCGTCGCCGCCGCGGAGCGGCTCGCGGACGACCCCGAGATCGAGTTGACGCTGATCGACGACGGCGACCCGGGCGGGGGGCTCTGTATCCTCCGCGGGTGTATGCCCTCGAAAGAGGTGTTGTCGGCGGCCGAACACCGGTTCGCGGCGCGACACGACGACCGGCTCTCCGGCCCGCTTCCGGACGTCGACTTGGAAGCCGTCGTGGCACGGAAAAACGAGCACACGTCGAACTTCGCCGCCCACCGTCGCGCCGCCGTCGAGGGGCTCGCGGAACGAGACGGGGTCACGCTCGTCCGCGACACCGCACGGTTCGTCGACGACGGCCGCCTCGCCGTCGGCGACCGGACGATCGACCCGGACTACGTCGTGATCGCGACCGGCTCGACGGTCAACCTCCCGTCGTTGCCCGGGATCGACGACGTGCCGGTGTCGACGAGCGCGGACGTGCTCGACGCGACCGCGTTCGGCGAGTCCGGCGTCGTCATGGGGTTCGGCTACGTCGGCATGGAGCTGGTGCCGTACCTCAGTGAGGCGGCTGGGATGGACCTCACGGTGATCGAGCACGACGCCCGGCCGCTCGACGAGGCCGACGACCCCTTCGGCGACGCGTTGCTCGAGTACTCCCGGGACGCGTTCGGCGTGGACGTGCTCACCCACACCACGGAGCGACGCGTCGAACCGACCGACGCGGGCGGGGTCAGGCTCCACGTCGACCGCGACGGCGAGGAGACGGCGATCGAGGCCGACCAGCTGTTCGCGTTCACCGGTCGTCGCCCGGCGATCGACCGGCTCGGGCTCGAGGAGACGCGCCTCGCTCCGGGTCAGGGGTGGGTCGAAGACACGATGCAGGCCCGCGACGACGACCGCGTCTTCGTCGTCGGCGACGCGAACGGGAAAGAGCCGATCCTCCACGTGGCGAAAGAACAGGGGGCGACGGCGGCCGAGAACGTCCGCCGACACCGCGACGGCGACCCGCTCGTGGACTACGAGAACGTCCACCACCACGTCGTTTTCTCCGGGCTCGGGGTACTCCCCTTCGCCCGCGTCGGCCACTCGGCGACGTCGGCCGAGGCGGCCGGCGTCGACCACCACGTCGTCACCCGCGAGGCCGCGAGCGACGGGGTGTTCAAAACGAAGAACGTGCCGGAAGGACTCGCCCGGCTCGTCGTCGGCGCCGACGGCACGGTCCTCGGGTATCAGGGGCTCCACTATCACGCCGACGTGATGGCGAAAACGATGCAGGTGGTCGTCGAGACGGGGATGGACGTCAGGGACGTGCCCGACCGCGCGTACCACCCCACCACGCCGGAGATCCTCGACGGTCTCTTCCGGGAGGCGACGGCGACGCTCGCGGAGTAGCGGCCGCCTTCGTCGGTTCCGCGGCTGCCGTGCAACCGCCAATACTTCGAAGTGGAGCCCTCAACCTCACGGAGCGAACGGACGACGAACCGGTCTGGGACGCGACGGGACGGTCAGAGCCGCGACGGCCCACCGGACGTCTCACTTGACCAGGAACACCGACACCGTCGCGTCGTCGGCGACGCGGTCGGAGACGCTCCCGAGCGACCGGATCCGCTCGCGCGGCGACTTCCCCTCGGGGCTCATCACGATCACGTCGATCTCGTGCTCCTCGGCGTACTCGACGATCTCCGTGTCGGGGGTGCCTCGCCCGACGTGGGTCTCGACGTCGAGGCCGGCCTCCGCGGCGCGGTCGGCGACGGCGGCGACCGCCGCCTCCCCCTGTGACTCGAGGTCGTCGACGATCTCGTCGTGGAGATCACCGGAGTGTGCGGTGGCGATCCGGCGGTCGACGACGTACAGCGCGTGGATCGTCGCGTCGTGGTCAGCCGCCAGCCGAACGGCGTGGTCGAGCGCGCGGTCGACCGCCTCGCTCCCGTCGGTCGGCACCAGTATCCGGTCGTACATGGCCGGCCGTTCGGTCGGCGGTCGGATAACGGTACGGCATCCGGCACCGGCGCGAAGCGGCCGACCGATCGGCCGGCAACTTTAGTACCGACGGCGCGGACGGTGCGACATGCCGATCGATCGATACGCGGACGCCGTCTCCGACCTCCACCCCGATCGCGGCGAGGTCGCGACGGCCGAACTCGTCGTCACCGACGACGTGCTCGTCAAGGCGTTCGTCCTCGGTCCGGACGCCGAGGTCGACCCGCACGAGCACGCCGACGCCACCAACGTCTTCCACGTCATAGAGGGGGAGCCGACCGTCCGCAGCGGCGACGCCGAGGAGACGCTCGCGGCGCCGGCGGTGGTGCCGAACGAGCGCGGCACCGTCCACGGCGCCCGAAACGACACCGACGCGCGAGCCGTGATCACGGCGAGCCTCTGCCCGCTCGGCTGATGGACGGCGAGATCGATCCCGACGACCTCGCGGCGCTGCTCGCCGCCGACGAGGAGGGACTGCGCGTCGTCGACATCCGCGACCGCCGGGCGTTCGACCGGGGACACATCCCCGGCAGCGAGAGCGTCCCCTTCCCCGAGCTGACGACCCGCGTCGCCGAACTCGAAGGCGCCTCGCGGATCGTCACTGTCTGTCCTCACGGCGTCGCCAGCAGGCAGGCGGCTGACCTCGTCGGAAGCTACGCCGGCACCGCGGACGCCCGCGTGGAGAGCCTCCGCGGCGGCATCGAGGCGTGGGAGCGCGACGTGGGGGACCTGGTGGCGAATTCGGACACAGACGCGTCTGCGACCGGCTCTGATTCCGACGAGGGGCCCGACGCGCCCTTCTGACGCCTCTCTTTCCCTCGTTTCACCTCTCTCTGCTCCTCACTCCCCCTCGTTCCCCTATCAGATGGCGTGAACGCGCGCCGTCCAGAAGGAGCGGAAGGCGTCGTCGAGCGCGTCCTCCGGGTCGCCGGTGGCGTCGGCGGCGGCCGTCACGTCCGCGTGCTCGCGGACCTCGCCGAGCACGCTGCGTTCGCCGACCGCGATCACCCGTTCGACGTCGGAGTCGACGGCCGCGAGCGACCGGCCGGCCTCCTTCAGGTGGTCGTCGATCTGTCCCTCGCGACGGCGCTCGAAGCGCCCCTGCGAGAACCCTCCCTTCGAGTGGGCCTCCTTCACGTCCGAGGTGAACCCCTCGAACGAGACCCGGTCGTCGCCCTCGTACACGCCGAGCGCGAACGTGTCGGACCGGACCAGCGCGAACGCGAACCGGCCGGTCGGGCGGAACCACGCCTCGTCGAGCCGGAACCGGTCGTCCCAGCCGTCGAACGGCTCGGGCTCCAGCGCCGGCGAGACGGCGGCGCTCACCGCGTCGGCGTCGTCGGCCACGACGACGGCCGGCGCGGCCCGTCTGACGAGCCGGGACCGGTCGCCGAACCACTCCGAGACGGTCTCGGGTACCGCGTCGTCGTCGGGGACGAACGCCGTGAGCAGCCCCTCCGGGTCGGCGCTCCGGACGCCTCGCAGCCGGTCGAGGACGTCGCGCAGGCGGTCGCCACGCACGTCCGTCACGCGACGGAACTCGACGGTCGCCTCGTCGCTCGTCGTCCGATCGAGCCGTTCCTCCAGCGACTCGATCCGGTGTTCGAGCTCGTTGACCCGCCGCTCGGCGCGCTGTCGGTCGGCGACGGCGTCCGACCGGCGCTCCTCTTCGGCCTCGACGCGCCGTTCGAGGTGGCGGTTCTCCGATTCGAGCTCGTCGATCCGCGCTTTGAGCTCGGCCCGGCCGAGCAGCCTGTCGAGCATACGCGAGGTGGCGCGGCCGACGGGCAAAAATCCCCGTCTACTGGGATCCGGCCACCAGTCGTCTCTCGGCAGGTCGTCCTCGGAAGTCGGATCGAACCGACAGACGAAAGTCGCCTCGTCGCGGACGTTTGGCCATGAGCGACGAGGGCGAGTCCGACGGCGACGAGGTGGTTCGGGCCAGCGACGTCGGCGGAGACGGTCCGCCGGTAGCGGAGAAGCCGTACAAGATCATCTTCGAGGCGAACAAGTGCTTCGGCGCGGGCAAGTGCGCCGAGGTCGCCGACAACTGGGAGATGGACGTCCGGAGCGGGATGGCGAAGCCGCGCTCGTACTACGTCGGCGAGGACGATCTGGCGGAGAACGTCCGCGCCGCCGAGGTGTGCCCCGCGAAGAAGGAGCGCGGCGTCATCCACGTCGTCGACCGACGGACGGACGAGGAGATCGCGCCGGACCCGCACGGCGACGGGACGCTCTCCGTCGACTGGTGAACTGTCAGTTCCGCCTCGCGTCGGGTCCGAAAGGGGTTTGACCCACCCGCCGGTACCCGAACCCGCGCGGGGGTGGCTGAGCCTGGCCAAAAGCGGCGGACTTAAGATCCGCTCCTGTAGAGGTTCGAGGGTTCGAATCCCTTCCCCCGCATGCTGTCGCGAGCACTCCGCGAGCGACAGCACTCGGCCTAGGAGGATTCGAATCAGAAAGGTCGCGCGCAGCGAAGCGAGCACGTCCGACCGTGGTTCGAATCCCTTCCCCCGCATGCCTGCGGCGAGCAGTTGGCGAGCCGCAGGCTTCTGCTCTCGAAGGGTTCGAACCCAGAAAGACGCAGCCCGGACCGGCGAGCGAAGCGAGCCGCATGCCCGGACCGTCTTTCGTTGGTTCGAATCCCTTCCCCCGCATGCTGTCGCGAGCACTCCGTGAGCGACAGCACTCGGCATAGAGGGGATTCGAATCGAGAAACCGCTCCCGAAGGCATATGTCGACCAGTCGCGATTACGCGTACGATGGCTACCGATGAACCCTCCGTCCCGATCGTGTGTACCGAGTGCGAGACGGAGACCCGGGTCCCGTTGTCCGACGTGACCGACGCGCTCGCGCGGCACAACGACGGGAAACACGACGGCGAAGAGATAGCCGAGGTCGATCCCGGGCTGAAAGACCAGCTGGCCGACCTCGTCGCCGAGGACCTCGGCCTCCTCGACGACGCGTGACGTGGCCGGGCGGCGAGACGGTTCGGTCCGCCCTCAGTCGTCTCGCGCGAACGCGCCCTCGCTCCCGTCCGACACGCTCGCCTGCTGTGCGAGCGCGCCCATCGGGTGGCCCTTGTGCTGGAGGTTGCGGTTGTCCCGCGCCCGCGTCGCCGTCGCCGGAATAACCTCGTCGACCTCCGCTCGGGGACGGCCGGTGTACCCGTGCTCCGGGTGCTCGGAACAGTGAGCCATCGCGTCGTGCGATCCCTCCCACGGCCCCGCGTCACAGTCGTCTGCCGTGCAGACGAACACGATGTCTTCTGACATGTTGTCGAACGATCCGACCAGCTGATACATAAGAGTATCCTTCAAATTATCAGTGTTGATTATAGCTACGCCGTCGAGCCGGATCCGAGCCGCTCTCGACGGCGCGACGCGAGACACACGAACGCGGCTCCGTGTCCGTTCAGTCGCCGGCGGCGCGGGCGCCGGAGAGTTCGACGCTCGTCCCGTCGTGCCGGCAGTGTTCGAGCGCGTGTTTGGCGGCGAAGCCCGCCTCGTGAGCGGACGCGCCCCGGCCGACGCCCACCTGGAGTTCGACGTCGACGTCGCGTTCCACGTGGGCGATCGCGTCGGCGAAGGCGGTCTCGGGGAGGTCGGGACACACCGCGATGACGTTGTCGCCGCCGACGAAGAACGCGAGCGCGCCGTGGGCCTCCCGGAGGTGCCGCATCAGCGAGCCGTAGGTCCGCTGGATGGTGATGAACGTGTCGAACTCGTTGAGTCGGTCGGTGTACTTGCCGGTCGCGTTGACGACGTCGAAGTGCGCGACCTGGAGGTCGGCGTCGGCCGTCTCGGCGAGGTACTCGCCGCCGAGGACCTCGGTCCGGGTCTCGTCCTGCGCGCTCCCCGCGACCTGGAGCCGTCGGTTCGCGGCTCCGAGCGCGTCGATCGGACGCTCGGCGACGGCCGTCCCGAGGCTGATACTGACCGGATACCGGTTCCCGATCGACTCCTGGAGGGTCGCGTGCGCGTCGCCGTCGACGCCGTTCGTCACCGCGACCATGTTGTCGAAACGCGTGGAGAAGACGTACGCGTCGCGGTGGCCGAGGAACTGGGCGACGTCCGCGAAGAGCCGGGCCTGGAGCGTCTGGAGTTCCATCTCCCGGCGGGGCTCCGGCGTCACCGTCCACGGCCCGTAGTTGTCGATCTGGACGAGCGTCACCTGGGTCGTCGTCACAGTGACAGTCAGTTGGGAACGCCGCCGCTTTACGCTTCCGTTATCCCGGTAGTGGAACCAGTATCGAATCTGGAACGGTCTAGACCACCGCCATCGGCGGCAGCGCCACCCCTCGACCGCCGATCCGGCGCGTCCTGGGCCGACGGACGCCCGCCGCAACCCATAGGGCGGTGGCGCCCGGACCGGCCCCATGGAGTTCAGCGGCGCCGTCCTCGACGTCGACGGCACGGTCGTCCGAGGCAACGATCCGATCCCCGGCGCACCCGCGGGGTACCGGCGGCTCCGGGACGCCGGCGTCGAGACGCTGTTCGTCTCGAACAACCCGACGAAGGCGCCGCCGGCGTACGTGGACCGGCTCGGCGCCGCCGGGTACGACGTCGACGCCGAGCAGGTGTTCACCGCCGGCACCGTGACGGTCCGGTACCTCCACGAGCACCACGCCGCCGACGATCTGTTCTGTATCGCCGAGCCGGGCCTCCTGGACCAGATCGCGGCGGCGGGGCTCGCGACGACCGACGACGTCGACGCCGCCGACGCGCTCGTCGCGTCGCTCGACCGCTCGTTCGACTACGACGACCTCTGTGACGCGCTGTGGACGCTCGACCGCGGCGTCCCGTTCGTCGGGACCGACCCCGACGTGGTCATCCCCGCGTCCGATCGGGACCTCCCCGGGTCGGGCGCCGTGATCAACGCGATCGCCGGGGTCGTCGGCCGCGACCCCGACGCCGTCCTCGGGAAGCCCTCCGACCTCGCGATCGAAATGGTCCGCGAGCGGCTCCCGTACCCGCCCGAGACGTGTCTCGTGGTCGGCGATCGGCTCGACACCGACATCGCGCTCGGCGAGCGCGCCGGGATGACCACCGCGCTCGTCCGGTCCGGCGTCACCGACGACGCCGACGTCGAGGCGGCCGGCATCACCCCCGACTACGTGCTCGACGACCTCGGTGACGTCGACCGGATCCTCGGGTAGCCGCCGGTCGTTCCTCCATTCACTTTCGTTTCGTGGCGAACACTTATGTTCGACAGCGTCGTCTCGCGCGACATGAGTGCAGATGGCACGCGGTCGGACGCGGACGACGAGGACGCCCCCGAGCGTCCGCTTCGGCTGATCGAGGGGCACGCGGTGCAGTTCAACGAGTACCGATACTGATCCGGCCGTCTGCGAGCGGCTCCTCCGCCGTCCCGGTTCGCTGTCGGGAGCGTTAAGTGCGCGTCCCGGGTATCCGAGTGCGTGACACGGAGGCTCCGACGCGCGAGTACCTTCGCCGCGGTGGCGGCGCTCGCGGTCCTCGCGCCAGCGCTCGGGAACGCCGCTGCCGTCCCCTTCCTCGCCGTCGCCGGCTTCGCCTTCTTCCGGGTCCGGGACGGCGAGTGGTTCGAGATCCTGGCGCTGCCGGGCGACCGGGAGGAGGAACGGCTCTACGGGTTCGTCTCCTTCGCGCTCGCCAGCGCGGGGCTCGGGCTGTTCGCGTCGGTGCCGTCGGTGCCGCTGCCGTACGAGGCGTTCGCGGCGGCGACGCTCGCGGTCGGCGGCGGCCGGCTCGGCCGCGCGCTCGTCTCCCACCAGGCCGTCACCGCCGACCTCTCGCTCGTCGCGGGCTACGTCGCCGGCGGGAGCGTCGCCGCCCTCGTCGGACAGGTCGCCGTCCGGGCGCAGACGGCACCGGACACGCTCGCGGTCGGAGTTGCCGACCTCGTGTTCGTCGCGGTCGTGGCCGCCCTGACGGCCGCGCTGGTCCGATCGCTGGTGTTCGACCGGGACGCCCACATCACGGTCGTCCTCGTCGGGCTGGTCGCGTGGGGGTTCGTCGCGCTCGACCCGGCAGTGGACGTCCTCCTGCTGGTCGCGGGGCTCGCGGTGACGGCCGCGCTCGGGTACGTCTCGTTCGCGCTCGGGACGGCCTCGGTGCCGGGAATGTTGACCGGCGTGCTCTCCGCGCTGCTCGCGGTCGTCCTCGGCGGTGTGGGGTGGTTCCTCACCCTCATGGCCTTCTACGCGATCGGCGGGCTCGCCTCGAAGTACCGGTTCGACGAGAAGGCCGACCGCGGCGTCGCCCAGGAGAACGAGGGCGCTCGCGGCACGGGGAACGTGCTAGCGAACTCCGCGGTCGCGCTGGCCGCGGTCGTCGGCTACGCGGCGACCGACCACCTCGGGGTGGCGGCCGCGCCGTTCGCCTTCGCGTTCGCCGGGGCGACCGCGACCGCGATGGCCGACACCCTCTCTTCGGAGGTCGGCGGGCTCTACGACGAGCCGCGGCTGATCACGACGCTGCGTCGGGTCGAGCCCGGTACCGACGGCGCCGTGACGTGGCAGGGCGAGCTGGCCGGGATCGCCGGCGCGCTCCTCGTC
>NZ_WPCE01000304.1 GCF_009742825.1 Halorubrum sp. CBA1125
ACGAGGCCTCGTCGCCGGCGGAGACGCCAGACGAGCTGATGCGGCGGGTCGCGGAGACGGTCGAGTGAATCGAGTAACGTAAATCGAGTAACGCGGGTGACCGGCGACCGCACGAGCGCCGGCGCTACCGCGCGTCGAGTTCCGCGCGCAGGTCGCCCATCCGGACCTCGCGCTCGGCGTGAGCGTTGTGCTGGTGGATCGACTCGTCGTTCGACTGTTTCATGCGGATCACGGCGTCGTCGGGCAGGTGGTCGAACTCCGCGACGGTCCCCTCGGCGAGCGCGCGGACGCAGTCCTCGACGAACTTCGCGTCGGCGTGCGCCTCGTAGGTCATGTGGTCCTCGTCGGGGCGTTTCGCCATGTTGTAGATGCGCGCGCTCATCGAATCGCGGGCGACGTCGATCACGTCCCGCAGGTCGATCTCGGGGTGGCCCTCCGTGGTGATCGTCAGCGTCGCGTGGCCCCGCTGTGAGTGTCCCGGCTGCGGGACGGCCTCCAGGAACGCCTCGGTCGTCTCCTCGTCGACGCCGAGCTCGGCGAGCTTCTCGCGGGCCCGCGCCTCGCTCATCCCCTGCGAGCAGGGACAGACCGTCATGCCGGTGACCTCCGCGCCGATCTCCTCGCGGGTTCCCTCCTCGGTCGCGGTCGCGCTGGCGACGATCGTCGCCGTGCTCTGGGTCTCGATGTTCGACGCGGGCGTGTGCTCGCGGGTGACGAGCTCGGCCGTCATCGACACCTCCGCGGTGGTGGTGTAGTCGTGTTTCTCTAAGAGGCGCTCGGCGGCGTCGCCGCAGACCTCCTCGACGCGGTACGCCTCCTCGCGGGTGATCTCCTCCAGAATTTCGTCTATCGTCGCGAGGTTCCGCGACATGTCGATCCCCTTGCGGCCGCTGGGAAGGTCGACGAACACCTCGAACTCCGCCATGAGGACGATCGGCCGGTCGCCGTTCCGCGAGATCTTGACGAGCTTCTCCACGCCGGTGACACCGACCTGTGAGAGCCCGACGGTGACGTCGGGCGCCGACGCCTGGACGTCCGGCAGCTGGTGACTCATTACGGATCGGTACGGAACTCGCGGGATTAGCCCTTTCGAAAGGCGGAGGATCGTCTGGTACTCGTGCCCGCTCGCGAGCGGCCGAGGAGGCACGAGAGGTGTAGCGGTGACCGTGGGGACGTCGACGCGACCGCCGGAGGCAACACGGCGTGTGACGATCCCCCGCTCGGCGGGGCGTAACGCACGATTTATAACGGCGGCAGCGGAAGGGGAGCCAAGACCATGCCGAGTTCCAATGGACCCCAGAAGGCGACTCGAAACAAACTCTCGAACGACCCGCGCGACCGCGGGACCTCGCCCCCGCAGCGGGCGATCCAGGAGTTCGAGGAGGGAACGCAGGTCCACCTCAAGATCGACCCGAGCGTCCAGAAGGGCCGCTTCCACCCCCGGTTCGACGGCCGTACCGGGACCGTGACCGGCAAGCAGGGCGCCGCGTACACGGTCGAGATCCCGGACGGCGGGAAGACGAAGACGCTCGTCGTCTCCGCCGCCCACATGAGCGCCCAGCAGAACTGACCCCGCGATGACGATATTCAAAGAGAAGCTCGATGAGGAGTACGTCACCACCGCGGAGGCGAAGGACATCCTCGTGGAGATCGAGGCGGAGCGCGCGGCCGACGAGGAGCGCGACCTCCGGTACGAGCTCGCCCGGGCGATCGAGCACGTCAACCGCTTCGCGACGCTCGACGCCGAGGAGTCACGGGAACTCGTCGAGGAACTCGCGGAGCTCGAGCAGATCGACGTGCCGACCGCGGTGAAGATCGCCGACCTCCTGCCCGAGGACCGCACCGAGCTCCGTTCGGTGTTCGCCCAGGAGCGGTACTCCCTCGACGGCGACGAACTCGACGAGGTCCTCAACGTCGTCGCGAAGTACGCCTGACGGCGGTCCGCGGCGGAACTCTCTCGGACCGACGCCACGTTTTTTCGGGTCGCCGTCCGTACGTCGACCCGCATGTATCACACCACCCTCATCCCGACCGACGCGAGCGACACCGCACTCGAGGCGGTCGAGGACGCGATCGACGCACGGCGGGAGGGAGGGGAGAGCTACACGTGCTCGGGCGTCGTCGAGGGAGATCCCCCGATGCATACCCCGCTC
>NZ_WPCE01000155.1 GCF_009742825.1 Halorubrum sp. CBA1125
AACGCGACGCAGTCGCCCGTGGACCGATCGAACTGGGGGAAGTCGTCGTCACGGACGCGTACGATCTCGATGCCGAGTGTACGATCTCGATGCCGAGTACGTGATCCACGCGGCCGCGATGTCGCACTCGGGCCCGCACCCACTCGCGACGGCCGAGAGCGTCCGTGAGGCCACACGGCACTCCCTCGGCACGGCCGACGACCTCGACTGTGAATCGCTCGTCCTCCCACTGCTCGGCTGTGGCTCCGGCGGATTCCACACGCACGAAGGCGCATCGCTCATCTGTGAGGAGATCCGGGGGTACGAACCGACGACACTCGACGACGTTCGCGTCATCGGCTACTCGGACCGGGAGCGAGACCTGTTACAACAGGCCGTCGACGACGATCAGCAACCCACTGCCGTCGACCGGTGAGCGTACCAGGATCGGGCTGAAGGGTCGCTCATCCGACCCGAAATGAGTAATCGAGCGTCGCCGCCGAGTGAGTGAGCGAACCCATCGAGATCACGTCGACGCCGGTCCCCGCGTAGTCGGGGACGGCTCCGACGGTGATCCCGCCGGAGGCTTCGGCCAGTACCTCGCGATCGATGTCGTCGGCGACCTCGCGGAGCCGTCCCACCGCCTCCCGGGTCGTCTCGGGGTCCATGTTGTCCAGGAGGACGATATCGGCGCCGAGTTCGGCGGCGCGGGGCGCGTCCGCGGGCCCCTCGACCTCGACTTCGACCTTCGTCGTGAAGGAGGCCCGCTCGCGGAAGTGCTCGACGGCGGCTTCGAGACCCATCTCGGCCACGTGGTTGTCCTTGACCATGACCGTATGTGAGAGGTCCAACCGGTGGGTGTCGCCGCCGCCAGCGACGATGGCCCGCTTCTCGATACCTCGCAGTCCGGGCGTTGTCTTGCGGGTGCCCGCGATCCGTACATCACCGTCGACCGCACGAGCCGCGTCGACCGCGTTCCGCGTTGCCGTCGCCACGCCGGACGCGTGCCCGGCAACGTTGACGGCGACGCGTTCGCCGCGGAGCACCTCGCGAGCCGGACCCGCCACGCGGAGGACGGCGTCGCCGCTCTCGACCCGGTCGCCGGCGGCGGCGCTATCGGTGACCGTCACGCCGAGGTACTCGAAGACGGCGCGGGCGGCGTCCAGCCCCGCGACGGCGCCGGGCTCCGTCGCCACCAGTCGGCCGGTCGTCTCGCCGGGCACGTGGTTCGTCACGTCGTGGTGGCCCACGTCCTCGCGGAGCCACCGTTCGATCTTGGAGTCGGGAATCATCGGAATCCGCTCCGCCGCTCAGTCCGCCCGGGAGGTCACGGGGTCCTCGACGAGGTTGTGCGTACCGACGGACTCTCCGTTCTCGGCGGCGGCCCGGGCGATCAGCAGCGCCGTCACGGAGGCGAAGCGGAGTTCGTACAGCGATCGCGAGGTGCGCGTCCGGACGTAGGCGTCGACCTCGCCCTTGAGCCGCCGGAGGACCGCCTGGGCGCGGCGCACGTCGTCGGGGTGACGACGGAGGCCGACGGACTCGCCCATCACGCGGCGCAGCCGGACGAACTTCTCGCGGGCGAAGTTCTCGGGCAAGTCCGGATCGCGGTCCAGCAGCGCCGGGGCCTCGACGACCTCGGCGTCGTGGTCGGCAGCGTCCTCGCCCGCGCGCAGCCCCCACACGAGTCCCTCCAGTAGCGAGGTCGAAGCCAGGCGATTCGCACCGTGGACGCCCGTGCGGGAACACTCCCCGACGGCGTAGAGCCGATCCAGGGACGTCCGTCCGTCGGTGTCCACGTCGACGCCGCCACAGAGGAAGTGCTCGGCCGGACCGACCGGGATGCCCGCCTCCCAGTCGACGCCGCGTGCCGCACACTTCGCGGTGAGGTCGGGAAACTCCGCCGCGAAGTCGAGCGGAGACACGTCCAGCACGACCTCGCCGGTGGCCTCGCGCTCCGTCTGGACAGCCCGAGCGACCACGTCCCGCGGCGCGAGTTCCGCGTCCGCGTGATAGTCTGGCATGAACCGCTCGCCCTCGGCGTTGCGGAGCAGCGCGCCCTCACCGCGGACGGCCTCGCTGACGAGGAAGGGACCGTCTCCGGGATCGTCTCCGCCGGGATACACCGTCGGGTGGAACTGCACGTATTCCATGTCCGCTACGTCGGCGCCCGCGAGCGCGGCCATGGCGATGCCGTCACCGGTCGCTCCGTCGGGGTTCGTCGAGCGCGGATAGAGGTCGCCGATACCGCCCGTCGCCAGTACCGTCGCACCGGCGAAGGCCGGCGTGACCTCGCCGTCTCGTTCGAGCAGGGCGCCGTGGACTCGCCCCTCGTGAGAGACGAGTTCGAGCGCGGCGGTGTCGTCCAAGATCTCGACATCGTCGCGGTCGTCGAGATGGTTCAGAAACGGGACGTGGACGTGTTTACCCGTCGAGGCGTCGACGTGCAGGATTCGGGGCTCGTCGTGGGCGGCCTCGCGACCGAAGTCCCACTCGTCCGCCTCGCCGTTCGTGTCGAACGCGACGCCGAGCGTGTCGACGAGTACGTCCTCGACGGCACCGTTCGCGTCGTCCACGAGTACGTCGACGGCCTCGGGGTCGGCCGTGTCGGCACTGGCGGCCAGGATGTCCTCCTTGAACTGCCCGGGGTCGTTCCGCGAGACGGCGATACCACCCTGGGCCCACCACGAGGAGGCACCCTCGGGACAGGTCGCCTTCGTCGCGACAGTCACGTCCGCCCCCTCGTCGGCTGCGCCGAGCGCCGCCGCGAGCCCGGCGATGCCTGATCCGACCACGAGCACGTCCGTGGTCCGGTAGTCGTCGTAGTCTTCGTAGTCGTCGCGGGCGGCCGCGTCGGTGTTGTTCGCGCTCATCTCAGACCTCGAGCATACGGTCGAGGGCGACCTGGGCGAGTTCCGCCTCCGCCGGTGCAACCTCGATGACGTTCCGCTCGCGGCCTTCGACGAGCTCTTCGAGTACCCACGTCAGGTAGTTGGGGTCGATCTGGCGCATGGCGTTACAGTCCATGCAGGCGTCGCCACACAGCGGCAGTACCTCCACCTCGGGGTTCCAGCGGTCGAGGTGATTGGCGAGGTGGATCTCCGTGCCGATAGCCCACGTCTCGCCGGGGTCGGCCGTCTCGACCGTCTCGGTGATCGTCGCAGTCGACCCGACCACGTCGGCCGCCTCGACGACCTCGCGGCGGCACTCGGGGTGGACGACGACGTTCGCGTCGGGGCGGCGCGCTCTGAGGTCCTCGACGTGCGCTTTCCGGAAGCGCTCGTGAACCTGACAGTACCCGTCCCAGAGGATGATGTCGTTCTCGACGACGACCTCGGCGTCTTTCCCCTCGGGGTCCCACGGGTCCCACTCGACGATTTCGTCGGCCATGTCCAGCCTGTGGGCGGTGTTCTCGCCCAGGTGCTTGTCCGGGAGAAAGAGGACCTTGTCACCCTTCTCGAAGGCGTACTCGAAGGCCTCGTGGGCGTTCGAGGAGGTACAGACCAGCCCACCTTGCTCGGCACAGAACGCCTTCAGATCGGCGTAGCTATTCATATACGTGATCGGGACGATGGTATCGTCGGGTGCAGCGCCGGTGATCTCGGCCCACGCGGTGTCGACCTGGAGGGCCTCGGCCATCCCCGCCATCGGACAGGACGCCTCCATACTCGGGAGGATCACCGACTGATCGGCGTCGGTGATGATGTCCGCGGACTCGGCCATGAAGGTCACGCCGCCGAAGATCACGTAGTCGGCGTCGGCGTTGGCGGCCTCCTTCGAGAGTTGATAGGAGTCGCCGACGAAGTCCGCGTGCTCGACGATTTCACGGCGCTGATAGTTGTGGCCGAGGACGACCACGTCGTCACCGAGTTCGTCTTTCGCGGCCGTGATGCGTTCTGTACGTTCGTCCTCGTCCAGATCGCGGTACGCCGGTGGCAGCTGTTCCAGGTTGTCGTACTTGAAGAGACTGAGGTTCGTCTCGAACTGTGCGGATTCCATCTTCGGCACTCGTATCACCAGGGTGTCTGTCTTTCAAAATCCCGTACTAATAAATTTTATCTTCAATAATTCATATCGGTGGTCTAAAATAGATATTAATCCACTTACAGAGTTCGATCGAGAACAACAACGGACATCGTAGTACGTTATGTGTTCACAATACCCGAGATCGGTCGAACCGACTCGATCGGTCGTGTGAGACCACGTTCTCGACGGATTCGGTGATCCGGACGCGATGCGTGTTCGTACCGGAGAGCGTGTGCGTCCGAAATTCGATGCGCCACTCCGTTTCGGTTTCTTCGACGTCGGTAACCTCTCCGAATTGCCCGACACACTCACTATCGGCGTATCCCTTCGCGAGTTCGATCGCCGCCTCTCGATCCGGCGCGTCCTCTGAGAGGTACAACTACCGCGCGCTCACGGAAGCGATTGTGCCAGTCACACGGATGGATTACACAAGAATTGGCGAACGAAAAAATAGGCGACCGAGACGGCGGGCGGACGCGCCGAGCCGACGGAGGTGTGCCGGGCGGACGCGCCGGGCCGGCGGAAGTGTGCCGAGTCGGCGGAGGTGTGCCGGCCCGACGCGACCGATCAGTCGTCGGCAGGCGCGGCGGAGTCGCCGGCGGAGACGCCGGTCCCCGGCCCGACCTCGATCCCGAGCTCGTCGAGCTTCTCGTCGGGGACGACGCCGTCGATCCAGCCGCGAGTCTCGTAGTACTCGGCTTTCATCTCGTCGAGTTCACAGAGCTCGCCCTCGGAGGCACCCTGCCCGGGGATCGCGTCCGGGTGGCCGTCGATGAAGCGGTTCGGTAGGGTGTCGTCTGCGCCGTCGAAGCCGGCCAGGTTGTTGAAGTACCGCTCGAGGTTGTACACCCGTTCGCCGGCCTCGAACAGGTCGTCCTCGGAGACGTCACGGCCCGTCATGCCGTTGTACTGGAGGACGTACTCCTCGATCCCCTCGGCGAAGGCGTTGAACTTGCAGATGTCGAACGAGTCCGAGATGGCGTGAAGGTCCTGGAAGGTGGCGGTCAGCTCGCCCTTCCCTTCCCACTCGTAGGGGTCGACCTTCTCGGGGATACCGAGGATCTCCGCGGCCGGCGTGTAGCCACGGAGGTGGCACGCGCCGCGGTTCGAGGTGGCGTACGCGATCCCCATCCCCTTCATGCAGCGGGGGTCGTACGCGGGGATCGTCTGCCCCTTGACCGCGAGCGAGTTGCCGGCGCCGTCGACCTCGCTCGCGACGCGGTCGCGCCCTCCGCGAGCAGGTCCGCGAGGTCGCCGTCGCGGTTCGCAATATCGGTGATGAGGTCGATCATCGTCTCGCTGTCGCCCCAGTCGAGGTCGTCGTCGTAGCCGTCGAGCTTGCCCTCTTCGGTCAGCTCCATCGCCATCGCCATCATGTTGCCGACCTCGATGGTGTCGACGCCCACGTCGTTACAGCGGTCGATCATCACGGCGATGTCGTCGCGTTCGGAGTGACCCGAGTTCGGGCCGAGCGCGAAGGCGGACTCGTACTCGTACGACTCCATCTTCACGTTCATGTCCTCGCCCTTGTGGTTGACCTGCACCTCTACCTCCTTCTTGCAGGCGACCGGGCAGGAGTGACAGGTCGGTTCGTCGACCAGGATGTTCTCGCGGACGTTCTCGCCGGAGACCGCCTCGGCGTCGATGTCGGCGCCCTCCGCGTCGGCGAACGCCCGCGTCGAGGTGTACTTGGCGTTCTTCGTCGGGAGCCCGTCCATCTCCTCGGTGATGTTCATCAGGACGTTCGTCCCGTACACGGAGAGCCCGCCCTCGTTGGGCGCGGTGACGTCCGACTCGCGGATCACCTCCATCGCCTGCTGGTACCCCTCCTGGAACGTCTCGGGGTCGGCGGGCTTCGGCATGTCGGTACCGCTTTTCACGACCACCGCCTTCACCTTCTTCGACCCCATCACGGCGCCCGTGCCGCCGCGGCCGGACGCGCGGTCGTCCTCGTTGATCACGCAGGCGTACCGGACGCCGTTCTCGCCGGCCGGTCCGATCGCCATCACGGAGACGTTCTTGCCGACCGACCCGTCGACCTCCTCGCCGAGCTCGGCGATCGTGTCGTGGACGCCGTACCCCCAGATGTGGGAGGCATCACGCACCTCGACGTCGCCGTCCTCGACGACCAGGTAGACGGGGTCCTGGCTCTCGCCGTCCAGCAGGATCCCGTCGAGCCCGGCCCACTTCAGGCGGGCGCCCGACCACCCGCCGTGATGGGAGTCGGTGACGGTCCCCGTCAGCGGGGACTTCGTCACCAGCGCGATCCGGCCGCTCATCACGGTCTGGGTCCCCGTGAGCGGCCCGGTCATGAACGCCAGGCGGTTGTCCGGCCCCATCGGGTCGACGTCCGGCCCGTTGTCGAACACGTACTTCACGCCGAGGCCGCGCGCGCCGATGTACTTTTTCGCGTCCTCGTCGTCGATCCCCTGGTAGTTCACCTCGCCTTCACCGAGGTCGACCTGTGCAACCCGGTTCCTGTAGCCACCCATTTCGGTCATGTAATGCTCTATCATTATATTGGGCCCGAATCATGTTAGGTGTTCATTCGCAGATGTAATCGAAACTGATTACTCCAGATCGAGTCCAGACGGATCCGTTCGGTCCCCAGAGAATTCCCCGAGGACGGGGGTTTCGACGCGACGGGGCGCACGTTGCCGACGATACCGGGAGTTAACCCGATCCGGACCGAGATCCGAGCCGTGAGGGGGCCCGGCACGGACGACGAGCGCGACAGCGCGGACGCGACGCGTCGGGAGCATTTCGAACGCGACCCCTGGACCGTCACCGTCGCGTTCGCGGGCCTCGTGCTGCTCGCCTCGCTCGTTCCGATTCCGGGCGCGGCGCCCGCGGTCGACGGTGGACCCGGGGGCCTGCCGGCCTGGATCGGCCTCACCACGCCGTTTCACCTCGTCGGGTACGGAGTCCTCGCCGCGCTCGCGACGCGGGCGGCGGTGGGTGCGGGGAGCGCTGGCGGGGCCCGGAGTGGCGGCGGACCCACCCTCGTCGTCGCCGTCGCGCTC
>NZ_WPCE01000132.1 GCF_009742825.1 Halorubrum sp. CBA1125
ACGTCGTCGTCCTCCGACTCGTCGTCATCGTCAGCGTCGTCGTCCGATTCGCTTTCCTCGTCGCTGTCGTCCTCGTCACTGTCGTCTTCGTCGCCGTCATCGTCAGCGTCGCTGTCGTCCGATTCGTCGTCATCGTCCCCACCCGGACCGGCGTGGTCCGGCGGGCCGCGGTCGCCGTCGTTCGCTCGGTCGGAGTTCCCCGGCGCGTCGTCGGCGTTACCCGGATTGTTCTCCGTCGCGAAGTCCGAGACGGCGCTCCCGATGCCGCCCTCGCGGTCGTCGAGCTGCTGGATGAACTCGCGGACCAGCTGGCCGAACGGCGTCTCCTCGGCGGACTCGTCGTCATCGCCGTCGTCGGCCTCGTCTTCCTCGCTCTCGTCTTCGTCGGTCTCGCCGGCCGTCAGATCGACCGTCGTCGAGACGCTCTCGTTCCCGTGGGTCGCGGTGATATCGACCGTCACGTTCTGTTCGGCGGCGGGGAGGCCGACGGTACCGTTCTCGTCGGTCGCGTACTCGCCCTCGCCGGCGTACGTGGCGTTCTGGTCGGTCGCGGTGGTGACGTTCACTGAGGCGTTCTCGACCGCGCTGTCGTTCTCGGTCACCGTCACGACCGGCTCGCCGTCCGTGTTCTCGACGCCGACTTCGAGCCCGTCAGGGGCCTCGAGGTCGGCCGTCGTCGAGGCGGTCCGGTTCCCGTCGCTGGCGGTCACCTCGATCGTCACGTCCTCCTCGGGGGCGGGGAGGTCGACCGTGCCGTTCTCGTCGGTCTCGTATTCGCCGGTTCCCGCGTACGATTCGTTCGCGGGGTCCGACACCTCGACGATCACCGTCGCGTTCTCGACCGCGCTGTCGTTCTCGGTCACCGTGACCGTCGGTTCGCCGTCCGCGTCGTCGATGCTCACGCCGAGGTCGCCGTCGGCGGCCGCGACGCCGGCAATCGCGCCGAGCGCGACGACCGCGACCAGTAGGAGTGCTGTCGTGCGTCCTCTCATGTCCACTCGGGTCCTGCCGCCGTTTCCGTATAAAGGGGGTATTCGCTTAACGCGGTTTAATCCGGTTTGTTCCCGGGTTTACGCGACTCTACCGTTTGTTTTGGGAATTGGGGACCTGAGCGCGGACTCGCCGTCTCTCGGCCCCCGATCTGCCCTCGACCGCGAGTGGCTCGTCGCTCGCGCGCGGCACGTCGGTGAAGCGTCGTGGGTGCGTGGCTCGGCGAGGTTGTTGATAAATAAGGGCGGACGCTGACGGTTCCGCGCTCCGGCGATACGTGATTGCTGATGAGGTGACGCCTCCAAAGCCCCGACCGATAGCTTATAAATTGATGAGAACGCGGAGACCGCTTCCAAAGCCCCAGCCTTCCGGCTGTCCCTTTGAGTCCCACCCCGCACAGCACTGCACCTCACGCCTCCCCAGCCTCGCCGCTCGCTCGGGGCTCCCTGCGGTCGCCCACGTCGCTCGCGGCGTCCCTCGCGCGTGCGGCTCGCGCCCTTCGGGCGCTCGCAGGCACGCGCCACCGCACGCTTTCTATTTACAATTCTTTCTTGCCGTTCCGGTCGTCGGTCCCGTGTCCTATTCGACGCGGTCGACGAGGTCAGCGGCGGCGGCGGCGGCGCGTTCCTGGACCGCGTCGGCGTCGAGCGTCAACACCTCGCGGTCGCGCATGAGGACCCGCCCGTCACAGACGGTGTGGCGCACGTCGCTTCCGCGGGCCGCGTACGCGAGGTGCGAGACCGGGTCGTGGACGGGCGTGAGGTGCGGCGCGTCGAGGTCGACGACCGCGAGGTCCGCGGCCGCACCCGCCTCGATCCGGCCGCCGGGAAGCCCGAGCGCGTCTGTGCCCTCGGCGGTCGCCATCTCGACGACGGCTGCCGCCGGGACCGCCGCGGCGTCGTCGTCGGCGAGCTTCCCGAGCATGGCCGCGTCGCGCATCTCGTCGAACACGTCGAGGTCGTTGTTCGAGGCGGCCCCGTCGGTGCCGAGCGCGACCGTGACGCCGGCCTCGCGGAGCCGCTGGACCGGTGCCATCCCGCTGGCGAGCTTCATGTTCGAGGCCGGGCAGTGGGCGATCGCGGTTCCCGCCCGGGCGAGCCGGTCGATCTCCGACTCGTCCAGGTGGACGCCGTGCGCGAAGAAGTCGTCCGGGCCGAGCGCGCCGAGGTCGTCGGCGTACGCGATCGGGCGCTCGCCCCGCTCGTCGACGATCGGATCGACCTCGTCCGTCGTCTCGTTCGCGTGGAGGTGGACCGGGACGCCCGCCTCGCGGGCCTCGGTGACGCCCTCGCGGAGGAGTTCCTCGTCGACCGTCGTCAGCGAGTGCGGCATGAACGCGGTGCGGATCCGGCCGTCCGCGGAGCCGTCGAGTTCGCGGGCGACGGCGAGGCTCTCCTCGACGTCCGCGCGCGCGTCGGCTTCCGCTTTTCCGACCGTCACGGCGCCGTGTCCGAGCCGGGCGCGCACCCCCGCGCGCCTCGACGACGTCGGCGACGCGGTCCATCGCGAAGTACATGTCCGCGAACGCGGTCGTCCCCGACCGGATCATCTCGAGGACGCCGAGTGCGGCGCCGGCCTCGATGTCGTCGGGCGTGAGCTCGGCCTCCGCGGGCCAGATGTCCTCGCGGAGCCACGGGTCGAGCGGCTTGTCGTCGGCGTATCCGCGGAGCAGCGTCATCGCGACGTGCGTGTGCGCGTTTACGAGTCCCGGGATCACGAGCGATCCCTCGGCGTCGAGCGCGTCGTCGACCGCGCCGTCGACCGCGTCCGTGACGACCGCCGGCGTCCCGACGGTGTGAATCGTTCCGCTGTCGCGGTCGACCGCGACGTCCGCCCGCTCGACCCGGCCGTCGGGCCGGAGCACCCGCCCGCCGGTGACACACAGGACGTTCATACCCGCTCATCCCGCCTCCCGTACCAAACGCCTTCGGTTCGTGCCACACGCTTCGGTTCGTGCGGGCGAGGACGTCGACCCCCGGCGACACACTGGCTCCCCGTCGCCCGGCTCCGGGTCTCTCACGGTTCGTCGCCGACGGCGACGCGGTCGGCGAGGTCTCTCGGAGAACCGAGCGACACGATTTTACGTCCTGATCGAAACGCACGCGTATGGACCCGAGAGACGTCGTGTCGGCGCTCACCGCCGGCAAGCTCCGGATCGCTCTCGTCGCTGGTGCTCGTCGTCGCCGCCGTCGCGGGCGCCTTCGCCCTCGGGGTGCTCGGCGTCCCGAGCGTCGCCGCCGTCGACAACACGTTCGGCGACGTGACGAACGAGACGACGACCGTCGAGACCGACCTGGTCGTCTCGAACCCGAATCCGGTCGGCGTCGGCCTCGACGGCGTCTCGATCAACTACACCGTCTCGATGAACTCGGTCGAGATGGCTCACGGCGCACACGAGGGGATCACCCTCGAGACGGGGAACTCGACGCTCGACTTCGAGACGCAGATGCGAAACGACGCGATCCCGCCGTGGTGGGTCACTCACATCGAAAACGGCGAGCGGACCACCGTCGACATCGACGCGACGGTCACCTCGGACCTGCTCGGCCGGAGCGCGGACCTCACTCGCACCCGCGAGATAGAGACGGACCTCATCGGCGCGTTCAGTTCGAACGAGACGCGGCCGGTGAACGCCGACAGCCCCCTCACCGACGATCCCGTCCTCTACGTCAACGAGACCCGCGGCGAGTGGGGCGAGGTGAGCGACGCGGAGACCCCGATCGACATGGAGTTCGTGGTGTACAACCCCAACCTCGAACCGTACGTGATCACCGAGATCGGGTACGACATCACGATGAACGGCGTCGAGATGGGGACCGGTGAGACCGCCGAGGAGTACGTCATCCCCTCGTACAGCTCGGAGACCGTCGAGCTCACCACGGTCCTCGACAACCGGCGCCTCGACGAGTGGTGGGTGACCCACCTCGACGAGGACGTCAACGGCCACCAGGTGACCGACCTCCGGATCGAGTTCTACGCGGTGGTCGAACTCCCCTCGGGCGACGAGGTCACCGTCCCGCTCAACGAACTCACCTACGAGGAGACGTTCGGAACGGACATCTTCGACGAGGGCGGCGACGTCGGCGAGCCGACCGACGAGTCCGAGGACGACGACGCGAACGACGGGATCGGGGACGGCGACGACAGTCAGACGGACGGTGAGACCGGGGACGACGGCGGGACGGATGACTCGAACGGCGGCCTCCTCGACGGCTCAGACGACGGCAGCGGGACCGACGACGGTAACGAGACTACCGACGGCACCGACGACGGCAGCGGGACCGACGACGGCAACGAGACTACCGACGGAACCGACGACGGCGACACTGCTGATGGCGACAACGAAACCGACGGCGGCAACGAATCCGACGACGGCGGACTACTTCCGGTGGCCGACGACTGACCGCGGTTTCCGGACGACAGTTGATCACGATTTCCGGGCAGTCGCTCGCTGACCGAACCTTCTTGCCGCGACGCCGCCGCGTTCCACCATGCCGACCGACGCTCAGCAGGCGTGTTTCGAGGCCGGGATCAAGTTCGGCTCGCTGTACCACCAGTTCGCGGGCACGCCCGTCAGTCCGGCGAGCGCGCGGAGCCTGGAGGCCGCGATGGCGGAGGCGATAGAGAACCAGCCCTACTGCGAGTCGGTCACCGTCGAGATCGACGACGATCGCGTCGACGACGAGATCGACCACGAGAACGGCTACACGGAGCTCACCGGGTCGCTGATGGATGTCGAGATGCGGATCGACTACGAGGGCGTCGTCGCCCGCACCCGCATGCGCACGGTCGACGGCTACCCGCTGATGGAACTGGTCGCGGTGGAGGCCGAGCGGTAGGCGCGTTCAGTCGTCGTCGCCGGCCCTGGCGGGCCCCGTTCCCCCTTCGGATCGGGGGCCGATACCGGTCACCGTCCCCACGCCCTTGCTCGACCCCTCCCGGAAGACGAACCGCTGGCCCTCCTCGATCAGGTACGGCCGGAACTTGAACCGGACCGTGGTCTGGCCGGTGTCGCCGGGGAGGAGCCGCCCGTCCTCGGGGGTGAACACGGCCGCCTCCGAGACCGTCTCGACGTGGACGACGGGTTCGTACCCCTCGCGGATCCGCGTCGGGTGGTTGAGCACCATCGCCTCCGCCTCGAACTCGCGGACCGGCTCGGGGTCGCTCTCCCGGGGTACCAGGGCCATCCCGCGTTCGATCTCCGCCTCGTCGACGCCCTTCAGCGCGATCCCGACGATCCGCCCCGCGGTGGCCTTGTCGACGCGGTGGTAGTGCATCTCGATCGATCGCACCTCCACGTCGCGGAACGATCCGTCCGCCATCGGGCCCAACAGGAGTTCGTCGCCCGTCTCCACGGTTCCGGAGGTGACGGTACCGGACGCGACCGCCCCGACGCCGGTCACCTTGTAGCTGCGGTCGACGTACATCCGGAACGCCTCGCGCTCCGGGGTCGCGCGCTTCGGCAGCGACGCGAACAGCCGGTCGAGCGCGTCGAGCCCCTCCTTCGTCACCGCGCTGGTCCGCAACAGCGGGACGACCCCGTCGCCGACCTCCGCGACCGCCGTGTCGATCCCGTGACGCTCGACGAGCAGCGGGGTCTGCCCGGCGTCTCTCAGCATCGATTCGATCTCGCGCTCCACCGCGGCCAGCCGCTCGTCGGTCACCGCGTCCGCCTTCGTGACCGCGACGATCGTGGGTAGCTCCGTCGCCAGCAGGATGCCGAGGTGCTCCCGCGTCGTCTCCGTCGGCCCGTCGTCGGCGGCGACGACGAGCAGCCCGTAGTCGAGCTTCTGGCCGACGAGCCCGCGGATCGTGGTCCGGAGCCACGGCTCGTGACCGACCGTGTCGACGAACGACACGAGCCGGTCCGCCTCCTCGACGATCCGGGCGCGGTCCGACTTCCGGTGCGGGTTGTCCATCCGGACCGGCTCGTCGATGCCGTCCGAGAACCCGTAGACTGCGTACGAGAGGTCCGCGGAGAGCCCCCGATCGATCTCGTGCGGCTGGACGTCGAGGAACCCGCGCGTGCCGCCCTGTCCGTCGTCCGCGCGCCCGGTCACGAGCGTCCCGACGAGCGTCGACTTCCCGTGGTCGACGTGGCCGGCCGTCCCGACGACGATGTGGTCGTTGTCGGCCTCGAACATCCCGCCCTCGCGGAGCGTGGCGAGCCCGACGAGTCCGGCGTCGTCGCCGTCGCCGCCGTCGCCGGCGCTCCACGTCTCGACGTCGGCAATGTGTGTGTCCGCCTCCTCGGCCAGAAGCGAGAGGACGTCCATGGTCTCCGAGAAGGCGTCGGGGGCGATCCCGGCGATTCCGCCGTCGTCGGTGACGCCGACGACGTAGGTCGCCTCGCCGTCGCCGGAGAGCACCCGATGACGGAGCTGCGCCACCAACGACTCCATCCGGCCGTCTGCCAGGTGGACCTCGCGGGTCAGCCGCTCCTTGAACTCGATGGCGCCACCGTCCCGTTCGCCGCGCTCGATGGCCCGCCGCAACGCGGACCGGTCAGCGCTCATGGAGATCCGTAAGCGGTACCCGGGCTTAACAGTTTTCGTGTTATCGGTTCTCACCTCGCGTGATCGGTCCGGAGCGGTCCGGAACGGTCCGAAGCGGTCCGAAGCGATCCGATCAGCTCGGGATCCCTTCCCGTCCCGCTCTCGTCCCCGGCGCGCGGCCGGCGCACCCTTTAACCGGTCCCGGGCGGGAACGACGCCATGGACACATCGGTCCCCAGCGTCGCCGAGCGCCGGGTTCACGTGGTCCCGCTCGGCTACGAGCGCGACCGGATCGTTGAGCCCCTCCGCCGTCACGGCGCGGACGTGGTCTACCTGCTTGCGGACGCCCCCGACCGCGACGCCCCCCGCGGCACCGTCGACTTCGCGGCCGCGACGGCCGACGACCCGGCCGACGCGCTCGTCGACCCCGACCGGCTCACCGACTACCAGCGGGACGCCTGGACGGCGGCCGCGTCGGTCGCCGAGGTCCGGCCGATCCCCGTCGAACTCGCGGACGTGTACGACGTACTCGGCGTGACGACGACCGTCGCGGCCCGTCACGCCCCCGCCGAGGACGGCGGTGATCGGCTGTTCGGCAACGTCTCGACCGGCCCGCGGATCGCCGCGGTCGGCGTCGCGATGGCGTGTATGATCGTCGGCGCCCGCCCGTACAGCGTCGAGCCCGAGACGCACCGCCACGCCGTCGAGGAGGAGCCGCTGACCGAGGGCGTCGCGCGGACGGTCGACCTGCCGCTGTACCCCATGGACGCGCCGACCGCGGACCAGGTGGCGGTCCTCGGTCGGCTCCACGAGCGCGCCGAGGAGGAGATGACGACCGACAAGTGGAACCTGATCGAGTGGGCCCGCGACCGCGACCGCGCGTTCCTCCGGGACGCCGGCGAGAGCCGCACCGCGAAGTACCGCGCGCTGGAGACGCACGTCCTCGGACCGCTGCGCGAGCGGGGCTACGTCGAATTGGAGGACGTGGGTCGATCGGACACCGTCCACATCACGCAGACCGGCCGCCGCGTCTTCTACGCGTTCAGACACAAACTGGACGGCGAGTGAGTCGCGGCTCCCGTCTCCTCTCTTCGTTCCCCTTCCCGTCTCCTTCCCCTCCCCTCGCCAACGGTACCGATCGGCCGATTCGTGCGAATAGTACGGTTCATCCGTACTATCAACACCTAACGTAGAATTGTTCATCTCCCCTCGGTTCGAGTGCGTGACGCCCTCCGGCGGTCGCGGTCCGCCCTCCACTCGTTCCCCCGGTCCCCGCTGACGCGCTCGCGGCCGTCCGGGAGCGTCACGGACGACGGACGCTCCGTCGTTTCGCTCGGTACGTCGTTGTTCGTTAGAGTCCAAGCAATGTCGATTCATGCGGTGGCGTCGCCACAAGGAGCGAGTGAAACGAGCGACTGAGGAGCACAGCGAGTCATACGAGCCTCGCGGCTGGGACTTCGGAGACGGCGACTGCGACCACTCTCTCAACTGATTAGAGGCAGTTACTCGCACAATCGCGTCAATTGCCCTCGCGCCCTTTTTGAACGCCGGACACGTACGCGGAGCAGTGACCGTCACCAGCCTCCACGACCCGAGCCCACCGGGAGGTCCTCTGGGGAGCTGGAGGACGC
>NZ_WPCE01000227.1 GCF_009742825.1 Halorubrum sp. CBA1125
CGGCGTCGTACTCCTCTTTCAGTTCGCTGAAGCTCTTTCCGTCGTCGTTCATGTCGTCACCGTCGTCCGTGTGCTCGCCGGGCGATTCCGCGTCCGGTTTGTCGTCGAGTTCGTCCGGTTCGTCGTCCAGTTCCTCCAGTTCGTCGAGGCCGTCTCCGTCGGCGTCCTCGTCGAGCAGGTCGTCGTCGAAGAATCCGTCCGCGTCCGCGTTCGCGACGTCCTCGTCGAGCTCCTCCGACGCCTCCTCCGCCTCGTCGAAGAGCCCGAACGACCCCTCGCCGCCGCCGTCGACGCTGTCGAAGCCGCCCGTGTCGTCGACGAAGGGGTTGATACCGCGGGTGACCATCTCGTAGATGTCGAGGAGGTTCCGCACGTCCTCCTCGATGTCGTCGACCGCGGCGGAGATCTCCTCGTTCTCCGACCGGACCGTGGAGACGGTCGACGAGAGGGAGGCGACCTCGTTCTCGATGTCGTCGAGGCGATGCTCGAGTTCGTCGGTGTCGGCGTTGCCGTCGCCGTCGTCGAAGTCGTCCTCCCACTCGTCCATCCCGTCGAAGTCGTCGAAGCCGCCACCGCCCATTCCGCCGTCGCCCATACCACCGCCGCCCATGCCACCGCCGAAGGGGTCGTCGTTGCCGAGCCCGTCGGCCTCGTCGTCAGACCCGCCGTCGTCGAGGAACCGATCGAGGACGCTCGCACCGACGAGCCCCAGTGTGGCGACTATCCCTCCGACCGTCAGAGCGTCCCACACCGGTAGTTCGAGGCCCATTACCGGGTACGACCCGAAGAACACACTTCAATTCACCCCTCAAAATATCAGGCGTGAGAAGAGACGGGACGCGCCGGTGCGGCGGCGTCGACGGCGGCGACGAGTCAGGCGTCCCGCCACCCACGAGAGCGGTGCGATGACACGTCCGTCGGCACTACAGGGTCCGTTCGAACCCGTCGGCCGCGCGGACGACGAGCCGTCCGTCGGGACGGAGCCGGACCGTTCGACCGATCGCGTCGCCGACGTCGCGGGCGACGACCCGGACGCCGGCCGCGTCGAGACAGCGCTCGGCTCGTTCGACGTTCCGCGGGCCGACCGCCTCGGTGAGGTCCAGCATCTCCGCGCCGCCGGCGATCCGCGCCCGCATCGCCGCCGGCGAGGCACCCGCCGCCCGAAGCTCGTCGACGAGCGATTCGACACCCGCGTCGACGTACTTGGCCGGGCGCGCGTCGACCGTCCGGGAGGCCTCAGCCGTCGGCAACATCGCGTGTAACAGGCCGCGGACGGCGCGCCGCTCGTCGACGATCGCCACGGCGACGCAGGACCCCAGTCCGCTGGTCGTCAACACGGCCGCGTCGTCGGTGACCGCGAGCTCCCCGACGCCGACCGTGATGCGGCCGGCAGCGGCGTCGGCGCGGTCGCCGGTCCGGCCGCGCGTCGACGACGGGCGGCTCACGGGTCCGAGAGTCTCGCGAGCGCCGTGGCCAGTTCGCGCTCGTCGGGGAGCGCGTACACGTCACACCGCGCCTGCACCCCCTCGGTGCAGATCGCGGCGTCGATCACGAACCCGTAGTCCTGGCGCTCGCTCAGCTCCGCGACGAGCGGGCTGATCGCCGACGCGCCGATGTCGTGGACGAACTCCGGCGGCGAGTGGGTGATCGAGGTGCCGAGCACGTTCGCCCAGCCGTCGATGAACCCGCTCGTCATCACGTTGCCCAGCTCGCAGAGGGCGTTCTCCGCCGTCCCGCCGAGCGGCTCGTCCGGTTCGCTCGGCAGCATCGCCGCCGCGATCGTCGCCGCCGACGCCTCCTCGAAGAGGATCGCGAGGTAGCCGCTGGGCTCCCCCCCGAAGCTCGAAGACGGTGCCGGCGTGCGGCTCGGTGCCGACCGCCGCCGGCACGTCCGCCAGCGGAACGAACCGGAGTCGGCTCACGTCGACGGCCGTCTCCAGTCCCGTCATCGTCGCGATGTTGTCGGCGGCGTTCGCCGAACCGCGCTTCGCCAGCGACGCGAACGTCGACAGCGAGTCGTACGGGACCGTCGTGCTCGCGTCTCCGCCGCGGGCGTCTCCGGCCGTCTCGGCGCCGGGCGTCGCCGCCGTCGCCGTCTCGCCGACGACGAGGTCGCGGAACGGTCCCGAGTCCGGGAGCATGTAGATCGAGAAATCGAGGTCGGTCGTCGTGGCGTCCAGACGGCTCTCGAAGAGGAACACCCCGTCACCGGCGAGCGCCCCGTCCGGGAGCACGGCGGCCCCGTCCGCCTCGAAGTATCGCGGGGGCGTCATGTCCACCGCCCGCCCGAGGTAGTTCGCCCACCCGTCGAGGAAGCCGCCGAGGGCGATGTTGCCGACCTCGGTCACCGCGCTGCGCGCCACCGACTGCCCGCCGGGGAGCAGCGAGAGCAGCGCGTCGGCGTGGGCGGCGTCGAACGCGAGCACCGCCTCACCCTCCAGACCCTCCCGGAGGCCGACGCTCACGCCGATCGACTCGCGGCCGGAGAACGCCTCCGCGAGGTCCGCGCCGGTCGCGACGCTCGCGCCCGTGACCTCGACGGCGAGGTCGGTCCCGGTCAGGTCGGACAGCGCGCCGGCCGCCCGCGTGGCCCCGCGTTCGGCCAGTCGGTTACACGCGCCGAGCCCGCGGACATCGACGCGCATCAGACCGCGGATCCGATCGCGTCGAGCACGTTGGGCTTCTGGAACGGCTTCGTGATGTACCCCTCCGCACCCGCCCTGATCGCCGCCTTCATCTTCTCTTCCTGTCCGACGCTCGTACACATGATGACCGTCGCCTCCGGGTGCTGCTCCACGATCTCCGTCGTCGCCTCGATCCCGTCGCGGATCGGCATGACGATGTCCATCATGACGAGGTCGGGCCCGTGCTCCTGGTACATGTTGACCGCCTCGACGCCGTTTTCGGCCTCGCCGACGACCTCGAACTCCCCGTCCAGGATCTCCCGGAGGAGGTTCCGCATGAACTCCGAGTCGTCCGCGATGAGCACGCGCGTAGCCATGGACGGAGACGGGCCCAGTGACCACTTAACGGCTCCCCCGAGGTTCTCACCGTTGAGAACGGAGCGCGGATCCGGGCGGTTCGTCGCGGTGGCTCGGGGGACGAACGAGCGGTCGAGAGAGATAGAGAGAATCTAAACAGGCGAGAGAGTCCGTTTCGACGGTCTCCGAAGAATTAATACGGCCCACGCTGCCGTTTCGACGCGGATGAAGACCTGCCCGCGGTGTGAGTCGTCGATCGACGAGGGAGCCCGGTACTGCGCGCAGTGCGGCGCCCCGCAGACGGAGGGCGCCGCCGAGGAGTTCGACGAACACGTGAAGCGGCAGGCCCGGCAGGTCGCGACCGAGTCGGGAGTCGCATCCGGGTCCGGACCCGTGAGCGACACCGACGCCGGAGACGGATCGACCGGCGGGCTCCCCGCAGTCGAGGAACTCACCGATCGCGAGCAGCTCTGGCGGCGGGGCTGTTACGTCCTCGGATACGCGACGATCGTCGTCGCGCTCACCCGGCTCCCCGGGATCGGGGCGGTCCCCTTGTTCCTCGGCGGGATCGCGATCCTCCCGCCGGTGCGCCGGCTGACCGCCGAGCCGCTCGGGAGTCCGCTGAAGCGCGAGGCAATGGCCGGGCTGTACGCCGTGTTCGCGCTGATCGCCGTCGGGCTCTTCGTCGTTCTGTAGGCGCCGTCACTCGATCCGGAACCCGCCGGCCTCCTCCGCGGCGCGGACGAGGTCGCCGATGCTGTCTCCCGCCGTGAGCCCCTGGTCCGCCGCGAATCGCTTGATCGCGACCGGCGGGAGGTCGACCGTGGTCTCGGAGGCGACGAGCAGCAGTCCGAGCGCCTCCGGGGTCGGCGAACTCGGCCCCGCGTTGGACGCGAACCACGTGACGAGCGAGTCGAACGTCGCGGTCACGTCGTTCGAGACCATCCGCTGACGGGAGGTGTCGCCGTCGGCGTGCAGCGTCGCGTCGATCCCGTAAGTGAACCCGTCGCCGTCGAAGGAGCGCGCCAGCCACCGACTCACCGCCTGGCGGTCGGCACCGCCGGAGTCCGAGCCGGGAGCGTTCGTCGAACCCGCCGAGCCGCTCGCGTCCGCGTGCCGGGCGGCGCCGGGCGGCTGGCGCGCGTCGGGGGGCG
>NZ_WPCE01000268.1 GCF_009742825.1 Halorubrum sp. CBA1125
GACGACGTCGTCGCCGTCGAGGTGGGGTTCTAGGTCCGCGAGCGTGGCGTCGACCGCGTCGCCCGCGGGCACCATGAGCCAGATGCGCTTGCCGTCTTCCCCGCCGTCCGCCGGCGACTCCGACAGCCGGTCGCACAGGTCAGCGACCGAGTCGGCCGGCTCCGCGCCGTTCTCCGCCACCTCCGCCGTCGCCTCCGCCGAGAGGTCGAACGCGACCACGTCGTGGCCCGCGTTCAGCGACCGGTTCGCCACGATCTGCCCCATCCGTCCGAGTCCGATGACGCCGAATTCCATGGCCGGGGGTGCGGTACCGCCCGCCGTAGTGGTTCCGGTTCCGTCGCCTCGGCGTCTGGTTCCGTCGCCTCGCGTTCCAGTTCCGTCATCTCGCGCAAGCGTTTTGAGCGTGACCTGTGAGCACGACCCATGCGACGAGCGAGCGAGGACGATCTCGAGTGGACCGAGACCGACCGGGGAGACGCCCGCTTCCGCCGGAAGCAACTCGCCGAGGCCGCCGGCGGCGAGCGGATCGGCTGTAGCCTCTACGAGCTACCGGCCGGCGGGAAGTCGTGGCCGTACCACTACCACACCGCCAACGAGGAGGCGCTGTACGTCTGCTCGGGGGAGGCGCTCCTCCGACACGGCGAGGCGAGCGGCGACGAGGCCACCGCACGCATCGCCGCCGGCGACTACGTCGCGTTCCCGGCGGACGCGTCGGGCGCACACCGCGTCGTCAACGACGGCGACGAGCCGGTCCGGTACCTCGTCGTCTCGACGATGACCGAGCCCGACGTGACGGTCTACCCGGACTCCGGAACGTTCGGCGTGTTCGTCGGGTCTCCGCCCGGCGGCCGCGAGGAGCGCTCGCTGTCGGGCTACTACGACGCGACGCGACCGTCGGCTACTGGGCGGGAGGCGACGGCGAGTAACCGGCCGCGGCGCCGACGGCGAGTGATCGGCCGCGGCGCCGACCGCCGGCTCACTCCTCGTCGAGCGCCTGCCACGAGAGCCGGGGGTTCCGCGCGGCGCCCACCTGGTCGATCCGGCCCGCGGCGGTGCGGTTCGGCGCGGTCTCGAGCGCCTCGTCGCTGTCGGCGTACGCGAGGTTGAACGCTTCCGCGAGGTCGTCGAGCGACGACCGCCCCTCGATCTCCGTCGGCTCGGTCAACATCGCCTCGGGCACCATCTCCGGCCACTTCGTCGTCGGGGGGGTGGACGCCGAAATCCAGCATGCGCTTGGCGACGTCGGCGGCGTCCCGGTCGCCCGCGGTCGCCGCGAACTCGTGGTGGAACGGGCCGTACGGGACGTCGAGGTCGATCTGCTCGGCGAGGTAGTTCGCGTTGAGCACGGCCTTCGCGGCCGCGTCCGCGAGCCCCTCGTCCCCGAGGCGGGCGATGTACGCGTACGCCTTGATCAACACGAGCCAGTTGCCCTGGAAGCCGTGGACCTTCCCGATCGTGTGCTCCGGCTCGAACGTCTCGTACCCCTTCTCGCCGTTCGTGTCGCGCACGCGGGGCGTCGGCAGGTACGGCGCGAGCTCCTCGACGACCCCCACGGGGCCCGCTCCCGGCCCGCCGCCGCCGTGCGGGGTCGCGAACGTCTTGTGGACGTTGTAGTGCATCACGTCGAACCCCATGTCGCCGGGGCGGCCGCGACCCAGGAGGGCGTTGAGGTTCGCGCCGTCGTAGTAGAGCAGCCCGCCCGCGTCGTGGACGATCTCGGCGATCTCGGTGATATCGCGCTCGAAGAGCCCCACCGTGTTCGGGTTCGTGAGCATGAGCGCGGCGGTGTCGTCGCCGACGGCCGCCTCGAGCGCCCCGACGTCGACGCGCCCGTCGTCGCCCGAGGGGAGCTCGACCACGTCGTAGCCGGCCATCGCCGCGGTCGCGAAGTTCGTCCCGTGGGCGGACGCCGGGATCACGACCTCCGAGCGGTCGTTCCCGTGGTGGGCGTGGTACGCCCGCGCGATCAGGATCCCCGTCAGCTCGCCGGCGGCGCCCGCGGGCGGCTGGAGCGTGACCGCGTCCATCCCGCCGATCTCCGCGAGGAACTCCTGGAGCCGGTACTGGAGCTCGAGGGTCCCCTGCACGGAGCGCTCCGAACGGTCCGGGTGGACGGCGGCGTTCGGGTCGGCCGCGACGTCCTCGGTGAACTTCGGGTTGTACTTCATCGTGCAGCTCCCGAGCGGGTACGGCCCGGAGTCGATCGCCCAGTTCATCTGCGAGAGCCGGGTGTAGTGGCGGGCGACCGCGGGCTCTTCGGGGTTCGGCAGCGTGAGTTCCTCGCGGGTCAGCTCGTCCGGCAGCGGGGACGACTCCCGCACGTCGACGATCGCCGTGCCCTTCTCCGAGAGCAGCGGCTCGTGGACGTCCGCCGCGTCGCGCTCGTAGTTCGCCTGGTCGTGGATCACTCAGATCACCTCCTCGAAGGCGGCGACCAGCCCGTCCGCCCGGTCGGCGGTCAGGTCGGTGACACAGACCTGTAGCAGGTGCTCGTCGATCGCGTGGACCGCGAACCCCGCGGCCTCGAGGTCGGCGGCGATCGCGGCCGCCGGCTGGTCGACGCGCACCGCGAACTCACGGACGTGGTGGCGGTCGTGGACCGGCGCCGCCGCGCCGCTGATCGCGTCGATCCGCTCGGCGAGGGCGGCCGCCTCGCGGACGCAGTCGTTCGCGAGGGCGACGAGCCCGTCCGGCCCGAGCGTCGCCGCGTGGATCGCCGCCCGCAGCGCGACCCACGCCTGGTTCGTACAGATGTTCGAGGTCGCCCGCTGCTTGCGGATGTGCTGCTCGCGCGTCTGGAGCGTGAGCGTGAACGCGCGGTCGCCGTCGGCGTCCTCGCTCGCGCCGACGAGCCGACCGGGGGACCTGCCGGAGGTACGCCTCGCGGCACGCGAAGA
>NZ_WPCE01000063.1 GCF_009742825.1 Halorubrum sp. CBA1125
CTCCCGGGCGCGCCACCGCATAACGGTCCGTGGAGAAGTCGGTATCGCGGCCGACCGCGCACGGAGTGAGAAGCGATTAGTCGCCGCTCTCGAAAGGGCGCGTATGGAGCCGACGGAGACGACGGAGACCACGGCGGCGTTCCGCGGGCTGGAGAGCCGGGGCGTCGGGACGCGTCCACGAGACCGCGGACCCGACCGCGGTCCCGGGCGAGGAGCAGGCGCGGGGGCTCGACCCCGTCTACGACTACGACGCGGTCGACCCCGGGGCGCTGTTCGGGACGGCCGCGAACGCGGACAGCCCGAGGGCGTCGGGCGTCGGCCGCGGCCACTGGCGGTTCGACGCGCTGCTCCCGTTCCCGGCCGACGCGGGGCTCTCGGCCGGCGAGGGCTCGACGCCGCTCGTCCCGACCGACCGACTCGCCGACGAACTCGACGTCGCGGCGGTGTACGTCAAAGACGAGGGCCGGAACCCGACGGGGACCGTCCTCGACCGCGGGCTCTCCGTCGCGCTGACCGCGGTGGCGGCGCGGGCGGCCGACGGCGCGGACGTGGAGCCGCTGGCGTGTGCGAGCCCCGGCAACGCCGGGCAGTCGATGGCGGCGTACGCGGGCCGGGCCGACCTCCGGTCGTACGCGTTCGTCCCCTCGCGCTGTGCGTTCTCCAACAAGGCGATGACCAACGTCCACGGCGGCGACATGCGCGTCGTCGGCGGGCGGTTCCCGGACGCGGCCGACGCGGTCGACGAACAGTTGGAGACGGAGTACACGGACCTCGCCGAGTTCGTCACGCCGTACCGCCACGAGGGGATCAAGACGCTCGCGTTCGAGCTGGTCGCCGACCTCGGCGAAGTCCCCGACGTCGTCGTCGTGCCGACCGGCACGGGCGAGGTCGTCGCCGGCGTCCACAAGGGGTTCCGCGAGCTGGCGCGGATCGACGCGATCGGCGCGGTCCCGAAGGTGGTCGCCGCGCAGGCGGCGGGCTGCGCCCCGATCGCGGCGGCGATCGAACGCGACCTCGACGCGCCCGAGCCGTGGTCGACGCCCGACACGATCTGCGGCGAGCTGGAGATCGCCGACCCCGCGGGGGGCGCGGTCGCGGTCGAGGCGGTCCGCGAGAGCGGCGGGACGGCGGTCGGCGTCGACGACGAGGACATCCTCGCGAGCGCGGTCGCCGTCGCGCAGAACGAGGTGCTGGAGATGGGCGCCACCGGCGGCGCCGCACCCGCCGGCGCGTGGGCGCTCGCGGAGGCGGGGTTCTTCGACGGCGACGAGACCGTCGTCCTGCTCAACAGCGACGCCGGGCTGAAGACGCCGGACGTGCTCCGCAGCCACCTGATGGGACAGGGGATCTGAACCGCACTGTGGGGGTCGCGGGGCCCGCGGCTCACCACGCCGCGCGCAACACGCCCTCGATCGCCTCGGGCGTCGCGTCGAGCCCCGCCGGGGCGCGCGCCATCGACCAGTCGTCGGCGATGAACGCCGCGATCGCCGGGAGGTCGTCCGCCTCGACCGGGGCGAGGTCCCGGAGCCGCGCGGGGACCGGCATGGCGTCGCGGACGGCGGCGACCGCCTCGACGACGTCCTCGCCGACCGCACCGTCGCTCCGCCCGTTCGTCTCGACGCCGAGGCCGGCCGCGAGCGCCCGGCGGCTCGCGTCGACCTCGTCGAAGAGGTACGCGAGGACGTGCGGCGCGACGGCCGCGTGGATGTCGCCCTGCTGGACGTCGTAGCGCCGCGCGAACCCGTGTCCGAACGCGTGGATGACCGAGATCTTGCGGTCGATCTGGACGAGCAGCGCGCCGACCACCGCGCGGTCCGTCGCGGCCGCGCCGCCGGGTCGGTCGCCGGCGACGCCGGGGAGCGCGTCGCGGAGGAGCCGCAGCCCGTGGACCGCGGTGGCGTCGCTCATCGGGGTGGCGTCGCGGGCGTACGGCGTCTCGATCCCCTTGTCGAAGCCGTTCATCGCCGAGCCGGCCAGCGCCGACCGCGGCGTCGTCTCGAACAGCGCCGGGTCGGCGAGGTCGAGGGTCGGCCACGCACCCTCGCCGCTGACGGTGAGCGGCTGGCCGGTCGGGGAGGCGTCCGCGTCGAGCACCTCCAGCGACCCGCCCGCCGAGAGGTCGGCGCCCGCGAACGTGGTCGGGACCACGACGTGCGGCAGGGCCGGGCCGGCGTCGGGCGCGAGCGGTCCGAGGACCTCGGGACCGGATTCGGCCTCGCGCCGGAGGTCGTCGAGGTCGCGGTCGTCGGCCGCGAGCAGCGTCGCCTGTCGGGCGACGTCCAGGCTGCTGCCGCCGCCCACCGCGACGAGGACGTCGGCGCCGACCGCCGCCCGGCGGTCGAGGAGGTCGGCGGCGGTCTCGACGCGCTTGTCCGGGGTCGTTCCGTCGAACACGCCCGCGAGACGGTCGCCGAGGCCCGCCCGGATCGGGTCCATCAGGTCGTCGTTCGCCCCCACGTTCGACCCGCAGACGACGAGCGCGTCGTCGAGGCCGCGCTCGCCGAGGGCGGCGCCGAGGTCGCTCGCGCGGCCGCGTCCGTACAGGATATCACAGCCGCGGTAGTCGTACTCGAAGGCGTCCGCGATCGGTAACATCGGGCGACGGTACGCGAGACGACGGCTTGTAGCTGTGGGAACGAGCGACACACACCGGCGGCCCGCCCGCAAGAGCCAACCCCGTGCGGGACGCAGGCATCGACGTGGTCGGTTCGCCCGACTGCATCCGATTCCATGCACTCGCTTCCACCGTTTCCCTCGCTCCCGGACGTCACCGACGCGGACGCCCACGGCGACCTGCTCGAGGGGCACCTCTGGCTGCTCGAACTGATCGACGGGACGGGACTACGCTTCCGGATGGACGAGTCCGGGCTCCTCAGGTTCGGCGGTCCGGAGGCGACCTACGCCGACGTCGACGCGGCGCCGCTCCCGCTCCGGCCCGCGATCCGTCACGTCCGCGAGCGGTTCGACCGCGAGGCCGTCCGGGCCGCGGTGGACGACCCGTCGACCGTCGCCTTCTTCGGCGTCGCGACGCACCGCCGCGGGATCGACTACGATTGGGAGCGGATGCCGCCGTTTCTCGGGACCGACGTGTGGGCCGGATCGACGAGGGCGTTTCGCCCGCCGGACGCCGCCGCGGCGATCCACGGCGGCGTCGGACTCGAGCCGGTCAACGCCATCGAACGCGAACGGAACGCCCGCGACTTCGACCCCGCGGAGTACGCGGTCCCCGAGTCGGCGTGGTACGAGGGTCCCGCCGCGGGCGTCGTGGTTCGCAACAAGCGCGGCGGCCGAGCCGTGATTCGCGGTCGGGGTGCTGCCGGAGAATCCGACACGTCGAACGCGTCCGACGTCGACTCGGTGGACGCGACGCCGGATCCGGCGAGCGCGGCGACGACCGGAGGAGGCGACGCGAGCGGGACGGAGGGATCGACCGCCGAATCGCTCGCGGCGACCCACGCGACCCGATCCCGGGTCGAGCGGGCGGTCGAGACGCTCGACCGCCGAGGCGAGCCGGTCGAGGTCGGGGCCCTCGCGGACTTGGTCGTCGAGTCGGTCGCGCGCGAGACCGCCGTGCGCTTCCGGGAGGGGAACGCCGACGCCGAGACGTTCCGCGCGGCGACCGTCCGTCGGGCGCGGGCGTTCCTCGACGAGCGAACCGAGGAGTGGTGAATCGGGCGCCGGGGCGCGTCCGAGTCGACGGTCGACCGCGAGAGGCGGCGGTCGTCGACTGCGAGGGCGATTTGTGACCGGTTTGCGGTTTGTGACGTGTGAGGGGCTCCTACACGACGTGTGGTTCTACCCTACGCTACACTTGTAGCCTGTCCTCCCTGCACTCGTGGCCTACCCTCCCCTCTTTACACACGCCCGCGCGCGTGCGCCGGGTTTATAACCCATCACGGACTACCCCAATCAAGTTCTATGTCAGAGCAGAGTGAGTACGGAGCGGGCCAAATACAGGTTCTAGAAGGGCTCCAAGCCGTCCGCAAGCGCCCGGCGATGTACATCGGGTCCACCGAGGAGCGGGGACTCCACCACCTCGTCTACGAAGTCGTCGACAACGCCATCGACGAGGCGCTCGCGGGCCACTGTGAGGAGATCGACGTCACGATCCACGACGACGGCTCCGTCAGCGTCCGCGACGACGGGCGAGGGATCCCCGTCGACACCCACGAGAAGTACGACCGACCCGCGCTGGAGGTGATCATGACCGTCCTCCACGCCGGGGGGAAGTTCGACTCCAAGTCCTACCAGGTCTCCGGCGGCCTCCACGGGGTCGGCGTCAGCGTCGTCAACGCCCTCTCGGAGCGGCTCGAAGTCCAGGTCAAACGCGACGGCGGCGTCTTCCGTCACCGGTTCGATCGGGGCGAACCCGTCGAGGGTGGGTTCGAGCACGTCCGTGACCTCGACGCCGGCGAGGACACCGGCACCGAGATCCGCTTCTGGCCCGACACCGAGATCTTCGAGACCACCGACTTCTCGTTCTCGACGCTCGCCACCCGTCTGCGCGAGCTCGCCTTCCTCAACTCCGGCGTCGAGATCACCTTACGCGACGAGCGCGAGGACGGCGGCGAGGCCGACGCGGGCGACGAGGCGATCTTCCGCTACGAAGGCGGCATCCGCGAGTTCGTCGCCTACCTCAACGAGACGCGCACGCCGATCCACGACGAGATCATCTACTTCGAAGACGAGGCCGAGGACGTCCACGTCGAGGTCGCGATGCAGGCGACCGAGGAGCTGCAAGGGTCGATCCACGCCTTCGCGAACAACATCAACACCCGCGAGGGCGGCACGCACCTCACCGGCTTCAAGACCGCGCTGACGCGGACCGTCAACGACTACGCCGACGAGCGCGGGCTCGTCGACGACCTCGACGCGAACCTCAAAGGCGAGGACGTCCGCGAGGGGCTCACGGCGGTCATCTCGGTCAAACACCCCGACCCGCAGTTCGAGGGCCAAACCAAGACGAAGCTCGGCAACAGCGAGGTCCGCGGCATCGTCGAGTCCGCGACCCACGAGCGGCTCGGCACCTTCTTCGAAGAGCACCCCGACACCGCAGAGAAGATCGTCCACAAGGCCGCGGAGGCCGCTCGGGCGCGCAAGGCGGCGAAGAAAGCCGAGGAACTCACCCGCCGCAAGTCCGCGCTGGAGTCGACGGCACTGCCCGGCAAGCTCGCCGACTGCCAGACCCGCGATCCCGAGGAGGCGGAGCTGTTCGTGGTGGAGGGCGACAGCGCCGGCGGAAGTGCCAAACAGGGCCGCAACCGAGAGAATCAGGCGATTCTGCCACTGAAGGGCAAGATCCTCAACGTCGAGAAACACCGGCTCGACCGCATCCTGGAGAACGACGAGATCCGCGCGCTGATCACCGCGATCGGCGCGGGGATCGGCGAGGAGTTCGACATCGAAGATGCCAGATATAATAAAATAATCATCATGACGGACGCCGACGTCGACGGTGCCCACATCAGAACGCTCCTCCTGACGCTTCTGTACCGGCACATGAAGCCCCTGCTCGAGGCCGGCTACGTGTACGCCGCCCAGCCGCCGCTGTACCGCGTCCGGTACCACGGCGAGACGTACGACGCGATGACGGAGGAGGAACGTGACCGGATCGTCGCAGAGGAGTGCGACGGGAACCCGGACCAGGTCCAGCGGTTCAAGGGGCTCGGCGAGATGAACCCCGACCAGCTGTGGGACACGACGATGGACCCGGAGAACCGCCGGCTCAAGCGGATCACCGTCGACGACGCGGCCGCGGCCGACCGGATGTTCAACATCCTGATGGGTGACGCGGTCGAGCCGCGCAAGCAGTTCATCAAAGAGCACGCGACCGAGGCCGAGTGGGTGGACATATGAGCTCGGACGTCCCCGACGTCGACCCCGAGGACGTGCGCGCCGCGCAGGTGACGAACGCCCGCATCGAAGACGAGATGGAGCAGTCGTACATCGACTACGCGATGTCGGTCATCGCGGGGCGTGCGCTTCCCGACGTCCGCGACGGGCTCAAGCCGGTCCACCGACGCATCCTCTACGCGATGCACGAGTCGGGCGTCACCAGCAACGCCGCACACCGCAAGTCCTCGTCCGTGGTCGGCGAGACGATGGGCGACTACCACCCGCACGGCGACAGCGCGATCTACGACACGCTCGCGCGGATGGCCCAGGACTTCTCGATGCGGTACCCCCTCGTCGACGGACAGGGGAACTTCGGCTCCGTCGACGGCGACCCGCCGGCCGCGATGCGGTACACGGAGGCCCGGATGGCCCCTATCGCCGAGGAGCTACTGGCCGACATCGAGCGCGACACCGTCGACTTCCAGTCGAACTACGACGACCGCCTGGAGGAGCCGACGGTGTTGCCGGCGGCGTTTCCGAACCTGCTCGTCAACGGCTCCTCGGGGATCGCGGTCGGGATGTCGACGAACATCCCGCCGCACAACCTCGGCGAGGTCGTCGACGCGACGGTCGAGCTGATCGAGACCCCCGACGCCACCGTCGAGGACCTGATGGAGCACGTGAAGGGACCGGACTTCCCGACCGGCGCGAACATCGTCGGACGGAACGCGGTCCACGAGGCGTACAAGACGGGTCGCGGTCGCGTCCGCGTCCGCGCCGAGTTCGAGGTCGACGAGGAGGCGGGCCGGATCGTCATCACTGAGCTCCCCTTCCAGCAGAACAAGTCGCGGCTCGTCGAGCGGATCGCCGAGGACGTCAACGAGGGCGCGATCGAGGGGATCCGCGACCTCCGCGACGAGTCCGACCGCGACGGGATCCGCGTCGTTGTCGAGCTCAAGCGCGACGCGATGGCGGAGGTCGGGAAGAACCAGCTGTTGGAGAGCCACCTCGAGCGGACGTTCGGGGTCATCAACCTCGCCTTGGTCGACGGCTCGCCGCAGGTATTAGACCTGAAGGAGACGCTCGAACACTACGTCGAACACCGCCGCGAGGTGGTCCGCCGGCGCTCCGAACACGAGCTCGACGAGCGCGAGGACCGCGCGCACATCCTCGAGGGGCGGCTGAAGGCGCTCGACCACGTCGACGACGTGGTCGAGACGATACAGGACTCCGCGGACCGCGACGCCGCGAAGGCCGCGTTGGAGGCCGAATTCGACTTCTCCGTGCCACAGGCGGAACACATCGTCCGGATGCAGCTCGGGTCGCTCACCTCGATGGAGACCGAAGAGATAGAGTCGGAGTACGAGGACGTCACCGCCCGGATCGAGCGGCTGGAGGCGATCCTCGACGACCCCGACGAGCTCGACTCCGTGATCGTCGAGGAGCTGCGGGAACTGCAAGACGAGTACGCCGACGAGCGCCGCACGAGCTTCATCGAGGACGTCGGCAGCGTCACCCACGAGGACCTCATCCCGGAGGAGGAGTGCGTCGTCGTGATGAGCGAGGACGACTACATCAAGCGGATGTCGCTCTCGGAGTTCCGGCCGCAGAACCGCGGCGGGAAGGGGATCATCGGCACCGGGCTGAAGGAGGGCGACCGCGTCTCGTCGGTGTTCGTCGCCAACACGCACGACTACCTGCTCGTGTTCACGAACCGCGGACAGATCTACGAGCTGAAGACATACGAGGTGCCGGAGATGTCGCGAACGGCCCGCGGGAAGTCCGCCGTCAACCTCCTCGATCTCGACGACGGCGAGGAGATCGAGGCGGTCGTCAACACCGACGACCTCGACGGCGGGTACCTCACGATGGTCACCCGCGACGGGTACATCAAGCGGACCGCCGTCGGGGAGTTCGAGAACATTCGTTCGACCGGGATCCGCGCCATCCGGCTGGAAGACGGCGACGAACTGGTCGACGTCGAGGTGACCGACGGCGACCGCGACCTCGTCGTCGGGAGCCGCGACGGGATGGCGATCCGCTTCGCGGAGTCGGACGTCCGCCCGATGGGCCGCACCGCCCGCGGCGTGATCGGGATCGACCTCCGCGAGGGCGACCGCGTCGCCGGCGTCGCCGGGATCGACGAGGACCGTCACAACTGGGTGCTCACCGTCACCGAGAACGGGTACGGGAAACGCTCCGACCTGGCCGAGTACCGCCCGCAGTCGCGGAACGGGAAGGGGCTCGTCGACATCAAGACCGGCGACCGCAACGGCGCGGTCGTCGCCACCGAGGCGGTCACGCACGGCGACCACCTGATCGCGATGAGCGCGGACGGCCAGATCATGCGGACCCGCGTCGAGGAGATCTCGACGGTGGGCCGCAACACGATGGGCGTCATCGTGATGAACTTAGAGCCGGACGACGAGGTCGCCTCCGTCGACGTCGTCCCCGAGAGCGTCCACGGCGGCGAGACGGACGTCGAGACCGACGAGTGAGTGACCACCTCCACGCCGTGAACGACGCGGGACCCGGACACCGGATGTCGGTCGCGAAGTAGGTTCGCCGCTGCGGACAAGTGGAGGATTTTTCATGCTGCTTCGGTAGAGGTGAGACCGTATGCCCTCCCGTCGCCACGTTTTGCAGGCGAGTACAGCCGGCGTTCTCGCCAGTCTCGCCGGGTGTTCAGCTCTCCCGTCCCAGCGCCCGAAGATGGACTTCGCCGTGGATAACGCTCGCGATGAGACGACTCGACTCGGCGTTCGGTTCTTCCGAGCGAACGTCACCGAACGAAGCGAGGCGTTGGTCTACCGCAACCATTTCGAGATTCCGCCCCGAGAGGACCCGGATGACCTCTGGACGGTCAAAGACGTCGCCCCAGATCGCCCCTATCGGATCGAGGTCGAAGTCGGACTCACCCGGAACGCGCACCACTATCACTACCGACCCGACTGCGCCGACGACGAACCGTACGAGATCGGGGTCGTCGTCAATCTCAACGCGGGAGGCGGAGTGACATTCACCAAGACGACGTGCTCATCGGACAGCCCGTTCCTGTGAACCGGCCCGGAAAGCTACTTACCGTCTCCGTCGAAACGTCCACGGAGGATGGACGAAGACGGTGCAACGGGTGATCAGGGATCGAACGCGTACGGAGGAACCGACGGGGTCGTCCACGAGCCGGGCGAGGCGTTCGCGGCGTCGACGAACGTCGCCGCGTTCATGCGCGAATACGGGATCGACGACTACGACGAGCTGATCGCCCGGACCACGGGCGAGGTCCCGGACGAGCCCGCCTCCGGGATCGACTGGTTCTGGGACGAGATCGTCGACTACCTCGGGATCGAGTTCTACACGGAGTACGACCGGGTGCGCGACGACACGCGGGGCCCGCAGTTCACCGACTGGTACCCCGGCGGCGAGATCAACGTCGCGCACAACGCCGTCGACAGGCACGCCGCGGTCGACGCGCCGAACCGGAACCGGGTCGCGCTGATCTGGGAGGGCGAGCCCGGCGACGTCCGCGAGGTCACCTTCCACGAGCTGTATCGCCAGAGCAACCGCGTCGCCAACTACCTGGAGTCGGCCGGGGTCGAGACCGGCGACACGGTAGGGCTCTACATGCCGATGGTCCCCGAGGTCGTCTCGATCCTCTACGGCTGCCTGAAGGTCGGCGCGATCGCGGTGCCGATCTTCTCGGGCTTCGGCCGGGAGGCGACCGCGACCCGGATCGCGGACGCGGAACCGGCCGTCCTCTTCACGGGCGACGGCTTCTACCGGCGCGGGAGCGAAGTCCGGCTGAAGGGGACCGCCAACGCGGCGATCGACGAGGCGGGTCACGTCGAGCACGTCGTGGTGTACGACCGACTGGGGGCGACGCCGGCGGCGGGAGACGACGCCGGAGACGACACGAAGCCCGTCGCCTGGTCCGACGGCCGAGACGTCACCTGGGCAGACGCGATCGGGTCGCAGTCGCCGGCCTACGAGACGAAACGGCTCCCGAGCGACCAGGAGTCGTTGCTGTTGTACTCCTCCGGGACGACGGGTGAGCCGAAGGGAATCGTCCACACCCACGCCGGCGTGTTGACGCAGTGCGCCAAGGAGATACACTTCGGATTCGACCAGAAGCCGGCCGACCGGTTCTTCTGGGTCTCCGACATCGGCTGGATGATGGGGCCGTGGACGCTGATCGGGAACCACGCGTTCGGCGGGACGGTGGTGATCTACGAGGGCGCGCCCGACCACCCAGAGCCCGACCGCTTCTGGAAGCTGATCGACCGCCACGGGATCACCCAGTTCGGCATCTCGCCGACCGCGATCCGTGCGCTCCGCAGACACGGAGACGAGTGGATCGAGGGCAACAACCTGTCGAGCCTGCGGATCCTCGGATCGACGGGCGAGCCGTGGGATCCCGAGTCGTGGCGGTGGTTCTACGAGGCCGTCGGCGGCGGCGAGTGCCCGATTATCAACATCTCCGGGGGGACGGAGATCTGCGGCTGCTTCCTGATGCCGATGCCCAATCAACCCCTCAAACCCTGCACGCTCGGCGGCCCGGGACTCGGGATGGACGTCGACATCGTCGACGAGGCGGGCGAGTCGGTCACAGAGGAGGGGGAGCGTGGATACCTCGTCGCGCGCGACTCCTGTCCCTCCATGACCAAGTCGCTCTGGTCCGGCGACGAGCGCTACCTCGAGGAGTACTGGTCGACGTGGCCGGACCTGTGGGACCACGGCGACTTCGCCCAGCGGGACGCGGACGGGTTCTGGTTCCTCCACGGCCGCGCCGACGACGCGCTCAACGTCGCGGGCCGGAAGGTCGGCCCCGCGGAGATCGAGGGCGTCCTCGTCGAGCACGACGCGGTCAACCAGGCCGCCGCGGTGGGCGTCCCGGACGAGACGACGGGAACTGCCGTCGTCGTCTACGTGGTGCTCGAACCGGACAGCGAGCCGAGCGACGACCTGCGCGAGGAGCTCCGCACGCTGGTGGGCGACGAACAGGGGAAGCCGTTCCGCCCGCGCGAGGTGCTCTTCGTCGACGCGTTCCCGAAGACCCAGTCTGGCAAGGTCATCCGGCGCGCCATCGAGGCGGTGCACCGGGGCGAAGATCCCGGCGACCTCTCGTCGATGGAGAACCCCGAGGCGTTAGACGAGTTCGGAATCCGGCCTGAGGTCGGAGCGACCCGGAGCGGGGTCGCCGCGTTCGGGAGCCCCTCCTCGGGCCGCGACCGGTTTCCCCGCGATCGAACCTCACTCCGACGCGACCTCGACCGCCGCCTGGAGGGCGTCGTAGTCCGGCTCTTCGCCCGGGTGATCCGCGAGCCAGCGGTACGCGACGGTCTCGTCGGGGGCGACCACGAAGACGGCCCGCCGAGCCACCGTGTCGACGCCGTAGCGCTCGAAGTCCGCGATCGCGTCGTACGCCTCGATCGCACGGTGGTCGGGGTCAGCGACGAGCGCGAATGGGAGCTCGTACCGCGTCCGGTACTCGGCGAGCGCGTGGGGGAGGTCGGTGCTCACGCCCAAGAGCGTGCAGCCGTCGCGGTCGAACTCGTCGCGGAGCGCCTCCATCTCGTTCGTACAGGTGTTCGAGAACGCGGCGGGAAAGAAGGCGAGCACGACCGGCTCGTCGCCGAGGCACTCGGACAGGTCGAACGGTTCGATCTCGCCGTCAACGACCGTGGCGGTGAAGGTCGGAACGTCGTCGCCGACGTCTGTCATACCGATCGCTCGGAGCGGGCGCGTATCACGGTTTCGGCGGCGATACCGTCGCGCGAGGAACGGAGGTTTCGGCCCGTCTCGGCCGGCTCTCCGACGGCTTCGCGCCTCACACCGAGGCAAAAAGACTATAATCGCCACAGGGTTACCGATGTGTAGAGATGGCAAGTGCGATTCCACTGATCGGCGGCATCCCGGCGGGGCCGGAGCTCCTCATCATCCTGCTCGTGTTGGTCCTGCTGTTCGGGGCGAACAAGATCCCAAAGCTGGCTCGCTCCACCGGGCAGGCGATGGGCGAATTCAAGAAGGGACGTGAGCAGGTCGAAGACGAGCTGCGCGAGATGAAAGGCGAGGACACGGACTCGGGACTCGACGAGGACGAGGAGGACGAAGACGAGGACGACGTGTTCGACGACCTCGAAACCGAGATCGAAAAAGACACCAGCAGGTAATCCACCGGTGGCGCCGGCCGGTCCCCGCAGTCGACGTTCTCTCCGTTCCGTTCGGGCGCGTGGCCTAGTGGACAGGGCGAGAGGTTCCTAACCTCTCGATCGCGGGTTCGAATCCCGTCGCGCCCGTCCGTTCGCTTCGCTCACTCACGGGCGCGACTGATCCCCGCTCACTGCTTGCGGCTTCACCGCTCGCAATCGAGGTGCTCGTTTCACTCGCACCTCGCCTCGCTCGCGTGGATCCCGTCGCGCCCGTCTGTGCCGTTCTCTACCGGCAGGTGAGAGGCGGCGCCGTCACTCGAAGGGGTACCGCGCGGTCGCCCCGCACTCGCGACAGCGGACGACGACGCGGCCGGGGCGGAGCCGAACGCGGCTCGTCTCCCCCGGGCGCAGGTAGACGTCGCAGTCGTCACAGGTCTTCCGGGCGAACTCGGTCGGGACGCCACAGCGGTTCCGCTCGGCGATCCGGCGGGCGAGCGCGACGTACTCCCGCGAGCGGTCGTACTCGCCGTCGACGACCGCCTCCCGGGCGAGCGCGAACAGCCGCTCGATCCGTTCCGACGGGATCCCCATACGTCGGCGAGCGAGACGGACCGGCAAAGAGGTTGCCATCGACCGCCTAGCTACCCGGTAACTTTATTTTAGTTATCAGAATACGTGGATTATGTCGGTTGAAAATCTGTTAGCCGGTGATGTAGCTGTGATCACCGGCGGAGCGAGTGGGAACGGCCGGGAGATAGCGCTCCGATTCGCGGCACAGGGCGCTGACGTGGTCGTCGCCGACGTTGTCGAGGCTCCGCGTGGAGGGGGTACGCCAACCCACGAGCGTATCCAGGAGGAGACGGAGGCGGACGCGACGTACGTCGACTGCGACGTGACCAACGTCGACGACCTCTACGAAGCGGTCGAGGTCGCGGAGGACTACGGCGGTGTGACGGTTATGGTGAACAACGCGGGAATCACCGAGAGCCGTCCGTTTCTCGAGACGAGCGAAACCGACTATGAACAATTGATGAATATCAACCTGAAGGGGGTGTACTTCGGGGCTCAAGCCGCTGCCGCGTCGATGATCGAAGACGGCCGGTCCGGGTCGATAATCAACCTCTCGAGTACCTCCGGGCTCCGTGGCCGAGCGGATGGGGTCGCGTACTGCGCGTCGAAGGGCGGCGTCCGGCTGATGACGTACGCCCTCGCCGCAGCACTGGCGCCGGATATCCGCGTGAACGCTATCCATCCGGACCTCACCAAGACGGAGATGGCCAACGACTGGATATGGTCGGGACACAGTCAGGCGAGGAGTACGTGGACGAATACATACTGCTGGGCCGTATGGGAACCCCCGAGGACGTCTCTGACACGGCACTGTACCTCGCAAGCGAACTGGCCTCGTTCGTTACCGGCCATTCGCTGGTGGTCGATGGCGGGGCCACCGCGACGAAGTAGTTCCACCCGCGAACGTGGGGGTCGGTAACGCCAAAGGGAGCTGCGTTCTTTCCACCTCGAAGGATCCTGCGTCTCGACGACCATAGCGTGAGCCACCCGAGACCGCGTCAACGTGGGAGTCGTTCAGCGTGGTTGCCCAGCAGTCGCCCACCGGCCATCTGGAGAATCATCACCCGCACGCTTTTGTATCGGTCCGCGCCAACGGTTGAGCATGAAAGAATCCCTGATGGACGTCGTCTGCTGCCCGCTCGACAAGGCCGAGCTCGACCTCGCTGTCGACGAGCGGGAGGACGAGGAGATCCTCGCCGGGACGCTCACCTGCACCGAGTGCGGCGAGACCTACCCGATCGAGGACGGCATTCCCAACCTCCTGCCGCCGGACATGCGAGAGGAAGCGGCCGCCTGAGAGCGCGGTCACCCCCAAAAACGTACTGAATCTTTTTTTAGTGTGAGTTCGTCGGTCGACCCGTGTCGACACTCGCCGTCGAACTGAACGGGGACGCCGTCCACTCGATCCGAGCACCGGACCGGTTCGAGACGACCGGATCGTTCGCGATCGCCTTCGAGAACCGCGGCCGATCGACGCACGTCCACCTCCACTTCGACGACGAGCTCGATCCGTTCGTCCGGGTCGGCGACGTGAACCACTTCGTCGAGGACGAGGCGACGAGACGGATCCACGTCTCCGCGACCGACGTCGACGAGCCGGTCGAGGGAAAACTGAAGATCGTCACCGGCTACGGCTCGACCACGCGGTACGTCCACGTGCGGATCGATCCCCCGAACGAGACGAACTCCGACGCCGTCTCCGTCGACGAGACGTTCTCGAAGCCCCCCGAGCGACCGCCGGATCCGCCGCCGAAACAGCGGGTCGCGAACGCGATCGAGCGGGCCGTCACCCGCGGCGGCGTTCCGGCCGCCGTCCTGGGAGTGATCGCCGTCGCCGCCGGAATCGCCGTCGCGGTCACCGTCGACAGCGCGATCGTGTCGGTCGCCGTCGCGCTCGTGGTGGTCGTGGCGGTCGCCGCGGCGTTGCTCGCGGCGT
>NZ_WPCE01000081.1 GCF_009742825.1 Halorubrum sp. CBA1125
GGCGGCCATCGCGGCCGCGATCGCCGGCCCGGTCACGCGTCCGTCGCGCGCGAGGACGATCTCGGACGCCGGTTCGTCGTCGCGCTCGGACGCCGATTCCTCGCCCCACCCGGATTCGTCCGCGGCTCGCCTCTCGTCCCCCTCCGCGGCGTTCCGTATCTCTGCCGCGACGGCCCGTCCGACGGCGAGCGCCAACTCCGGCGTCACCCGGTCTTCGACGCTGCCGCGGATCCCCGCGGTTCCGAACAGGTCCATGTCCGCGGTATCGGCAGCGGGAAGTTAGAACCCGTCGGTTGTGGATCCGCGCCGGACGCGTCGGCGCCGCCCGACCGCCGCGGCGCTTAAACGGCCCGCGGACGCATTCCCCGCCGATGTCCGACCGAACGCGAGCACACGTGTGCGTCTCCGGTCACGTGCAGGGCGTGTACTACCGCGCGTCGACCCGGGACACCGCCCGAGATCGGGGCGTCGACGGGTGGGTGCGCAACCTCGACGACGGGCGCGTGGAGGCCGTCTTCGAGGGTCCCGAGGACGCCGTCGACGAGATGGTACGGTGGTGTGAGACCGGGAGCCCGGCCGCCGATGTCGAGTCCGTCGACGCCGAGTACGAATCCCCGGAGGGACTCGACGGGTTCGAGGTCAGGTGGTGACCGCATTCGGGAGGTGACAGCACTCGAGAGACGACGACAGTCGGGAAGTGACGGCACTCCGGCGGCGACTGCGTCTCCCGGCGATCCGGTACGGACCCAGCGGAGAGGTGGTTCGACGTCCCGAACCTCGACCGGTCGGCCGCAACACCGAACACCGTTCGGACCGTGGGAAAGGACATGGTATCGGCCCCCGGATCGGCAGCGCTGGCGCGGCTTCGCGTCCGGTTCCTCGCGGGGGCTGTGATCGGGGGGGCTCGGACTCGTCGCGTTGAGTCGAGTGTTCGGCAGAGCCTGGCTCCTCGTTGCGGTCCTCGTCGCCGGCTACGTGGCCGTCCACGGGGGGGGCACACCTGTCCGCGAACCGGCCGCCGGAGCGGGAGGAACTCCGATCGACCGTGGGCGTCGCGAACGGGATCACGCTGTTCCGGGGGTGGCTCGTCGCGTCGCTCGCCGGGTTCCTCGCGGTCACGCCGCCCGACCCGCGGCTCCCGGTCGCGCTCTTCGCGGCGGCGGTCCTGCTCGACGCGGTCGACGGCGCGGTCGCCCGCCGGACGCGAGAGACCGTCCTCGCGCCCGACTCGACGGGGCCGTCGACGCCCTCGCGGTGCTGGTCGGCGCCGCGGTCGCGGTCGCCGAGGGCTCGCTCGCCGGCGTGGTACCTCGTCGCCGGCGGCGTCTGGTACGCCTACGCGGTCGCGCTGTGGTCCGGCGGCGCACGGGCGCTCCCGTCTACGCGCTGCCGCCGAGCCGGCTCCGTCCCGTCGTCGGGAGCGCGCAGTTCCTCGTCGTCGCCGCCGCGCTCGCTCCCGGGATCGGCGGGACACCGATCGCCGCGGCGGCCGCGGTCGGGCTGGCGGCGCTGCTCGCGAGCTTCGCACGCGACTGGGCGGCGGCGACCGGGCGCCTCGGTCGCGAGGACCCGCCGCTCGCGGCGGAGTGATCGTCGGGGCTCTCTACGCTCGCCTTTCTCTCGTCAGGCCTCTCGCCGGAGCAGCGCCGCCAGCACGACGATCAGGAGGACCTGTGCGAGCTTGTCGACCGCCTGCGTCGGCGGGACCGGAGGCACGTCGTTGAACGCGTACCACATGACGATCTGCCCGCCCGTGAAGGGGATCCCGAGCAGGTAGACGAGCCGACGGCGGTACCCGACGAGCACCGCGGCGATCCCGAGGGCGAACCCCGCCGTCGCGACGAGGAACGCCGTCCCGAACGTGCCGCCGACCTGGATCCCGAGGAAGAGGTGTATCCCGCCCGAGACCGCCGCCGCCGCGATCCCGACCCAGTGGAGGGGCGTCAGCGATCCGAGATCGAGCGTGGTGTCCGTCCGTGACATGTATGCGTGACACACGTTCCCGGGGGGCTTAGTTCTAGTCGTGACCGCGCCGCGCGGCGGCTCCAGCGCCGCCGGCGACCGCGGTCGTAACATCGACTGCGGTCCCACCGAACATCCATTAGGCACGACCCCGTGTGATACGTTATGTACCGCCAGCTCGTTCGGGCGGCGCGGACGGGGGAGGCACCGTGAGCGCGGACGACGACCGAGCGGCGGGCCACGGGCGGGCGGTGGAGTTCGTGGCGCCCCGCGAGGTCGACGTCGTGGCGGTCGACCGACCGCGCCCCGGAGCGGGGGAGGTGCTCGTCGAGACCGCGGTGTCGGCGGTGAGCGCCGGCACGGAACTGCTGGTGTACCGCGGCGACCTCGACCCCGCGACCGCCGCCGACGAGGAGCTCCCGGCGCTCGACGGCGACTTCTCGTACCCGCTCCGGTACGCTACGCCGTCGTCGGGACGGTCGCGGCGGTCGGCAGCGGGGTTGACCCCGACTGGCGCGGCCGCACCGTCTTCGGGTTCAACCCCCACGAGAGCCACTTCCTCGCGGACCCGGACCACCTCGTCCCCGTGCCGGAGGGGATCGCGCTCGAGACGGCCGCGCTGTTCGCGACCACCGAGACCGCGGTGAACTTCGCGCTCGACGGCGCCCCGCGGCTGGGCGAGCGCGTCGCGGTGTTCGGGCAGGGCGTCGTCGGCCTCATGACGACGGTGCTGCTCGCGCGGTCGGGCGCGGAGACGGTCGTCGCCGTCGAACCGCGCGACTTCCGGCGGTCTCTCGCGGCCGACCTCGGCGCGGACGCGACGGTCGACCCGAGCCGAACCGACCCGGTCGAGGCGGTTCGCGACCGCACCGGCGGCGTCGACCTCGCGGTCGAGGTGAGCGGTCGGCCCGAGACGCTGGAGACGGCGATCGAGTCGACCCGGTTCGACGGCCGCGTACTCGTCGGCTCGTGGTACGGCACCAAGCGCGCGGACCTGGGGCTCGGCGACCACTTCCACCGTGGGCGCGTGACCGTCGAGAGCAGCCAGGTCTCCTCCATCGCGCCGGCGCTCCGCGGCCGGTGGGACCACGAGCGACGCCGTGAAACCGCCTGGCGGGAACTCCGCCGGCTCGCGGCGGACGAACGGATCGCCGACCGGCTCGTGACCGACCGGATCGACGTGGACGACGCCCCCGCGGCGTATCGCCGGCTCACGACCGACGCCGAGGGAACCCTCCAGATACTACTCACCTACTGACAGATGTACACCGTCACCGTCACCGAGTCGTTCGTCGCACAGCACTACCTGACCGTCCCGAGCCCCCCGCCGGAGGAGGCGGAACTCCACTCGCACGCCTTCGAGGCCGAGGCGACGTTCCGCGGCCCCGAGCTCGGCGCGTACGGCTACCTGCTCGACATCGACCACGCACGGGCGGCGCTCGCGGCCGCCGTCGACGCCTACAGGGACGAGACGCTCAACGACCACCTCGCGGGGAACCCGAGCGTCGAGCGGCTCGCGCGGGCGCTCTTCGACGCGCTCGCGGCCGCCGTCGACGCGCCGGCGGCCGAGGAGCTCTCCGTGACCGTCCACGAGGACGACACCGCGCTCGTGAGCTACACCGGCGAACTGTCGTAATGCGCGTCGCTCTGGTGCTCGCGGGGAGTATCGACGGCGACTCCGGCGGCTTCTACTACGACCGGCGGCTCCGCGACCGCCTCCGCGAGCGCGGGCACGCGGTCGAAGTGGTCTCGCTCCCGCGGCGGTCGTACGCCCGGCGGCTCCTCGGCAACCTCCGGGCCCGACGGATCGCGGCGCGACTCTGCGGGGTCGACGTCGTCGTCGAGGACGGGCTCGCTCACCCTTCGCTTCTCGCCGCCAACCGCCGGATCGAGGCGCCGACGGCGGCGCTGTTGCACATGATCGCGACGCGAACGCGGACCGGACTCGCCGCCCGCGGCGTGCGGGCCGTCGAGCGACGCTTCCTCGCGGGCGTCGACGCCGCGGTCTACAACGCCGAGGCCACGCGACGCGACGCCGAGTCGCTCGGGCGCCCGACCGGAGCGTGGTCGCACCGCCCGCCGGCGACCGCTTCTCGCCGGAGGTCTCACCGGCGACCGTCCGCGACCGGGCGCACGAGCGGCCCCTGGAGATCACCTACCTCGGCAACGTCGTCGCCCGGAAGGGGCTCGACGCCCTCGTCGAGGGACTGGCGCGCGTCGGCGGTCCGGGTGCCGACGATTCACGCGTCGACGGCCCGTGTGTCGGCGACCCGCACGCCGACGACCCGCACGTCGACGACCCCCGCGCCGCCGACTGGCGTCTGACCGTCGTCGGCGACGCGACGGTCGAACCCGCGTTCGTCGACGACGTCCGTGACCGGGTCGCCGACCTGGGGATCGCCGACCGGGTTCGGTTCGCGGGGCGGCTCGACGACGACGCCGTGGCGAGCCGGCTCCGCGAGACGCACGTCCTCGCGGTCCCGTCGCGGTACGAGCCGTTCGGGATGGCGTACCTGGAGGCGATGGGATTCGGCTGCGTCCCGCTGGCGGCGGCCGCGGGCGGCGCGAGCGAGTGCGTCCGCGACGGCGAGAACGGGTTCCTCGTCCCGCCGGACGACCCGGCGGCGATCGCCGACCGGATCCGTCGGCTCACCGACCGCGATCGGCTGGCCGAGATGGGCGTCACCGCGCGCCGGGACTACGCGGCGTGGCCGACGTGGACCGAGACCGCAGACGTCGCGGTCGACTTCCTCGAATCGCTCGCGGCGACGGAGGGGCGGTGATGGGGAGCGACCACGTCGCCTACCTCGACGCGAAGCGGGCGCTCGACGACCGGGCGCTCGACCGCGACGTGCTCGCGCGCTTCGCGGCGGCGCTCCCGTCGGCGCCGCGGATCCTGGAGGTCGGCGCCGGCACGGCGACGATGGTCCAGCGGCTCCACGAGTGGGACGTCCTCGACGGCGGCCGGTGGGTGGCCGTCGACACCTGCGCGGACGCGCTGGTCGCGGGCCGGCGACGGCTCGCGGCCCACCCGGACGGGCGGAGCGCGGACGACGGGGAGGTGTCGAGGGGAATTGATCCGCCAGCCGTCCGTCTGGACGACGTCACCGTCGCGTTCCGCGTCGCCGACGCCTTCGAACACGCGGCCGAGATAGCGGACGAGAACAGGGGTTCCGGACCGTACGACGCGGTCGTCGGCTGCGCGTTCTTCGACCTCGTCGACGCCGCGCCCGCGGTCGAGACGCTCGGCAGGGTCGCGCCGCTCGCGTACGCCCCGATCACGTACGACGGGGAGACGGCGCTCGAGCCGCCCGACCCCCGACGACGACGCGGTCCTCTCGCGGTACCACCGACACATGCGCGAGTACCGCGCCGGCGGTCCGGAGGGCGCGGACGCGCTGGCGCGAGCGGTGCCGGCGGTCCTCGCCGACGCCCCGTCGCCGTGGCGGATCGAGCCGCCGTACGCGGCCGACGACCGGACCGTCCTCGAACGCCTCCTCTCGACGATCGAGTCGGCCGTCGGCGAGACGGGATACGACCCGAGCGCCTGGACCGAACGGCGGCGGCGCGCGACGGCGGCGGAACGGCTCGTCTACGAGGCGGCGAACCGCGACCTGCTGGTTCGCCTCCCGGACGCGGCCGATTGAGGGCGGCGGCCCGGTCACGGACGCGGCCGATCGAGGGTGTCGGCCCGGTCACGGACGCTGCGGTCGACGACCGACGCGCTCACGGCCCCGGGAGCGCCGGCGGCAGTCCCTCGATGAGCGCCGTAACGTAGTACAGGAAGACGACGAGCGCGACCACCGACAGCGTCACGAGCAGCGCCACGACCAACCACTCGCTGGTCGCCGCGTCGTCGACGCGTCCGACACGTCAGTCGGTGTGCGGCGCGGGCGGCTGCGACCGCGAGAGGGGCTTCCCGTCGACCGGCTCCTCGGGATTCGACTCGATCGCCGCCTCCGAGAGGCCGAGCCGGGCGTCGACGTCTGCGTCCTCGCGGACGTGGACCGTGCCGCGGTGGATCGCGATCGCGTCCGCGAGGTGGAGCCGGACCGCGTCGAGCAGCACGTCGGCCTCCAGCGGCTGGCCGCGGCGCTTGATCTCGTCGACGTCGGCCCCGGCGGGGACGTCGAACGCGCGCTGGGCGATGATCGGCCCCTGGTCGAGGTCGGTCGTCACGTAGTGCGCGGTGACGCCGGCGATGCGGACGCCGGCGTCCTTCGCCTGCCGGTACGCCTCCGCGCCCGGGAACGCCGGCAGCAACGAGGGATGGACGTTGATGATCCGTCCCTCGTAGCGGAACACGACCTCCGGCGAGAGGATCCGCATGTACCGGGCCAGCGCGATCAGGTCGACGTCGTACTCCGCGAGCAGGTCGAGCAGGCGGTCCTCGTCGGTGTTGCCGCTGCCGTCGCCGACGTCGTAGAACGGCTTGTCGTAGCGCTCCGCGAGCGACCGGAGGTCGCCGCGGTTCCCGATCACGACGGGGATCTCCGCCTCCTCGCCGTCGTCGGCGAGGTCGCCGTCGGCCTCGGCGGCCAGCAGGGCCTCCGGCGCGTGGGTCTCCTTCGTGACGAGCAACGCGATCCGGCGGGCGTCGCGGTCGCTCGGGAACCGGACCTGGATGTCGACGTCGAGCTCGCGGCCGAGCTCGGCGAGCGCGCGACGGAGCTCGCCCCGGGACGTGTCCATCTCGGAGGTGTCCACGCGGGTCGTCATCCGGAAGACGCCCTCGCGGACCGCCTGGTCTAAGTCCTCGATGTTGATCCCCCGCTCGAACAGCAGGGAGGTGACCCGCGCGATGAGTCCGGTCTTGTCTCCTCCGACGACCGTGATCTCGGTCAGTTCGCGGGTCATGCGACGATCACCTCCGCGGGTTCGAACGGCTGCATACACCCGGACCACGACGCGGAGGGGTTTCCACCTTTCGCTCTGGCGCGACGGACTCGCCCCGCGATCGACCGAGTGGTATCCACGAATGTGGATATAAATGGCGTTCCAAAACGGTTTTTACGCACGACTCCGCACTCACCGGTATGACGGCATACACGGCGACCGTGACGGTCCGGCTGAAGCGGGGCGTCCTCGACCCGGAGGCCGAGACGACCCAGCGCGCGCTCGAACGGCTCGGGTTCGAGCTGTCGGACCTCCGGTCGGCCGACCGGTTCGAACTCGACCTCGACGCCGAGGACGCGGACGCGGCCGCCGCCCGCGCCGACGAGATGGCCGAGCGGCTGCTCGCGAACCCGACGATCCACGACTACGAGGTCGCAGTCACGGAACGATGACCGTCTCCGTCGTCCAATTCGGCGGGTCGAACTGCGACCGGGACGCGGTCCGCGCGCTGGCGTACCTCGGCATCGACGCCGAGCGCGTCTGGCACGAGGACGGCCTCCCGGGCGACACCGACGGGATCGTCCTCCCCGGCGGGTTCTCCTACGGCGACTACCTCCGGGCCGGTGCGATGGCGGCGCGCGCCCCGATCATGGACGAGGTCCGCGCGGCTGCGAGCGAGGGGGTCCCGGTGATCGGCATCTGCAACGGGGCGCAGATCGGGTCGGAGTCCGGGCTCACCCCGGGCGCGTTCACCACGAACGCCTCCGCGCGCTTCCAGTGCGAGCCGGTCCACCTCCGCGTCGAGCGCGCCGACATCCCCTGGACCGCCGCCTACGACGAGGGCGACGTGATCGAGGTCCCGATCGCGCACGGCGAGGGGCGGTTCGAGATCGGCGAGACGGCCCACGCCGACCTCGTCGACGACGACCGCGTCCTCTTCCGCTACTGCGACGCCGACGGGAACGTCACCGACGCCGCGAATCCCAACGGCTCGACGGACAACGTCGCGGGCGTCCTCGGCGAGCGCGAGACCGTCGCCGTCCTCATGCCCCACCCCGAGCGCGCCACGCTCCCCGACCTCGGACGCAGCACCGACGGCGCGGGGATCCTGGAAGCGTTTGCCTGATCGATCGGGAGCGTCACCCCCGTCGACAGTATCTATCCCTTTTCGACCGCCATCGCGGTCGATCGTCGTTCGTGAATCGTTTTCGGATACAGAGACAACCTGCCAACGTAGCCAACGGCCCCAAACGGCTATGTTCTAGCAGTACCAATATAACTGCATGTCGAGCGGCACCATCGATATCGACGAGTTCGAGGACACCGACGAATTCGAGACGCAGAGCGACACCGAGCGGATCGTGCTGTTTCTCGACGAGAACGACGACCGCGCGTGGAAGGCCGCGACTATCGCCGAGCGACTCGGACTAGACACGGACGCCGTCAGTGCGATCCTCTCGCGACTGAAAGAGCGTGGCCTCGTGCGTCACAAGAGCCCGTATTGGGCGATCACGGACGACGAAGAGCGGCTTCGCGCCGCGTACAGGCTTCATCGGCATCACGAGAACGCAGACGAACAGTACGGCGAGGAGCGCCTCGAGGAATTGCAGACTGACGACATGGAGACGATCCAGTGACCGCGTTCGGCGAACTGGAACGACCGCTCGGTCGAACCGATAATGTTCATTCATCCCCTACGGCGACAACGATCGAACCACTAGAGGAATCGCTACCCTTCCGAGAGACCTATAAACAAACCGCTGTATCGAACAGTTGTCGACGTTTTACTTTTAAGAGGACGGGTGTCTGATAATCTGGGACGATGGACGAGGAGACGGTGTCGAACTACGTCGAACGCTCCCAGTCGCTTATCGACTCGTCTCCGCAGATGGACGAGCAGAACACGCGCTCTCGACTGGTCGATCCATTTATAAGAGATCTGTTGGGTTGGGACTTCTACTCGACCGAAATCGAGATGGAGTACTCTGTCCAGATGGGTTCGTCGAAAAAGAAGGTCGACTACGCACTGTTCAACGACGGCTCGCCGGTCGTCTTCGTGGAGGCGAAAGGCTGTGACACAAAGATCACTGATGGGCATGCTGATCAACTCCGAAGCTACATGCGACAGGAGTGGGTCGACTGGGGGCTTCTCACGAACGGAAAATCGTTTCTCGTGTTTCGGTTGAGAAAGGACGGCGATCACCCTGACGTGGAGCAATTGGGTCGAACGCAACTGGTAGATCTCACCGCAAACGATTGGATGCTCGCCGCGCTCGCGAAGGAGTCGATCCAGTCGGGGACGTCGACGGAGATCTATCAGCGAGTCGAGCGCCGGCAGGACGCGATCACGACGTTGTCCGACCAGAAGGATGCGATCGCGGAGTCGCTTCGGGAAACGATCGTCGAGGAGGTCGGCGAGATCGTCTCTCAACCGGCGGAGTCGCTCTCGAAGACGTTTGTCGACGATTTGATCTCCGAACTTGAAACTGGACAGAAGGAGAGCGATGTCGAATCTCAACGACGATCAACCACTGATCAATCACAAAATGAGGGCGACGAATCGGGAGATTATGTGGTTTATATCTCTAATGGGGATGGCTCCACTACATTTAGCGACGACAGTCAGGCGGATCTAATGGGAGTGGTAACCGATCATCTCATCAGAAATCACGGTCTCGTTGATGCGTATGCTCCCCTTCCCTACGTGCCTGGAAATAAGATCGCGATGTTGAACGATCAACCGACCCACCCAACCGGCGACGAAATGCGGCTCTATCGGGAGGTCGGTGACGGTTACTACGTATACACTTCATTAAACAAAGGTGATAAGAAACGTCATATGAGCAATTTCGCCGATGCCTGTAATGTTGAAATCGGGTTTGCTGGCGACTGGTAGCTGACCGCGTCCAATATAAATCCCCGCGTCGATCCGGAGCAACTTGTTTCGGTGCGTCCGTTTAAGACCCCTGGGCGTCAGGTACCGGTATGAGCGAGCAGCAGCCGAGACCCGACGATGGGGCAACCCGCGGGCGTCGGGGCGACGCGGACCGATTCGCCGGCGAGAAGGACGACGACCTCCGGAGCAGGGACGTGACAGAGGGCGCCGACCGCGCGCCGCACCGCTCGATGTTCCGGGCGATGGGCTTCGACGACGAGGACCTCTCTTCGCCCATCGTCGGCGTGCCGAACCCCGCCGCCGACATCACGCCGTGTAACGTCCACCTCGACGACGTCGCGGACGCGGCGCTCGACGGGATCGATACCGCGGGCGGGATGCCGATCGAGTTCGGGACGATCACGATCTCCGACGCCATCTCGATGGGGACGGAGGGGATGAAGGCGAGTCTCATCTCGCGAGAGGTCATCGCCGACTCCGTCGAGCTGGTCTCCTTCGGCGAGCGCATGGACGCGCTCGTCACCGTGGGGGGCTGTGACAAGAACCTCCCCGGCATGCTGATGGCGTCGATCCGCACCGACCTCCCCTCGGTGTTCCTCTACGGCGGCTCGATCATGCCGGGCGAACACGAGGGACGAGACGTCACCATCGTCCAGGTGTTCGAGGGGGTCGGCGCGTACGCGCAAGGCGAGATGAGCGGCGACGAACTCGACGACCTCGAACGCCACGCCTGCCCCGGCGCGGGCTCGTGCGGCGGGATGTTCACCGCGAACACGATGGCGTCCATCTCCGAGGCGCTCGGGATGGCGCCGCTCGGCTCCGCCTCGCCGCCCGCGGAGGACCCGGAGCGGTACGAGGTCGCCGAGCGCGCCGGCGAGCTCGTCATGGACTGCATCGAGAACGACCGCCGCCCCTCCGACGTCCTCTCGCGGGAGTCCTTCGAGAACGCGATCGCCTTACAGACCGCGATCGGCGGCTCGACGAACGGGGTGCTCCACCTGCTCGCGCTCGCGGGCGAGGCCGACGTCGACCTCTCGATCGAGGACTTCGACGAGATCTCGCGGCGCACGCCGAAGATCGCCGACCTCCAGCCCGGCGGGAGCCACGTCATGAACGACCTCCACGAGGTCGGCGGGGTGCCCGTCGTGCTCCGCCGCCTGCTGGAGGCCGACCTGCTCCACGGCGACGCGATGACCGTCACCGGACGCACCCTCGCCGAGGAGCTGGCGGAACTGGAGGCGACCGGCGAACTGCCCGACGACGACGAGATCGACGGGGAGTTCCTCTACACCGTCGACGACCCCAAAGAGGAGGAGGGCGCGATCAAGATCCTCAAGGGCAATCTCGCGCCAGACGGCTCGGTGCTCAAGGTGACCGGCGACGACGAGTTCTACCACGAGGGACCGGCGCGCGTGTTCGAACACGAGGAGGACGCGATGGAGTACGTCCAGTCCGGCGAGATCGAGTCCGGCGACGTGATCGTGATCCGCAACGAGGGCCCGACCGGCGGGCCGGGGATGCGCGAGATGCTCGGCGTCACCGCCGCCGTCGTCGGCGCGGGCCACGAGGACGACGTGGCGCTCCTGACGGACGGGCGCTTCTCGGGCGCCACCCGCGGGCCGATGATCGGTCACGTGGCGCCCGAGGCGGCCGCCGGCGGTCCGATCGGACTCTTGGAAGACGGGGACCACGTCACGGTCGACATCCCCGAGCGCGAGCTCACCGTCGACCTCTCCGAGGCGGAACTGGCGGCGCGCCGCGAGGAGTGGGAGGCGCCGGAGCCGCAGTACGAGGGTGGAATCCTCGCGAAGTACGCCCGCGACTTCGCCTCGGCGGACCTCGGTGCGGTGACGAACCCACGGCTGACCCGCGAGTAGGCGGCGTGGCGGCGGCTGGAAGAATCTCGAGTGACAGGCCGAAGGCGATGGAACGGGACGACAGCCGGGAGACTCGGCGTCGATCGGACCGACGGCGACGAACGGGCTACCGGCCGGTCGTTACTCCTCTTCTTCCTCTTCGACGGGAACGCGCCCGCGCTCCCAGATCCCCTTCGCCGAAGCCCCGTACGGTGCCGTGTGGGAAACGTCTTTCATCGTGTCGCGGTCGTCTGCCATATTGAACGTAGGTCACGCCGATCGGGGTATTAACTCTTCGTGGAATGAGACACAAACACATAATAATATATAAGGTATTAATATACACGGTGCTGGAGGGGACGGTCGGACAGTTTACGGATCGGCCACGAGTCGACGCGATCGGCGATAGAAACCGACGAACGTACGATTCTCGGAGGATCGTCCCTCTCGAGACGTCGGTCCGCGCACCGGCTCAGCTCTCGTAGCCGCGCTCGAACGGGTCGATCTCCTCGCTGCCCGGCTCCTCCTCGTCGCGGGCGAAGCCGGGGCCGTTCGTCGCCAGCTCGAAGACCAGTCCGTCGGGGTCACTGAAGTAGATGCTCTTGAAGTACGTGCGGTCTTTCACCGCCGAGACCCGGACGCCGCGCTCGCGGAGGTGGTC
>NZ_WPCE01000222.1 GCF_009742825.1 Halorubrum sp. CBA1125
CGCGGGGTCGTCGCCGGCGCGCGCGAGCGCGAACCGACACCGGCCGTCGTCGGTCAGGTGGTCACAGCTGCCGGCGACCGCGTACGGGTCGTCGACGCCGACCGGCGTCCCGTCCGGAGTGCGTTCCACGCGTGGCCGTTGGCCGCGAGGCACTTGAACGTACAGCCGCGCGGCGGCTCACACGAGGCTCGCGCCGTCGAGGTCGGTGCGTCCGTACTCGACGTCGAGGAGGGTGAGGAGGGTCGGCGCGACGTCGAGCAGGTCGGCGTCCTCGACGTTCGCGTCGGGGTGGTCGACGAACAGCGCGGCGTCCTCGAACGCGTGCATCCCGGTGCGTGGGCCGTCGGGGTCGAAGACGGCGTCGTGGGGGCGGAAGCCGGACTTGAGGTCGAACCCCTCGTTCGGCAGGACGACGAGGTCCGGCGCGATCGCGTCGTGGTCGCCGCGGAACACCGCCTCGCGCTCGACGACACGGTCGGCGACCGGGCGTCCGTTCGGTCCCTCCCACGCTTCGAGCGCGTCGCGGAGGTCCGCCCGGACCGCCTCGTACTCCGATTGTGGGACGACGCCGTCCGGCTCGCGGCCCTCGAGGTTGAGGTAGAAGCGTCCCGGCACGAGCGAGTACGCTCGGGTGTCGTCGTCGATGTCGGCCAGCGCGTCGTGGTCGTCGTCGCCGTACGAGAGCCAGCCCTCCCGTTCGAGCCACTCGTTGCAGTAGACGTCGTATCGGAGCCGGGTGAACCCGTGCGTGGACCCGACGACGAGGGTGACGTCGTTCGGGAGCGCCGCGCGGATCCGACCGATGTGGTCGTCGAGGGCGCCGTAGAACTCGAGGAGGTCCTCGCGGTACCCGCCGCCGTCCTCGTAGTCGGCCCACAGGAAGTGGTTGATCCGGTCGGGCGCGGTGAACACGCCGACGAACAGGTCCCAGTCGTCGCGTTCGACGTACCGCGAGAACGCGGCCGCCCGGGCGTCGAGGGTGTCGCGGGCGTGCTCGACGAACCGCGACTTGTCGGACTTGTGGCCCAACTTGGCGTTGACGGAGAGCCGGTAGTCGCTCTCGGCGAGGTACGACCGGAGTTCCTCGGGGTGTGCCGCCTTGTCGAGCTCGGGCGAGAGGTACCCGGAGACCATCCGCTGGACGGTCCGTTGCGGGGGGAAGGTGACCGGGACGTTCATCACGGTGGCGTCGAGACCGGCATCGGTCGCCCGGTCCCACACCCGGGACGCCTGCACGTCGCCGCCCATCGGGACGTACGTCTCGTAGGAGTCGACCTCGCGGTCTTGAAAGCCGTACACGCCGGTCTCGCCGGGGTTGACGCCGCTCGTGAGGACCGGCCAGCACGCGCTCGATTCCGGGGGGACGATACTGTCGATCTCCCCTCCGTCGCCGGCGTCGGCGATCGCCGACAGCGTCGAGAACGTCTCCGGGGCGTCGGTGACGAGGCTGTAGGGGAGGCCGTCGATTCCGACGAACGCCACGCGCGGGGTGTCGCTCCCTCGCAGCCGGTCGAAGAGGCCCATACACACCCCATCCGCGGTCGAGGCCAAAAGGGTTGACATCGGACGCCGCGGTTTCCCGGGGATCGGCCGCCGCGGTCCGCCCGAGATCGGACGGGCCGATCCCCGGGACGCCTCGGGACCCTTTTGTCGACGGCCCTCGACCGGGACGCATGGAGACGCGACGCGTGCTGCTCGTCGACGCGTTCACGGACGAACCGCTGGCCGGAAACGTCGCCGGCGTCGTGCCCGACGCGACGGACTCACGGACGACCAGATGGCCCGGATCGCGGCGGAGGTCGGCGCCTCGGAGACGGCGTTCCTGTTCGAGAACGGAGCGGGAGGGGACGTCGACGCCGGCGACGTTGCGGGCGCCGGTGACGCTGTCGACGCCCAGGACACCGACGCCGGCGTCGACGAACGGGTCCGCTACTTCACGCCCTCGACGGAGGTCGACCTCTGCGGTCACGCCACCGTGGCCGCCTACGCCGCGCTGGACGCGGAGGACGCGATCGATCCCGGCGACCGGACGCTGCGGACGAACGCCGGCGACCTGTCGATCCGAGTGGACGACGACGGCACCGTCTGGATGCGCCAGAAGCCGCCGACGGTCGAACGCGTCACGCTCGACGCCGACCGCCTCGGCGACGCCCTTGGGATCGACCCGGCGGCCCTACGCGACGTCGGCGCGGACCTCCCCGTCGCGGTCGCGTCGACCGGGCTCCCGTGGCTCGTCGTCCCCGTGAACTTCCTGGAGCGGCTCGGCGAGGCGGCGCCCGACGCGGCCGCGGTGGCGGACCTGTCCGCGACCCACGACGTCGCCGGGGTCTACGCGTTCACCTTCGACACGGTCGACGCGGACGCGACCCTGCACGCGCGGGCGTTCGCGCCGGCGGTCGGCGTGCCCGAAGACCCCGTCACGGGGACGGCGAGCGGCGCCGTCGTGGCGTACCTCCGCGAGGTCGACGCGTTCGACGGCGACTTCCCCGACGAGCTGCGCGTCGAGCAGGGACACTTCTGTGACCGTCCCGGACGCGTCCGCGTCCGGCTGGACGGCGACGCGGTCCGCGTCGGCGGTCAGTCGGTCGTCTCGACGGACGGCGAGATGCGGCTCCCCGCGGTCGACGACGACGAGATCGTCGAGGCGTAGCCGCAGACTGCATGTTTGCGGAGGGTTCCGACGGCCGCGGACCGAACCCTTAGGGTCGCGCGAGCCGTATCGACGGCGTCCATGGAGTTCGACCTCCCACGCGCGGCCGGACTGTTGGTACTGCTCGTCGCCGTCGGCACCGCCGGCCTGATCGGCAGCGGGATGATGCCGCTACGGACCACCCTGATGATGGTCGTGCCGTCGATGCTCGCGTTCGGCGCCCTGTCGTTCGTCATCGGGATGAAACACGGCGAGTTTCGCGCGACCCACGCCTGAGTCGCCGACGGTCGCTCTCGCCGCTCGCCGCCGCACTCCGAACCGGGGCGCTTTTTAAAACGGCGCCGACAACGAGACCCGTGTCCCTCGGGTCGCCGCTCACGGAACTCCTGTTGCTCGTCGGAGGCGCCGTCCTCCTCTACGTGGGCGCCGAACTGCTCGTCGCCGGCGCCAGCGATCTCGCGCTCGCTGTCGGGCTCAAGGCGTCGACCGTCGGCGTCACCGTCGTCGCGTTCGCGACGACCGCCCCGGAGCTCTTCGTCTCGCTTTTCGGCGCGTTCACGGTCTCCACCGACGTCAGCCTCGGCGCCATCGTCGGCTCGAACGTGGCGAACATCGGGCTCGTGCTCGGCGCCTCGGCGCTGATCCGACCGCTCGATATCTCGGAGACGGTGGTGCGGCGACACGTCCCCTTCATGGTGCTCGCGGCGCTCCTGCTCGTCGGGCTCGGGTGGGACGGCCGGGTCGGCGTCGTCGACGGCGTCGTCCTGCTCTGCGTGCTCGTCGCGTTCACCGTCAGCGTGATGTACCGGATCCGCGAGACGCAGTCGGGTATCACGTCGACCGAGCGCGAGTCCATGCCGGCGGCACGCCCGCGCGACGTCGTCGCCGTGGTCGCCGGCATCGCGGCGCTCGTGTTCGGCTCGCGGTGGCTCATCGACGGCGGGCAGTCGCTGCTCGCGGCCGCCGGGTTCTCCGACCTCTTCGTCGGGCTCACGGTGCTCGCGCTCGGCACCTCGTTGCCGGAGTTGGCCGCCAGCGTCGTCGCCGCCGTCCGCGGCGAGGCGAGCTTCAGCATCGGCAACGTCGTCGGATCGAACGTCTACAACGTGCTGGCCGTGATCGGGATCGTCGCGCTCGTCGCGCCGATCGACGTCGCCCCCGGCGTCCTTCGGTTCGAGTTCCCCGCCCTGCTCGCGTTCACCGCGGTCGCCGTCGCGATGATGGTCCGCGGTGACCGGGTCTCCCGCGCCGACGGCGCCGTCCTGGTGGTGGGATACGGCGTGTTCGTGTACTTGCTGCTCCCGTGAGCCGATCCCGCACCCCGTCCCCGCGAGTTCTCCCCGCGGACGACCGCACCGGTTGGCGGTCAGGTACCGTTCCCGTCCGGAGGTCAGGTACCGTTCTCGCCTGGAGATCGACGCCTATTCGGCCGCCCGTCTCGGACCCGGAGACGTGATAGCGATCGTCGTCAGCCGGGCCGACGAGGCCTCAGCGCACATCGGCGAGCACCTGCTCGACGTCGGCGACTGGGTGCGCCGCGAGGACCCGACGCGTCCCGACGCCGCGGGGGGAGGAACGTACTACCGCGCGGACGG
>NZ_WPCE01000161.1 GCF_009742825.1 Halorubrum sp. CBA1125
AACTCCCGGCACCTCGCTGTGGTCCTCAGTCCGCTCACTCGGTTCGCTCCCTGCGGTCCTTGCGTCGGTGGGTTCGTTCTCACGCCTGCCCCTTGAGCCCCACCCGACTCGCACCGCGACCCGCACCTCACGCCTCCCCAGCCTCGCGGTTCGCGCTCGTCCGAGCGCTCACCGCGTCCCTCGCGCGCTGCTCGGCCGCGACGCGGCCTCGCAGGCGCGCCACCGCACCGCGGATCGGTCGTTCTTTAGACTGTACTGAACGAATCTTGTTCAGACGTGTGAACCATTCTGTAAAACCCTAGTTAGTGAATGTAGACTCCCGGCGAACCCTCCCGTAACTGGAACCGACGAGAAACGCCACCCGCTCCGGTGACGGAGTGCCGTTAGGACGTTTATTACCATATGCGGATGGCTACCATACGAGACTGTCAATGAGAACGAATGAAGGGTCACGTGGCTGCAGGGAGGCGATCAAGGCGACGATCGTCCGGTACGACGATCGGCCGGACGAGTGTACGCTTTATGTGGCGTCTCCCGTCGAAGGGAAACGGACGACCGAGTGGATGACGGCGAGTCGCGGTGGGTACGTCTCGCTCGGCATGTGGCGCTGAGACACCTCCTCAACCCGTTCGCCCGTTCCGTTGCCGTCACCTTACGTTCACCCCCGTCAACGGTACCGTCTCCGATCAGTTCCCCGAGTGGGCAGCCACGCCGGCACCGTCGTCCAGAGCATGCGCGTACAGCGAGAGGAGCTCGTCGACGATATCTGACCACGCGTAGGACTCCTCGATACGTCGGCGGCTGACCCGGCCCATCCGTTCGGTCGCCGCCGGGTCCGAGAGCACCCCCTCGAGGGTGTCGGTCAGCTCGTGGAGGTCTCCGGGAGAGACGAGCGCGCCGTTCGCCTCGTCGACGATCGAGGGGATCCCCCCGACGTCGGTCGAGACGATCGCGTTCGCTCCGGCCATCGCCTCCAGTACGGCGATCGGGAGCCCTTCCGCCCGCGTCGGGAGGACGTAGACGCTTCCCTCGCTGAGGAGGTCGCGTTTCCGTTCCTCGGACACGAACCCGACGTAGTCGACGGCGTCGTGATCCTCGGCGACGGCGGCGGCGTGATGCGAGAGCGGACCGCTACCGGCAATAGTCGCCCGAAACCGGACCCCGGCGTCCTGGAGTTCGTCGATGGACTCCGTCACCTCGACGATCCCCTTCCGCTCGATGTGGTTAGAGACGAACACGAGATGCGGCGGGTCGGCGGCGGGGTCGGGCGCGTACTCGTCCGGGTCGACCGCGTTGGGTACCACGACGATGCGCTCCGGGCGGGCACGCGCCGAGAGGACGTCCCGCCAGTGTTCCGAGAGGGCGACGATCGCGGTGCTGGCGTCGAACACCGTCCGCTGGAGGACGGCGGCCGGAATCGACGCGTCCTCGATGAACGTGTCGAACGACGAGCCGTGGACGTGAAGTATCACGGGTCGGTTCCACAGCACTGCCGCGACGAGGACGTAGGGCGCCGAGATGTAAAACGAGAACGAGTGGGAGGTGTGAACGTGAACGATGTCGGGACGCCGGCGGCCGAGGAACCCGATCCACACCAGCAGGACCGTCACCGCAGTCCGGAGGTACTCGATCGGCCGCTCCGGGGTTCTCACGGCAGTGTCGACGATGTCCAACGACACCCGGTCCTCGAGGTACCGCCGCTGCTCCGCGATGTACCGGCCGATACCTCCCGTTCCTTCCGTTCGGTATCCCGCCGGGCCGACGACGAGTACCTCCGTCGACGACGGGACGCTCGCCGCGGTCGACTCCGGCTGTGACTCCCCCTCGATTCCCTCGACGACGCTCATCGTGTCCTCCGACCGAACCCCGACCGCCCGCACGTGGTGTCCCCACCACACGTGTGATCGAACTGCCGGTCGCTCTCGTGATCGAATCCGCCCAAGCCGATATCCGGCCGACTGGGCGGAGAGTCGTCGTCCATACCGATACCTCCGCGGTCGTCAGTTTTGTTATCCGTCGACTACCGTCCCGACGTCACGGGATACTCCGGTTCCAACGTCACGAGGTCGTCGGTTACAAGGTCACGAGGTACTGCGAGTCCGCCTCCAGACGCGGCACGAGGGAGGACTCCAGGTCGCCCAGCGTGAAGAACAGGGCTTGAAGCCCGTTCAGGTCGTACCTGTGGAGGACGCCGTCACGTTCCAAGTGTCTGGTCAGTTTCGGCTTGTTCCACGAGTAGAACGGGGAGGTTCGAACCCCGCAGGTCTGCTCGATCGGTTCACAGCCACCCTCCTCGGAGCAGATCACCCCGTCGAACGTCTCCTCGACGACGTAGTCGAGGTCCATGCGGCTCTCGAAGTAGTGGAGGTGCGAGCAGGTGAGCCACGGTGTTCCGATATCCAGTATCAACGTGTCCTCTTCGACGAGTCGGGCGAAACAGCCGTCCTCGTGGTAGGTGTCGGAGTGGAGGCAGTCGTCGAACCGGTAGGGTCCCTCCACCAAGATCGACTTCATGGCGTCGTCGGTTCGGTAGTCGGCGTCCCGGAGGAACAACGGCCCGAAGGTCCCGTGTTTCGGCCGGGAGTACTGCTTGTGATACACCCCGGACGTAGCGAAGTAGTCCGTGAACCCCGGCGCGAGCACGCTCCGGAAATGCTCGTCGAGCTTCGACCGGAGAAACGCGTAGGGATCGGTCCCGAACGCCCGTTTGACGTCGCTCAGTCCGACGTGAACGAACACCTTCGAACGGCCCCCGCCGTGGCGGTCGAGCAGTTCGTCCAATCGAGAGGTCGGTACCTCGGAGGCGCTCCGTCGGCGGTTCGCCCGCTTGAGCGCCTGGTGTTTGATCAGGTTCGCGACTCTGCTCGCGTCAGTCAGTATTGGTGCCATGGGTCGGTTCTCGGTTCGGTCCTCTCGTGTCGCCGAGCTCCCGGACGGTCACCGTCGCCGTGACGAGTCCCGTCGTCGTTCTACGCCTCGTTCGGCAGGGGATATCCGGCTCACTTCGGTTCTGAGATCGCTCGTCGGACGTCGGGATCCCTCTCGGTCGGCTAATCCGACCATACTCGCCCATCGAGGGTCGGTAGTGTAGTTACGATCCACCTATCCGCCGATAGCGGGACGTTACTGGTCGGGATCCGATCGCGAACCCTCTCGGCGTCGTTTGTTCCCCACGCGGTCGAATAGAACGATTATCTGCTGGTATCGAGCCCGCGGTACCGACCGACATGTCCGCGACTGCCTCCGCTTCGACTTCGCGTTTTGATCGCTCAGTGTCGTCGTCGAGATCGCGTCCCGCGGCCAATCGAAGGTTTCGAACGAATGGTTTTCGCCGTGGTAGGAGATGTCTATTAATGGATATTGGTGTCCAAACGGCGTGTATGACGACATCGCGGCGTACCGCTTTTCAGTTGTACAGTGTTCGGGAGCATCCCGATTCGCTTTCCGAGATCGTTCGTCGCGTCGCCGCGAACGGGTACAACGGCGTGGAGTTCGCTCATCGGTTTCAGTGGGAACCCCCCGACGACATCGCCACTGTACTCGAGGAGACCGGGCTCGTACCGGTCGCGGTACACGCGGACCTCTCGACTATCGAAGACGCTCTCGCCGGTGAGGCCGACCTGTTGGAACGGAGTGCGACCGTCGGCTGTGACCGGCTCATCGTCCCTCACCTCGACTCGACACACTTCCGAACCCGCGAGTCCGTTCGCGCGCTCGCGGACCGCCTGAACGACGTGGCGACGGCCCTAGATGATCGAGGACTAGAACTGGGGCTGCATAACGACCGTAGTTGGCTGTGTCCGTTGCTGCCGGGCGGGGTCGAGACGCTCATCGACGCGACGCCGACACCGGACGGAGCGGCCGACTACATCCAGGAGGCGGGGCGGCGACTTCGGGCCCGGAACACGGGACCCGTCCCTCGCAGGACTCCGATCTGGTATCTCATCGCGGAGACTGATCCGGACGCCATCTGGTTCGAACTCGAAGTGGCCGAGCTCCATGTCGGCGGCGTTGCGCCGACCGAGGCGGTGTCGTTGCTCGACGGCCGGGTGGAGATGCTCCACCTTCGTGACGTGGCTCCGGGCCCGGGGCTCGGCGAGTATGAAAGCGTTCCTCACGGTGACGGCGTCGTGGATATGAAGCGCACGCTCGAAGCCGCGGGCGACGCCGGCGTCGAATGGGTGATCTACGAGAACGAACTGAACACGGCTCCCGAGGAGAAAATCGACGCCGGCAGACGGTTCTTCGATCGGACGCTCGGAGAGCAGGCCGCGACGACCGGGCTGGCTCACCGGACGGAAGCGCCTTGATTGAGACAGTGTATTTAAAAATATCGTGGCGTGGCGAGGTGCATCGGGCTCTCAATTGGCTGTGCTGAAAGCGGGCAGATCAAACGTGTCAGTTGTGTGAGTTTACAGAGAGATACGGTTTCTCATGCCGAGAACGATCGAGGGGTGCACGTGTGATATCCAGCGTCGGACCCTCTATCCGGGTCGTCAGCCGAAATCGTTCGGGCCAAGAAGGGTCGCAGCGGTCGAACGAGGAAGTGAGATAAGCGACCCATAACAAAACCCGCGACATCCGTTCAGAGGTGTATGACGGATATCAGTGTAATTATCCCCACGCTGAAGCCCCGGGACGAGGTCGAGTGTCTCACCTACCTGGATTCCAACTCGTTTTCGGATTACGAGGTCTGTATTCAGAGCGAGCCGACCGCTACGTCCGCCCGGAACGCCGGCATCGAGCGCGCGAAGGCGGACAAGCTGGTGTTTCTCGACGACGACTCCCGACCACGTGACGGCTACCTCTCCCGGATGTCGGAGCTCTTCGAGACCGAGACCGCCATCGCGGGCAGGACGGTTCACCCCCGCGACGACGTCTTCGCCGGAAAGCTCACGAAACACTACGACTTCGGAGAGGAACCACGCTACGTCACCCGGTTCTGGGGATGTAACATGGGGATCCACCGGGACGTGTTCGACGAGATAGGGGGGTGGGACGAAGGGATCCCGTGGGGCCACGAGGAACTCGAACTCGCGGAGCGGGTACTCACCGTCTCCCCGATATACTACGATCCGGAACTGGTGGTCGATCACGTCTACGCCGACTCGGTTTCGGATTACCTGACGAAGACGTACCGCCAAGAGGTGGAGCAACCGTACCTGTGGGACAAGGGAGGACGGAGCAGGCGCGACCAGTGGTTGACGATCCTCAGCGACGCGATCAATCCCACGAACTACGTCGGACTACCGGTGAGATCGGCCCTCCTTCACGGTGCCGGAACGGTGGCGCGGGCCGCCGGCCGCGTTCGAGGGATGCGCCGATGAGCCGCCGTCCCAATAGACCAGCGGGATCCGATATCCGCGACGGGTACGGACCGTTAGGAGACGGGATCGAACTCGCTCACTAGGCCCTGGGCCATGAGGCGGCGGGCGATCACGACGAGCCCGTTTCCGAAACCCTCACCGAAGATCGCTCGTTCCCGCGTCGTCTCCGGCGTGATTGTACTCACGAGGACAGTTAACCGGTCGACCAGGAGCAGCCGTCCGATCGTCGTCTCCTCCTCGTGGGGTTCCTCACCGAGTAACCACTCCACTCCGGCGACGAACGTCGTCGCGTTCGGCACGGTGGTTTGAATCCGCTCCTGTAGCGGGCCGGTCAACGCACCGATGAGTAGGTCGATATCCGCCTCGACGGAGTTGAGAGTTCCCACGAGGTCGTCGGTCAGCAACGATCCGTCGCCGATCACCAACACGATCTCGGCCGTGGCGGTGTCGATCAGCTCTTCCGCTCGGTTCTCGATCGCGTCCCGTCCGGCCATCGACCACAGCTGGTGGGCTGGGGTAGCGTCGTCTTCCTCTACGATCTCGATGGATTCAAGCGAGTCCTGTAGCCGTTTGATGCGGTCCTCGTACCGGTTCCGGAGCGTTTCGGTCGCTTCCTGGAGCGAGACCGCACGGAACCGCCGTGGGCTCGAGTGTTGCACTTCGACGAGGCCGTGGGACTCCAGCACCCGGATCGCATCGTACACCCGCGTGTGGGGTACCTCGGTCATCTCGCTGATTCGCTTCGCTGTTCCCCGTTCGACCCGTACCAACCCGACGAAACAGCGGGCTTCGTACTCCCTCAATCCGAACTGTTGGAGTACCGAGATCGCTTCTTCGGTTTTCTCTTGGGTGTTCATTGTGTTCTGAGGTTCCCGTCCGATCGAAGCGAACCGATCGGGTAGCCCGGAACCAGATGATCGTCTCTTCGGTTATGACGTGACGAGTCCTGTAACGGTTTACGAGTACGATAACTCGTCCTCGATCTGATAAATCTACCGGTGGTCAATATTGTAACCCGAATAGTGGTAAATTCCCCAGATTTCATCCGTTTCGGATAGAACAGCGCTCTAGTTTTTCAACTTCAACAGTCACAGTAGTATCGCATAGGAAATCCGAGATGTTGAGCTATCTTCCTTCGAGGAGAGAATCTCGCCGTTCACGGCGAGGAGGATGTCACCCACGGCTAAAGTCTCCGTCCAGATTGTACGCGACGCGGTACTCTTCCCGTAACTCGTATTCCGGATACCGTTCGTTGACCTCCTCGCCCGATAACACGGTCTGTGTCTGGTCGTGCCCCTCACAGCAGGTGATTACGGAAAATTCGAGGC
>NZ_WPCE01000246.1 GCF_009742825.1 Halorubrum sp. CBA1125
GAGCCCGAGCAGTTCCCGGGACTCGTCTATCGGATGGACCAGCCGGAGGTCGTCATCCTCCTGTTCGGGAGCGGGAAGATCGTCATCACGGGCGGGAAACAGACCGACGACGCCGAGGAGGCGGTCGAGGAGATCGTCGAACGGATCGAGGGACTCGGTCTGCTGGGGTGACGGACGAACTCGACGGCGCGAGTCGTTCGATTTCAGCTCGGAGGTCGTCGCCGCCTCGTTCGTTCGTCTCCGTCTGATCGTGACGATCTCAATTCACGTCGGGTATTCACGTTCGTGGGATGTTTCTGGCTCGGTGAGACGATCGGGGACGGTCGCGTCCGACGTTACGGTTCGGCGCGGTCCTCGGTGAGGACCTCCTTGACGACGCTCGGATCCTCGAGGAGCTGGTGTTTGGTGTAACTCCCTTCGGCGCTGCCGCCGCTGTGTTTCGACTGTTCGATGATGTCGAGGAAAGCGTGCTCTTTGAGAAGGTCTCGCACCCGGCGCAGCGAGAGGCTGTCGGAGCCCTCCTGTCGGCAGATGTTCTCGTAGATTTCGTACACGCGGCTGGTTCGGAAGCCGTCCTGACGGCCGCTCGACAGCGACAGCAGCGCGAGCGCCTGGAGCACGTATCGCGAGTGCGGCGTCGACCCGCGGATGAGTTCGCGGAACCGGTCCGTCTCCGCGCGCTCGCGCGCTGTGTGACGAACTCCTCGCGGACCGTCGGTTCGCCGTTCGCCTGCGCGATCTCGCCGGCGTACCGCAGGATGTCGATCGCCTTCCGGGCGTCGCCGTGCTCGCGCGCAGCGAGCGCCGCCGCGCGCGGGACGGTGGACGGCTCGAGGACGTCGTCGTGGAACGCGTCCGCGCGGGCCTGCATGATCTCTCTGAGCTGGTTCGCGTCGTACGGCGGGAAGACGAACTCGCGCTCGCAGAGGCTGGACTTGACGCGCTCGTCCATCCGGTCTTTGTACTGGATCTTGTTGCTGATCCCGACGACGCCGAGCTTGCAGTTGGTGATCTTTCCCGCCTCGCCAGCGCGCGAGAGCTGCATCAAGATTGCGTCGTCGTCGAGCTTGTCGATCTCGTCGAGGATGATGAGGACGACGTCGTACCGCTGGTCGAGGATCCGCCAGAGACGCTTGTAGTACGTCGATGTCGAGAGACCCTTGTCGGGGACGTTGATACCGGTCGTCTCGGGATCGTTCACGCCCTCGGCGATCGTCTGGACCGCCTGGGTCTCGGTGGTGTCCTGCGCGCAGTCGACGTACGCGAACGTGGCGTTGACGCCTTCTTCGCTCGCGGTCGACACGAGGCGTTTCGAGACGTACTTGGCACAGAGTGACTTCCCCGTACCCGTCTTTCCGTAGATGAGTACGTTGCTCGGGCTCTGACCGAAGATCGCCGGGTTGACAGCCGTTGCGAGATCGGCGATCTCGTCGTCGCGCCCGACGATCCGGCCCTCTCCGGGGAGATGGCTTATCTCGAGAAGTTCCTTGTTGGCGAAGATCGGATCCTCTCTGGTGAAGAGGTCGTCCGCTGCGTCCATGGGATCCACACCGCGTTTCCGGTGAAATGCGTTCTGTTTCGAGAGCGGCCAGTGAGATGTGGTAACGTATTGAGCGTTGAGACACACACCGTGTTTCCGGTGAAATGGGTCAGGTTGGGGGTGGGGTGGGTGGGGTGGGTGTAGGGTAGGTAGGGTAGAGTAGGTGTAGGGTAGGGTGGATGAGGTGTCGACGAGAGTGTCGCGGATCTCTCTACCAGACATCGATGGCATCCTCGTTAGCATCCACGTTATAGGGATCAACCGTCAGCACAAGCGTGCTCATCATTGACCGTCGACCGATGTCTTACCGATAGACGGGGTGTGACTCTCCGACGAGTCGTTCGAAAGCGAACAACACGCTGGCATGAAATTCGACGAGGATGACCACGCTGATAACGATGATCCCCACCTGCAGCGGAGTGGACAGCAGGCCGAGGGAAACGATAAGTGTCGTCGCACACGCTGGCGCATGAACCGTCTCGGTCGCAATCATCATCCAACTCGTGAGGACGATCGAAATGGTCGCGCTCGCAGCGAGCCGAAACCCTTCGATCGACAGTGGCGGTGGTGTCGCAGTAATGGAGACACCGGCGGCCAACAGCGTCCATGCTAGTAGGCCAGCGACGCCTCCAATGAGATGACTACCGACAATACGATACGTTCGCGTCCGTTCGCTCCGGCGCTCGAAAGAGAGAATAAATGCCGAGGGGCCGAGACTCGGAAAAATGAAGGGTTGTCCGCTTATCCACGCAATGCCACCGAGTACGGTGAACAGGAGTCCAGCATAGAGGCTCGTTCCGACCCGGCGTCGCATACTACTGGCTCCGTTCTCACTCTACAAACCTCCCGTGGTTCGTCCTTATCCGGTATTGAGCGACGAAGACGTGGCGAAAAACTGGATGCCAGAACTGTTGTATCACATCCTCGGATGGACGGGATACGATCGGAGAAATCACCCACTGCTTCACCGGGAAGGATCTGTCGACATCCTCAGCAGGTGCTACATTCTAACCCGGGCTCGCTCAATACAAGCGACGAGACGATCGATCTGTCGTGCGGTGGCGCGCCGGTGAGCGCCCAGTGGGCGCGAACCGCGCGCGAGGGAGTCGCTGGCGGCGACCGCCGCCAGCGACGAGGGTGGGGAGGCGTGAGGTGCGGTCGCGGTGCTGTGCGGGATTGGGAACTTAAAGGGAAACCGCGAGGGAGACGCACGGCGTTCACGAGAGCTCTGCTCTCGTGAGCCAACCAGTGATCTCTGATTTCTGGTGACGACGCAGGTGAGAGCGGTATCGCGTCACGCATCCGCGAACGGAGTGAGCGGGTCACCGACGCCGAGGCCGACGGCCGAGGAGTCGACCGTTTTGGTCCAGATTTTTCGAGGAGCGGTGTGCGAGCAACGCGAGCACACCCGACGAAGAAAAAGGTGGATATGCACCTTTCAGCGACCAGCTGTTCCGGTTGAATATATATCCGAAGAGTAGGGTTTCAACAGAGCCACCGGGAGCAGAATCATCCACCGATTCACCGGAAACACGGTGTCAGATTCGTGCCTCAGTTCTTACTATCGACTACCAATACCGATGTCCCGACTCTCAGTACCTACTGTCGCTCGGACCTCTCGTCACGGAAACTTGGACCTCCCGTCACGGAAACTCGGACCCAGCGCGAACATCGGACACCGCGTTTCCGGTGAACGGACGGAACGGCCGCGACGGCACAAGACACAAGGTCTCACGAGCGAAGGGTCGGGTATGCAACCCTCCAAGGAGCGCGAGGCGTCCGACGGCGACCCGATGGACGACCTCGACGATCTCCTCGACGACGACCTCGCGGACGAGGGCGACGCGTCGACGACCGAGGCGTCCGGGGGCGGCTCGGCGACCGGCTCCGGCGGCGGAGGGCGGATCGGCGTCGACGGTCGCTGGTTCTCGCTGAAATCGTTCGCGCTCTCCCTCGTCGCCGTCGCTCTCGGCG
>NZ_WPCE01000302.1 GCF_009742825.1 Halorubrum sp. CBA1125
CCCCGTTCTGCCCGCCGACCACCCCGTTCTGCCCGCAGACGCACACGCTGACGGTCGGCTCGTTCCGGGCGTGGAACGGTCTCTCCGGTCGGCACGAAACGGTCTCGTCCGCGTCCGTGCCGCGCCGATGCACAACCGAAGCGAAGCGATAAACGACCGGCTCGCAGAGCTCGAAGAGGCGTATCTCCAAACCGGTGACGCGAGTGCGGAGCCGGCGGACGACACCGAGGTCGGGGCCACTCCGATGGAACGGGCGAAAGCGGCGGATGGGAGTCGTCGCGGAGGCGACAACGCACCGTTCTGAAGCGATCGGACGCCAGTGTTATCGAGATCCGAGATCTCCCTCGTCCGTTTATGTCGGGCGAAGTCGCTAGGATCGAGTATCCATGAGTTCAGTTGACGATCACGATCACGAGGAGGCGGCGGACCCGATCACCGACGAGATCCACGACAACTCGTGGTCGGCGAACCTCGAAAAACCGGAGTATGCCGACGATCCCGAACGCGCGGTCCGAGACGCCTGCGTCGCGATCGACCACACCGCGCCCGGCAACCACGTCAACCTCGTGACGCACGCGACCCTCGGACACCCCGAAGACTTCCTCTACGACGCCCTGAGCGAGGAGTACGAAGGTCTGGAGTGGGAGTACGTCGAACAGTGCGGGTGCGGCGGTCACGTCACGCGAGTTCACGTGGAGTGAGCAGACAGGGCACGTAAGTGAGCAGACGGGGTACGTAAGTGAACAGACGAGGCCACGCAAGTGAACATCTTCGGCAACAGCCGGACGGGGGTGGAAGTGTTCGGCTAGCGTATGGGAGCAATTCCGGGCGGCATCGACACCACAGCACAGCCGCCGCCGACGGGTCCCTACTTGTCGTCGGAACCGCGCTCCTCGTCGGGGCGAATATCACTGGCGCTACCCGGGACGTGACGCTCGTGGCCGGGATACTGGTGGTGACCGGCGCCGTCGTCTTCACGGCGAACATGCTCCAGGTGATCCGTCGACACAGCCCGCACTCGATGGACCACGTCGTACTCGGAGCGCTGAACTCCCGTCGGGCGGTCGAGTAGTCCGACCGCGTCGATGAGCCGACCGCGTCGACCGGCCGACCGTCGCCAGTCGGACCACGATGATAGTGAACCGGCGGACGGAAGAGGTCGGTGAGACGGCGCCGTATCCGCCGGGTTTCAGTTCCGCCGGGGTCCGGGAAACGGTTAAGTAGACGGCCTGTCGTGATATTCGCATGACCGGGGGCGCCGACGACGACATGCTCTCGTGGGACGAATCGGTGTTCCGCGACGAGTCGGTGTTCGAGATCGACCACGTCCCCGAGACGTTCCACCACCGCGAGAGCCAGCTGGAGAGCCTCAAGTACGCGCTCCGGCCCGCGGTGCGTGGCTCGCGGCCGCTCAACACCATGGTCCGTGGTCCACCGGGAACCGGCAAGACGACCGCGGTCCAGAAGCTGTTCGGCGAATTGGGCGCCCGCACCGAAGTCCAGACGGTCCGCGTCAACTGCCAGGTCGACTCGACGCGGTACGGGGTGTTCTCGCGATTGTTCGAGGGTATCTTCGAGTACGAGCCCCCCTCGTCGGGTATCTCGTTCAAGAAGCTGTTCGGCCAGATCACCGACCGGCTCGTCGAGGAGGACGAGGTGCTCGTCGTCGCGCTCGACGACGTGAACTACCTCTTTTACGAGAACGAGGCGTCCGACACGCTCTACTCGTTGTTGCGCGCCCACGAGGCGCACTCCGGCGCGAAGATCGGGGTGATCGTCGTCTCGTCCGATCTCGGACTCGACGTGATCGACGACCTCGACACGCGGGTCCAGTCGGTGTTCCGACCCGAGGAAGTGTACTTCCCGGTGTACGACGCCAGCGAGATCTACGACATCCTGCGCGAACGCGCCGACCGCGGCTTCCACGAGGGCGTCATCGGCGACGCGGAGCTCGATCGCGTCGCGGAGCTGACCGCCGACAGCGGTGATCTCCGAGTCGGGATCGACCTGCTCCGGCGAGCGGGACTCAACGCCGAGATGCGAGCGTCGCGGACGTCAGCGTCGAGGACGCGAAGAGGCCTACGAGAAGTCGAAACACGTCCACCTGTCGCGGTCGGCTACAGGGGTTGTCACAGTCCGAGCGCGACCTCGTGCGGGTGCTCGCAGCCACGACGGAGAGCGTCGCCGGAAC
>NZ_WPCE01000139.1 GCF_009742825.1 Halorubrum sp. CBA1125
GCCGATCCGCTCGGCGAGCGGGGCCGCGTCGACCGCGTCGAGGACGTCCCGCTTGAACGGGATCGTGACGTTGAGCCCCGCGACGCCGAGCGCGGCCGCCCCCTCGACCGCCGCGACCGCGGCGTCGGCGTCCGGCTCGAACGTCACGTACCGCGCGTCGATCCCGAGCGCCTCGTAGCCCGCCTCGTGCATCGGCGGCGACAGGGAGTGCTCGACCGGGTTCCCGATCAGTCCGTACGCGTCCATGCCCGCTCACGCGACCGCGACCGACAAAAGCCGCCCGATCGCGGGTCATCAGCGCGTCCGTCCCGATCCCCCGAGAGTGCGCCCGGTCAGCGGTCGTCATCCGCGTTCCCGGTCAGCGGTCGCCGTCCGCGTCCCCCTCGATGACGTCTTCGAGCGTCTCCGTGCCGACGTCGCTCGCGACCTTGACGCCCACGAGCGAGACGACGATCCCGGCGACGATGAACGCGGCGAGCTGCTGGACCGGCGTCACGCCGACGCCCCGGAGTTCGAACGGCTCGAGGAGCGCCTCCTGCGCGAGGAAGTAGCCCGCGAAGCCGCGGACGACGAGCGCGACCGCCGCGATCACGAACGGGAGGTTGAGGTACTGGGTCCGGATCCCCTCGTCGCGGATCAGCTCGTCGAGGAGCCGGCCGACCGCCGCGGTCACCCCGGCGAGCGCGCACCACGGCACCGCCGCGTACGTGAACTCCATCACGTCGACGAGCTGGAGCGTGTCGCCGGTGACCTCCGAGGCCGACAGCACCCCGAAGAAGCCGCCGACGAGCGCCAGCCCCGCGGCGACGACGTACGTCACGATCGACACCTGCCCGGCGTACAGCGCCTCGCGGACCCGCTCTGGCACCCGCGCCACGAACCGGTCGACGGCCAACCCCTTGTACAGAAGCGCCGCGCCGAGCAGTCCCGCGACGCCGGCGACCGCCTCGCTCGCCGAGAACCAGTAGAACAGCGCGGGGAGCAAAAGCAGCGCCACGCCGAACGGCACGAGCACCGTCGAGCGGAGCTGCTCGTCGGCGAGGAACTGCTTGAGCAGGTAGTAGGTCGACTCGATGTCCCGGGCCTGGCGGACGACGACGCGGTCGACCGAGTCGACGGACACCCGCGACTCCACTATCGGGAGGACGCGCTCGTCCTCGGCGGAGTCGACGACGACGATCGCCGCACGGGGGTCGTACCGGTCGACGAGGTCGTCGAGCTGCGCGGCGATCGATCGGTCGGCGCCGACCGCCGAGTCGCTCTCGGCGGAGACGACCGCCACGACCGCCTCCTCCCGCTCGTCGCGGAGGTCGCGGGCGACCCGCAGCGACTCCAGCAGACAGTTGACGCTGGCGTCCTCCGGGTCGTTGAGCCCGGCGTCGGTGACGAGCGACCGGACCGCCTCCCAGCCGGCGACCGGCATCGGGACGTTCGTGGCTCGGCCGATCGCGCCCGAGCGGTCGACACAGATGACCAGCGTCGTCACGGCTCGACCGTCGATCCGGCCGGATAAAAATCTCCCTGTCGTCTCAACGCGCCGCCGACGCTGACTCCGGTGCCGGCCCGAGCCGGGTTGTGGGAAGTACCGTCCGCGTCTCGGGTCGCCCCCTCGTACGGCCCCGTGGCACCGCTGACGACGTCGATGAGGAACGCGGGGAGGAGCCCCACGATCCGGGTCGGGACCGCCGATCCGGACCGAAACGACCATTCGCCGCCCGGACGACGCCTCGCGTATGCACGTCGTCGTCAACGCCGCCCAGAGCGTCGACGGGAAGCTCGCGACGCGGCGCCGGGAGCAGCTCCGCATCTCGGGGCCGGAGGACTTCGACCGGGTAGACCGCGTCAGAGCCGCCGCGGACGCGGTGCTGGTCGGGGTCGGCACCGTCCTCGCCGACGACCCGCACCTCACGCTCGACGAGGAGGACCGTCGGGTCCAACGGCTCCGGAGCGGACGGTCCGGCGACCCCGCGCGCGTCGTGGTCGACTCGACCGGCCGGACGCCGACCGACGCGCGGATCCTCGACGACGCGGCGACGACGTACCTGCTCGCCGCCGAGGCGCTCGACCCGGAGCGACGCGAGGCGTTGACTGCGGCCGGCGCGGAGGTCGTCGTCGCCGGCGCGGAGCGCGTGGATCTCGCCGCGGCGTTCGACGAGCTGTCCGAACGGGGGATCGACCGTCTGATGGTCGAGGGCGGCGGTGAGGTGATTTACTCGTGTTTCGCGGCGGAACTCGTCGACGAGCTGCACGTGTACGTGGGATCGATGATCGTCGGAGGACGCGACGCGCCGACGCTCGCCGACGGCGAGGGATTCGTGGATTCGTTCCCGCGGCTGAAGCTGGTCGACACCGTCCGTCTCGACGACGGTATCGTCCTCTCCTACCAGGTCGACGCGGCCGACGAGACGCCGGGCGCAACCTGATTCAGCTATCGTGGTGTGTGACCGCTCAACACGGATCGCCGAGTACACGGCCCGTGCTACCGGGTTTCACCCGATTCACCGAAGTATTTATATGTCGCCCCGTGGTAGTATCGGGCACCAGAACGCCTCCGGCGCTGGTGGGATCGCACGCTGAAATGAACGGGAGCTCTTGTGAACGGCCCGACGCACGACGGCGAGCGATCGCTATCCCCGGAGCGGTGATGGAGAGATAAAAAATGGTAACGAAAGAAGAAGTCATCGAGCAGTACGACATCGAAGCGATGGACGAGGCGGACAACGTGGACCTTTCTGAAGACGACCTGGAGAACGGCTCGAAGGGTCAGCTCATCAAACGCGCCGGGCAGCTGCGAGACCGACGCAACGAGCTGAACCAGATGGCCTCCGAGCGCGCCTCGAAGCGCGACGACCTCAACGCGAAGACCCGCGAGAAGGTCGACGAGGCCCAGGAACACCGCGAGAAGCGCGACGAGCTCAACGAGCAGGTCCAAGAGCACAAAGACAAGCGCAACGAGCTCAACGCCGAGGCCAACGAGCTGTTCGACGAGGTCGAAGAGCTCAAACAGGAGCTGGAACTCGGCTCCGGCAAGTCTATCGAGGAGCTCGAAGAAGAGATCGAAGACCTCGAGTTCCGCCAGCAGACGGAGGTTCTCGACGCGGAGGACGAGCGCGAGCTCATCGAGAAGATCGACGACAAACGCGAGAAGCTCGCCGAGAAGAAAGAGAAGATCGACGACACGAGCGAGCTCGACGAACTCGTCGAGGAGGCCGAGGAGGTCCGTTCCGAGGCGTCGAAACACCACCAGAAGGTGACGGAGCTCGCGGACAAGGCCCAGGAACACCACAACCAGATGATCGAGGCCTACCGCGAGGCCGACGACATCCGTGACGAGGCCGACGAGATGCACGAGCTGTTCGTGGAGGCGCAGGAGGCCGCCGACCGCCACCACGAGGACTTCGTGCGCGTCCAGAAGCGCCTGCGCGAACTCGACAAGAAGGAGGAAGAAGAGCGCAAGGACGAGCGCGCCGAGAAGCGCGAGGAAGAGAAGGAAGAGGCCGAAGAGATCTACCAGAAGTTCAAGGAAGGCGAGACCCTCGACACCGAGGACCTGATGAAGCTCCAGAAGACGGGGCTCCTGTAAGCTCGGGTCGCCTCTCCCGACGCGGTCGGTTTTTTTGCGGTTTTCCGTGTGACTGCTCCGCACTGCAGCACACGCCGACGTGAGTGGACGAGTGAACTGCCTCGGGGTCAAGCCCCGAGGCTTCCCGTGGGTTAGTCGGACACTCCCGCAACACCATCGGCAAGGTGGCCTGTAGCGGTGTCGTGGGTCACGGTCGGGGCGTCCACGGCCCCCGATGCCCGCCGTCGCACCTTCCGCACTTGGGGAAGGCTGTTGAGAGCGGGCACATTCCAATTCTGATGCTTCTTGATGCCTTTGACGGCGATATTGACGCTTGCACTACGGTCGCTGTGGTCTTGACTCCCACAGTCCTTACACTTGAACCGCTTCTTGTTGCGATTCGCTCGCTCGGCGTGCCCACACATCGGACACCGTTGACTCGTCTTGTACGGGTCAATCCATCCAGTCGGGATGCCCTCGAACGACGCCTTGTACGACGTATAGAACTGTAGGGCGCGGAAGGGGAGGTGGTGCAAGCGTCGGTTCATCCGCGTGCCGTAGTCGATACTGTCGCGCATCTCTTTGAGGTCTTCAAAGACGATACACGGCTTCTCGAACTGTTGACTCCACTCCACGATGTGACGGCTTACTTTGTGGAGTCGGTCGTGGACGAACCGTTCCTCACGCCCTTTCAACGTGTCGTGAGTGCTCTCTTTCTCCGCGTTCTGGACGCGCTTCCGCATCGTGAAGTAGCGATGGCGCTCGAACTTGATCTCGGGGAAGTCGATAACCAGCGTATCCTCGACGCCAACTTCGGAAAGCGCGGTGAGAGCCACGTTGTCCTCGTTCACGTCCACGCCAACGACAGTCCGCGAGTCATGCTTGTCTCGGACAGTCTGTCCGGTGTTGGTGACGTTGACGTGCAATTCAGGGGTGTCGTTGTGGAACAGGGCCTCCGCCGTCCCGATCTTCCACTCGTCGCTTTCGAGTGCGGTCTTGAGAATGTCGAGGTGTGCGTCGTCGCCTTTGAGGATGCCTTTGACGTGGTTATACGGCTTCGCGCTGATTCGGAATGCCACGTCCCCGTCGTCTGTGATTGACAGGTTGTATCCTTCCTCGTAGTTCGCACGAAGCGGGTACGCGCCCTCCTTGGTGTGGCTCGGTTGGCCGAAGTCGTCGTACTCGTAGTAGTTCTCCATCGCACCGAGAGCCTTGGCGACGACGCGCTGAGTCGTGTTCTTCACGAGGTTGGCGTCGTCTGCCACGCGGTCGGGAATTGTGTCCCAGTCCACGCCTTGCTTAGCGAGACGGATAGTTTCGTTGTACACCGACCGCGCTTCGAGGGTGGCGTCGTACAGCAGGCTCTCGTTGTCACTCTGGATGTCGAGTTGGAAGTCCAGCGTCTTGACGAGAGCCTGTGCGCCGGTCATTCTTCGTCTTGTTCGGTGGGTTCTGAGGTTCGGACGACCTTCACATCCGCACCACGCCAGCGTTTGGGAACGGTGACGTGGGCGCTGTTCCCGAACCGTTTGACCTCGCCGTCGAGAACTTCCTCGCCGGCGATTTCAAAGCGATCCGTCATACCTATGTATATCTTTTGTATATACTTAACTGTGTCGGCGACGGGTTCTCAATATGGGTGAGAAGCGGTCGAATCACACGGTGTACAACGTCAATTATCATTTCGTGTGGTGTCCGAAGTATCGACACTCAATACTCGACTCAATTGAAGAATCGTTGGAAGCGAGTTTCCGTGGCGTGTGCGACGAGTACGGCTACGAGATATTGTCGCTCCACATCTCGCCTGACCATGTACACCTGTTCCTCTCTGCCCATCCGAAGCGCGCACCGAGCGAGATCGTGCGGACAGTCAAGAGCATCACGGCACGAGAAATGTGGCAACAGCACGAACCGTACTTGGAAGAATATCTGTGGGGCGATGGGTTCTGGGAACAGTCGTACTATATCGGAACAGCAGGGGAGGTGTCAAGCGAGACGATAGAACGATATATCGAACGAACAGAACACGTTTGAGTGTCGGCTTCACCCTCGGGGTCAAGCCCCGAGGCACTCGCCTTGCTCATCTGTAGACGGCGCCAGAACAGCGGGACGCCGGCAACAGCATATAAACCGCCTCGCCACCAACCGACGGTATGGACGACGACGCGCGTTCGAACGGAACGCAGCTCCTCGCGGCCGCCGCGGTCGGCGCGACGGCGACGGTCGCCGGCGGGCGACTCCTCGCCAAGCTCACTCGCGGCCGGTTCGGTGATGCCGAGGAGTACAACACGGCGAAGGTGTCGGTGTCGGGACCGATCAAACGCGACACCGGCCGCCCGTCGCCGCTGTCGAAACCGGGCGGGGCGACCGCCGATGACGTCGTCGAGCAGATCGAGGCCGCAGACGAGGACGAGAACGCCGCGGCGTTGCTTCTCGAGCTCAACACTCCCGGCGGCGAGGTGGTCCCGAGCGACGACATCCGGCGGGCGGCCGTCGATTTCGACGGTCCCACGGTGGCGTACGCCACCGACCTCTGTGCCTCCGGCGGCTACTGGATCGCCAGCGGCTGCGACGAGCTGTGGGCCCGCGACGCGAGCCTCGTCGGGTCGATCGGCGTCGTCGGATCGCGGCCGAACGCGGCCGACCTCGCCGACAAGCTCGGGATCTCCTACGAACAGTTCACGGCCGGCGAGTACAAAGACGCCGGCGTCCCGCTGCGGGAGATCGAAGAGGACGAGCGCGAGTACCTTCAGGGGATCGTCGACGGCTACTACGAACAGTTCGTCGAGACCGTGAGCGAGGGGCGCGAGATGGACCCCGAAGCGGTCCGCGAGACGGAGGCGCGCGTCTACCTCGGGACCGACGCGCTGGAGATCGGGCTGGTCGACGAGCTGGGAACCGGCGACGACGTCGAAGCGCGGCTCGCCGACCTGCTCGGCGAAGAGCCCGAAGTGCGCGAGTTCGAACCCGAGCGGGGGCTCGCAGAGCGACTCGGGATCGGCGCCGAACGCGTCGCGTTCGCGGCCGGTAGCGGCGTCGCCAGCGTCTTCGCCGACGAGGGCGGGGACCTCGACGTCGAGCTGCGGTAAACCCCGGACTGGGGCGTGTGGCCGCGGGTCAGGTCGTCTGCGACGGCGACCACGTGTGCAGCCGGTAGATCAGGCGGAGCACGGCGACGACGATCGCTGCCCCGACGAGCAGGCCGACGGACGCCGGAAGCTCCGTCACGGACGCGACCGCGCCGACCAGGGTGACGGCGACGCCGATGCGGAGGATCGTGTTGCCGGCAACGTCCCGGACTACGTCGTCGGGAATCGACGAGCTCGACTCGCTGTATCCGGCGAGCAGCCACGTCCAGCCGCCGAACTTGACGAGGGCGCCGATCACCGTGACGAGGAGACCGCCGGCCAGGTATTCGAGGGCGAGGGGATCGAACGGGACCATGTGTCCGTGATGGGTCCAGCGGCAGTATAGTTTTGACCCCCTCTAATAGCCGCGATCGGCTCGATCGCTCCAGACCAGGGGCGCGCTTGCGGGTTCGCGGCACTGGCGTTCGTGCTCCTCCCGGCGGCGTCGTCACGTTCCTCGTTTCGGTCGTCTTCGAGGGTGTCATAACATCATTCACCCACCGTATCGAGTCGCCGTGAATCGGTCAGTGTAGGTGAGAGAACGAATGATTGCGGTGGCGCGCCCGGGAGCGGGCCGGAGGCCCGCGACCGGAGCGCGAGGGATGCGGTGAGCGCTCGAAGAGCGCGAACCGCGAGGCTGGGGACGGCGTGAGGTGCTGTGCGGTGCCGTTCGGGTCGGGACCCAAAGGGGCAGCCGTGAGGGCGAAGCCCGGCGACGTAAGGACCGCAGACCGTGAATGAAGTGAACGGTCGAGGACCACAGCGAGCCGCGCGAGTCCTCACGGCTGGGGCTTTGGTGAGTGTTCTTCCCCGGTGGCCACCGACCCATCTCGAACGTCCCGAGTTCGCTCAACTATCCCTCTATCGTACCACTAGC
>NZ_WPCE01000374.1 GCF_009742825.1 Halorubrum sp. CBA1125
GGTCCGCCCCGTCGGCCGCGGCCGCGCGGATCCGGTCGACCGCGCGGTCGACGTTCGCCGCGACGGCGCCGCCCTCGACGTCGAGCTGGACGCAAGCGACCTGCATGGTTCAGGCGGTCGTTCCCAGCGACTCGCGGAGGGCGGCCTCCAGGTTGTCCAGTTCCGCGTCGAAGTTGCGCTCGAAGAACGCCTCGACGCCCGGGAGCCGGCCGTCGACCACGAACTCGTTGGCGAGCCGACAGCCGCCGTCCGTCTCCTCGATCGTGTGCTCGCCGGTGACGCGGAACGCCCGCGATCTCCCGACGAACTTCACCCGGTTCGGCGGGTCGCGTTCGACCTCCTCCGTCTCGACCGAGATGGTCGACCGGATCATCGGAACCGGCAGCGCCACGTGCCACGTCGCGCGCCCGTCGCCGTGGAGATCGTACGTGTCGACCACGCTGATCGCCCCTGCGCGCTTCTCCGCGTCCGAGATGAACGCCCACACGTCCGCGGCGGGAGCGTCGAACTCGAACGTTCGGGAGACTCGGACGGTCATGCGCGAGGGTTGGGGCAGTGGGTGTTAAAAGTACACGAGTCGATCCGACCCTCCGAGTCAAGCCAACTTCCCCGACGGCGTCGGCGGCGCGAGGTCACCCCTGCGGCGTCACGCGCCAGGTGGTCGAGCGGGCCCGTCCCCACTTCTCGATGTCGACGTCGTCGGACTTCTCGGCCAGCCGCGGCAGGCGCGACCCCACCTGCTTGGCGGTGAGACCGATGGCGTCGGCTATCGTCTTCGAGCGGACGTACCGCTCGCCGCGGGTGACGCTGTCGGTGAGGTACGCGAGGATCCGCTGTTCCTCCTCGGTGTACTCGCTCATCGCCGACGGGTAGGCGACTGACATCCTTAACGGTTTCTCGTCGAGGGCCCGTTCGCCGACACACCGCGTGCGGACACGGGGGCTCGAGAACCCCTCGGAGTCACCGTCGGAGGCACTCCCTCGCTCAGTTGTAGACCTGCGCGGCGACGACCGCGCAGACGGCGAAGACGAAGGCCGCCGCGAAGCCCCACGCCCGACCGAACTGCGACGGGCCCGGAGCCATCGCGAGCGTGCCGACGACGCGCGACGGCGCCCAACGCGAGCCAGC
>NZ_WPCE01000077.1 GCF_009742825.1 Halorubrum sp. CBA1125
GCTAGTGGTACGATAGAGGGATAGTTGAGCGAACTCGGGACGTTCGAGATGGGTCGGTGGCCACCGGGGAAGAACACTCACCAAAGCCCCAGCCGTGAGGACTCGCGCGGCTCGCTGTGGTCCTCGACCGTTCACTTCATTCACGGTCTGCGGTCCTTACGTCGCCGGGCTTCGCCCTCACGGCTGCCCCTTTGGGTCCCGACCCGAACGGCACCGCACAGCACCTCACGCCGTCCCCAGCCTCGCGGTTCGCGCTCTCCGAGCGCTCACCGCTCCCTCGCGTGCTGTCTCGCGGTCGCCAACGGCGACCGCTCGCAGGCGCGCCACCGTAGCCGGGGATCGATCGGTCCTTGGACTACACTGACCGAATCTCAGAAGAGCAATACAGGTATTCCAACTGTTCTATGACATCCTGACCTGCAGCCAACGTTTGCTTATAAATTACCACCCCGGCGATCTAGTTCCCGGTCCAGCGCAGGATCGCGAGCGTCCCCTCGTAGAGGACGATCATGGTGAGCGTCACGATGATCGGGGCCATCCCGGTGGGGTCGGGGCTGAACAGGAACGCGATCCCGAGGAACGCGCCCCAGAAGATGAGCCGCTTCTCCTCTAACCACTTCCGGGTGACGATACCCATCATGATCGCGAGCATGATGAAAAGCGGGATCTGGAAGACGATCGCCATGAACGCGAGCATGATGACGATGAGGTTGAACGTCTCCGCGAGCCCGAAGGCGATCGTCGCGGCGTCGGCGGTGTAGGTGGTGAAATACGAGAAGATCGCGGGCAACACGAGGAAGTGCGCGAACGCGACCCCGATCCCGCCGAGCACGAGGCTCGTCGGCACCGCGGCGAGGTAGTACCGCCGCTCCTGTGTGTACAGCCCCGGCTTCATGAACCGGTAGGTCTGGTAGACGAACGCCGGGAGGCCGACGACCACGCCCGCGAGGCCGGCGACCTTGAGCTGGGTCAGCGGCAGTTCGAGCGGCCCGTAGAGCCGCGGGCGATTCTCCATCGGCGCCGGGATGTGGTAGCTCCAGAAGTAGTTGATCAGCTCGGTCGACTCGGTGACGGCGACCAGCGTCGCCAGCCCGCCGAAGACGAACACGACCGCGAGCCGCCGCATCATCTCTTCGATGTGGTCCGCGAGCGGCATCTCCTCGTCCGACTCCGGCGCCTCTAGGCCGAGGGCGTCGGCCCTCGCCCCGCCGTCTGCGGCCTCCGTCGTTCCGGCTGCGCCGTCGGCGCCCTCGGAGTCGTCCGACTCGCCGGCCGCCTCCGGCGTGGGCTGTGGCGTCATCGGGTGTTCGACGATTTCTCCGTCGCTGTCGGGAGCGGGAGTGTCCGGATCGTCTGATTCGTCCGACTCGTCCGGGTCGTCAGCGTCGTCGGGATCGTCCGTGACGCTGGAATCGGCGTCGTCGGCCTCGTCAGGATCGGTGTCGTCACTGTCATCGGGAGCGGTGTCGTCTAAATCGGCAGGATCGGCGTCATCATCGCCGTCAGGGTCGGCGTCGGCACTGCCATCGGGACCGGCATCGTCAGGGTCGGCAGGGTCGGCGTCGGCACTGCCGTCCGGATCGGCGTCGTCAGGGTCGGCGTCGTCCGCGGATCCCGACTCTCCCCCCGGCAGCCGACGCCGCGTCGATCGGCGGATCGTCACCGTCGATCGAATCGTCCTCGGAATCCGAAGAGGTCCCCCCGGGCTCTGAAGCGCCGTCGGACCGATCCGAGTCGTCCATTCAGTTCCCTTAGGCCCCCGGGTGACTATAGGCCTTTTCGGATGGAGCCGACGCGCGGCCGGCGGCGGACGGCGGGCGCGGTCGAAAAGGTTGATAACAGCGACGGACTTCGACTCTCGTATGGCGAGCGCCCTCGACGAGGACACCCAGCAGTCGCTCGCGGCGGGCCGCGAGTCGGCCAGGGCCTTCCTCCGGTCGATCCAGAAGGACCTCCAGAAGGTGTTCGTCGTCTTCTTGCTGGGGTTCCTCGCGACGTTCTGGGCCCTTCGCGTGTACGTCTGGGACTTCCTCAGGAACGTCACGCAGTCGAACATGTCTCCCGACGTCGCGGAGGCGGCCGACGTGATCGCAACGACGCCGTTCGAGGTGATCCTGCTACAGGCGAAGATCGGCCTGATCGTCGGCGCGATCGTCGCGGTGCCGCCGCTGATCTACGTCGCCCGGGACGAACTCCGGGCCCGCGGGATGTGGCCGCAGTCCCCGGTCCCCCGCTGGAAGCTCGCCGGGATCGCGATCCTCGGCTTCGGGCTGTTCGGCGCCGGCGTCGCGTACGGCATCTACGCGTTCTTCCCGATCATGTTCTCCTTTCTGGCCGGCTTCGGCCTGGAGGCCGGGCTCCAGCCAACCTACTCGATCGTGTTGTGGACGGAGTTCATCGTCTTCCTCTCGCTGTCGTTCGGGCTCGCCGGGCAGATGCCGCTTCTCATCACCGGGCTGTCGTACGCCGAGATAGTCCCCTACGAGACGTTCCGCGACAAGTGGCGCTACGCGGTCGTCGCCATCTTCGTCTTCGGCGCGGTCTTCTCACCGCCGGATCCGTTCACCCAGCTGATGTGGGCGTTCCCGCTCGTGGCGCTGTACGGCTTCAGCCTCTACCTCGCGAAGCTCGTCGTCACCGCCAAGCGGAGCTCCGACCGCATCGACGTGGTGAGCGCGGCCCGGAACCACTGGAACGTCGTCGGCGGCGCGGCCGTCCTCGGCGGGGGGATCGCGTATGCGTTCTACGAGTACGGCGGACGGACGGCGGTCAACGACCTCCTCCGAGCCGTCGACAGCGACTGGCGGTTCCTCGAACCGGGCGCGGGCCTCGGCGTCGATCCCGCCACGGCGGCCGCTCTGTACGCCGCCGCGTGGGCGCTCGCGTTCGTAGTCGTGGCGACGCTGTGGGCGGTGTACACCGACCTCGACACGACGAGCGCCGGCTACCAGTACGGCGACCCGACGGCCATCGATATCGGCGAGCTCGACGCCGCGGGCGTCCGGGCGGCCCCCGACGACGTCTTCGAGCAGATGGACGAGCCGGAGTCGCTCGCGCACGCACAGGCCGCCCTCGACGAGGACAACCCCGAGAAGGCACAGGCGATACTCGATCGATTCGACGCGGCGACCCCCGACGAGGGCGACGGGGACGCCGGCACCGACGCGAGCGCGGGCGCCGGCGGCGACACGGGAGGCGACGGCCGCTCTAAGGGTTCCGGGGCTGCCGGCGGCGCGGGCGACGACGGCCTTGTCGGCGACGTTCAGAACCGCACCTCTCGGGCGAGTTCGACGTTCCTCTCGGAACTCACCGACGGCAACGAGGACGAGGCCGAAGACGACATCGGCGGCTACTACACGGACCTCAAGTTCATCTTCGACTCCGTGCGGTCGAAGTCGTTCGTCATCCTCGCGGTCTTCGGCGCCGTGATGGCGACCGCGTTCACGTGGCTCTACCTCGGCGGGCTGGCGACGGTTCGCAACGACCTCGAACGCCGCGTTCCGGCGGAGATCGAGGGCGGGATCAACATCATCACCCTCCACCCGGTCGAGGCGCTGATCTTCATGGTGAAGTTCTCCGTGTTGCTCGGGATCGTCGCCGTGTTCCCGGTCGTCCTCTACCACGCGTGGCCCGCGCTGCGCGAACGCGGGTTCGTCGCCGGCCGGATCTACCAGGTGTACCTGTGGATCGGCGCGCTCGGCGCCGGACTGGTCGGCGGCTTCGCGCTCGGGTACGCCTACGTCGCGCCCGGACTCATCGGCTGGCTCGTCACCGACGCCCGCCTCGCGGACATGGTCATCACCTACCAGGTGAGCGACTTCCTCTGGCTCGTCATCTACACGACGATCGGGATCGGCTTCCTCGCGGACATCCCGATCGCGATGATCCTCCTGAACAACGCGGGGGTCCCCTACCGCGTCTTCCGCGAGCGCTGGCGGGAGGTCACGATCGGGATCATGCTGTTCGCGGCGGTGTTCACGCCCGCGGACGTCATCACGATGCTGCTCGCGACGGTGCCGCTGATGGCGGCGTACGGCGTCGGTATCGGCGTCCTCTTCGTGGTCACCTTCGGGGGCCGCCGCGACCTCTCGCCGCCGGCGGAGTTCGTGAGCCGGTGACCGGACGGGTGCGGTCCCTCCCGGCCACTCGCTGCTCCCTCCAGTCTCGCCGCGAGAAGGCTGTCCCCGTTCGAAGCAGCCGCCGCGACCGACGGGTATTCCCGCGCGCGCCCGCAAGGGACGGTGAAATGAGCAAGGACTACATCGAGGTCCGCGGCGCCGAGGAGCACAACCTCAAGGACCTCGACGTCCGGATTCCGCGCGAGGAGTTCACCGTCGTCACCGGTCTCTCCGGGTCGGGGAAGTCGTCGCTCGCGTTCGACACCGTCTACGCCGAGGGGCAGCGCCGGTACATCGAGTCGCTGTCGGCGTACGCCCGCAACTTCCTCGGGCAGATGGACAAACCCCAGGTTGAGTCCGTCGAGGGGCTCTCGCCGGCCATCTCCATCGACCAGAAGAACGCCGCGAACAACCCCCGCTCGACCGTGGGAACCGTCACCGAACTGCACGACTACCTCCGGCTGCTGTACGCCCGGATCGGCACGCAGTACGACCCCGTCACCGGCGAGGAGGTCGGCGAGCAGTCCGCCCAGGACATGGTGAATCAGATCCTCGAGCTCCCCGAAGGCACCCGCGCGAAGATCGCCGCGCCGGTCGTCCGCGACCAGAAAGGGGCCTTCGAGGAGCTGTTCGAAGAACTCGTCGCCGACGGGTACGCCCGCGTCGAGGTCGACGGCGAGCCGCTGGACCTCACGCTCGACGACCCCGACCTCGACGAGAACTACGACCACACGATCGACGTGATCGTCGACCGCGTTCGGGTGTCGCCCGACGCCCGCTCGCGGATCACAGATTCCGTCGAGACCGCCCTGGACGAGGCCGGCGGCGTCCTGAAAGTGATCGTCCCCGACCCGCCCGCGGACGTCCCGTTCGCCTCGAACGCCCGCTCGACGGGGTCGCTGGCGGTGGACGCCGACGGAGACGACCGGCTCGTGGTGGAGTTCTCCGAGGAGCTCGGCAACCCCAACTCCGACGTCCAGTTCTCCGAGATCGAGACGCGCTCGTTCTCGTTCAACAGCCCCTACGGCGCCTGCCCCGAGTGCGAGGGGATCGGCTCGACGAAGGAGGTCGACGAGGACCTCGTCATCGAGGACCCCTCGAAGCCGCTGAAACACGTCTTCGAGCCGTGGAGCTACGACCGCACCTACTACTCCCGCCAGCTCGACAACGTCGCGGAGCACTTCGGCGTCTCGCTTTCGACGCCCTTCGAGGAGCTCGACCCCGAGATCCGCCGGCAGTTCCTCTACGGCACCGACGACGTCGTCCACTTCGAGTGGACCACCAAGAACGGCACCCGCGAGAAGACCGAGCGGTTCGAGGGCGTCATCCCGAACCTGGAGCGCCGGCACGTCGAGACCGACTCCGAGCGCGCCCGCGACCACATCGAGGAGTACATGGCGGTGACGACGTGCTCGGAGTGTCAGGGGACCCGGCTCAAAGCGCAGTCGCGGCACGTCCTCGTCGACGGGGCGCCGATCACCGAGGTGAACCGGCTGTCGATCGCGGACGCCCGCGAGCACTTCGAGGGGATGGAAGACCGCCTCGACGAGCGCGAGGAGACGATCGCCGCGGAGATCCTCAAGGAGATCCGCGCGCGGCTGGGCTTCATGGAGGAGGTGGGGTTAGAGTACCTCACGCTCGACCGCGAGGCCTCGACGCTGTCCGGCGGCGAGAGCCAGCGAATTCGGCTCGCGACGCAGGTCGGCTCCGGGCTGGTCGGCGTCCTCTACGTCCTCGACGAGCCCTCCATCGGGCTCCACCAGCGCGACAACGACCGGCTGCTCGACACGCTCACCGGGCTGCGCGACCTGGGCAACACCCTGATCGTCGTCGAACACGACGAGGAGACGATGCGCCGGGCCGACGAGATCATCGACATGGGTCCCGGCCCCGGCAAGCGGGGCGGCGAGGTGGTCGCGCAGGGCGACTTCGACGACATCGTCGCGGCCGACGAGTCGGTCACCGCCGACTACCTCGCGGGACGCGAGGAGATCGGGGTGCCGGCGGAGCGCCGCGACCCCGACGGCGAACTCGTGGTGCGGGGCGCCCGCCAGCACAACCTCAAGGACCTGGACGTGTCGATCCCGCTCGGCACGCTCACGACGGTCACCGGTGTCTCCGGCTCCGGGAAGTCGACGCTGGTCCACGACGTCCTCTACAAGGGCCTCGTCCGGAAAATGAACGACAACACCTCGGTCGACCCCGGCGAGCACGACGCGATCGAGGGGACGGAGGATATCGAGACGGTCCGGCTCATCGACCAGTCGCCCATCGGGCGGACCCCGCGGTCGAACCCCGCGACGTACACCGACGTGTTCGATCACGTCCGCGAGCTGTTCGCGGAGACCAAGCTGGCGAAACGGCGGGGCTACGAGAAGGGCCGGTTCTCGTTCAACGTGAAGGGCGGCCGCTGTGAGGAGTGCGGCGGCCAGGGCACCGTCAAGATCGAGATGAACTTCCTCTCGGACGTGTACGTCCCCTGCGAGGAGTGCGGCGGCGCCCGCTACAACGACGAGACGCTCGACGTGACCTACAAGGAGAAGACCATCGCCGACGTGCTCGAGATGAGCGTCGACGAGGCGTACGACTTCTTCGAGAGCCACGGGGGGCTGAAGCGCCGGCTGAAGCTCCTGAAGGACGTCGGGCTCGGCTACATGGAGCTCGGCCAGCCCTCCACCACGCTCTCGGGCGGGGAGGCCCAGCGCGTGAAGCTCGCCGAGGAGCTCGGCAAGCGGTCGACCGGCGACACCCTCTACCTGCTGGACGAGCCGACGACGGGGCTCCACAAGGAGGACGAGCGCAAGCTGATCGACGTGCTCCACCGCCTCGTCGACGGCGGGAACACGGTGGTCGTCATCGAACACGAACTCGACCTGGTGAAGAACGCCGACCGCGTGGTCGACCTCGGTCCCGAGGGCGGGGAGGGTGGCGGGGCGCTCGTCGCCAGCGGCACGCCGGAAGCGGTCGCCCGCGACGGCGACTCCCACACCGGTCGATACCTGCGTGACCTGCTTCCGGACGTCGACATCGAAGGTCCGCGCGACGACCGGCGGAAGCCCGCGGCCGCGGACGACGACTGAAACTCCCGACTGCGGACGAGAGCCGACGGACGGATCCGGTACGCATCCGCGGCCGAACGAACCAGCGCTGCGGTGCCGTCGCCGGCATCATTTAGTACGGCACTCGCGCCCTTCACGTATGGAGAGTCAGGTGGAGGACGTACAGGAGACGCTCGCGATGTCTCCGGCGCCGTCCGATCCGTTCTCGGCGCTGCCAGAACACGAGCAGCGGGACGTCTTTTTCGCGCTCACGGAGGACGTCCGGGCGGCGGTCGCAGCGGACATGAGCCGCTCACGGCTGGAGGCGTTCGTCGACCGGCTCGATCCCGACGAGATCACCGACGTGCTCGGGTACGTCGACGCGGCGACCCGCGAGACGGTGCTCTCGACGCTCGATACCGCCCGCCGCGAGAAGGTCGATTTCCTCCTGTCGTTCAATCCCGAGAGCGCGGCCGGAGTGATGAATCTCGACTACGTCACCGTCGACGCCGGCTGGTCGTTCCCGGCGGTCACAGCGCGCGTGCGCCAGTTCGAAGACCGGACTGGACGGGTGCCGACCATCTTCGTCATCGACGACGACGAGCTGCTCGGCGAGCTGCCGGGCGCGGCGCTCTCGACGGCCGACCCCGCGACGGAAACGATCGCCGACCACGTACAGGAGACCCCGTCGGTCCGGTACGACCGCGACGACGAGGAGGTGCTCGCGGTGTTCCGCCAGAACAGCGAGCGGACCGTGGCGGTGCTCGACGAGAACGACGATATCCTCGGCGTGATCCACGCGAGCGACCTCCTGCGGCTGGTCGACGAGGCCGCCGGCGAGACGCTGTACGAGTTCACCGGCGTCGCCGAAGAAGAGAGCGTCCTCGACGGCCCCGCGGTGAAGATCCGGCGGCGGTACAAGTGGCTCATCCTCAACCTCGGCACCGCGTTCATGGCCGCGGCGGTCGTCGGACTGTTCGAATCGACGATCGCCGCCGTCGCGATCCTCGCCGCGTACATGCCGGTGGTCGCCGGGATGGGCGGCAACGCCGGCACCCAGTCGATGGCGGTCACCGTCCGCGGCATCTCGCTCGGGCAGGTGTCGCTGTCGACGGGCAAACGCGTCATCGCCAACGAGGCCGTCGCCGGCGCGGCCAACGGGGTCATCACCGGTGCGCTCGTCGCCGTCATCGCGATCGCCTTCTCGTACGGCGAGTTCGGAGTGCTGCTCGGCGCGGTGATCGGCGTGTCGATGGTGGCGAATCTCGTCATCGCGGGCTTCTTCGGGGCACTCACTCCCCTGATACTCGACCGGATCGGCTACGATCCGGCGACGTCGGCGACGATATTCATCACCACCGCGACCGACGTGTTGGGCTTCTTCGTCTTCCTCGGACTGGCGCGAGCGGTGTTGATCTGAGAGTTCCCGGCGGAGCACGTCGCCCGCGCGCCCCGTGCCGTCCCGACACGTCCTCGCGGGAACTCCCGTGAGGCCCTGCGGGAAGGACGGGAGCCCGGTCGGCGGGTCCCCTCGCGACCCGCATCTTGATGTGTGGGTGCGTCGTGGGTCGGACCGATGCAAGAGATCACGAGCGACGAGGTTCCGGACGCGCTCGGTCCGTACTCACACGGGATCCGCTCCGGCGACACGGTCCACGTTTCGGGGAAGACGGGCGTGGATCCCGACACCGGCGACGCCCCGGCGTCGGCGGCCGCGCAGACGACACAGGCGCTTTCCAACATCGAGGCGATACTGGCGGCGGCCGGCACGAGCGCGGACGCGATCGTCCGGGCCACCGTCTACCTCACGGACATGGACGACTACGACGCCGTGAACGAAGCGTACCGGTCGTTCCTCTCCGAGCCGTATCCCGCCCGGACCTGCGTCGAGGTGTCGCGGCTCCCCGAACCGCTCGACGTCGAGATCACGGTTACGGCGGAACTCGACGGCGACGAGTGATCGCGGGCGGCTCCGGATCGAGCCGGTCCGGACCGGGCTCTTCCGGATCGAACCGTTCCGGACCGAATCCGCCTCAGAGATCCGTTTCGAACCGGATCCGTCCTCAGAACTTCTCTAAGAGTTCGGTGTAGAACCCGCCGCCGCGGTCGTCAGCCAGCTTCTCGACGATGAGCTCCGGCGTCGAGCGCGCGAGGTGGCCCTTCTTCGGCGAGCGGTTCACGCGGAGTTCGCCGTCGACGAGCCCGGCGGCCTCGATCCCGTCGACGGCGACGTCGAAGTCGGCGGCGTCGCGGATCTCGCGGGCCAGGTGCGAGACGAAGACGGCGGTGGCGTCCTGCTCGGAGAGCGCCTCCAGGATGCCCGCGATGATCTTCGCGGAGGCGCCGGGCTCCGTGATCGACTCCAGCTCGTCGACCAGGACGAGCCGGCCGTCCGCCCCCTCGACGAGGTCGCCGAAGTCACGGAGGGTGGCCTCGAACGCGCCCGCGTCGAGCGTCCCCTGCGACTTCGCGTAGTAGTGGACCTCCTCGAAGCGCTCGACGGTCGCGGACTCCGCGGGGACCGGCAGCCCCATCTGCGCGAGCACGACGACGAGCGCGACGAGGTCGAGGGTGGAGGTTTTCCCGCCGGAGTTCACCCCGGAGAGCAGCGTCGCGCCGGACACCGCGTAGTCGATCGGCTCCGCGTCCTCGAAGTCGACGTCGAGCAGCGGAGAGCGACCTGCCTCGATGCGGAAGCCGGAGGCGTCGTCGCCCCCCTCACCGTCGGCCGCCGCGGGGTCCGCGACCTCCGGCAGCACGCAGTCGAAGTCGCGGGCGAACCGCGCGATCGCGAGTTCGACGTCGAGTTCGAGGGCGTCGCGGACCAGCTCCTCGACCGGCTCGCGCAGGTCGCCGAGATCCCGCGCGAGTTCCGACTTGAGTCGGGCTGCGCGGCGGTCCCGCGCCGCGGACAGCTCGGTGCGGAGCCGGGAAGCGGCGCTCTCGTCGTGATCGACCGGGAAGGAGGGGTCACCGCCGAAGACGCGCTCGGCGAGTTCGGCCTCCTCAGGCTCCAGTTGAAGTGCGTCGACGAGGTGCTCGCGGGCGGCGGCGATCGCCTCGTCGTACTCGTCGGCGAGCTCGCGGTCCAGAAGCGAGTCGACGCGCGCGCCCTGCTCGACGAGCGAGAGGAAGTCGGTCCCCTCGATCGTCACGTCGCGCTCGCGGATCGCCTCGCGCAGGCGGTCGTCGGCGACGGATTCGGCGGTCGACACGGCCGCGTCGAGGTCGTCGACGGCGGCGGTCAGCCGGTCCAGCTCGGGGTCGCCGGCGATCGTCCCGTCGTCGTCGAGTCGCGAGAGCGCGTCGCGCAGCCGGCGAGGTCGAGCGGCGGGGCCGTCCGGGGCGACCGGGTCGCCCGCCGCGGCGGCCGCCTCGTGGACCGCGGCGGCGGCCTCCAGCCGTTCGCGGTTCGCGGCGAAGAAGGCGAGCAGCCGCTCCGGCACCGTCTCCGCCGGGTTCTCCAGGGCGTCTGGGCGAACCTTCACGTCGCCCTCCACGTCGAGCCCGGCGAACTCCTCGTCCAGGACGACCACGGACGCGTACGACCGCGCGAGCTCGGAGACGTCCCGCGCGTCTTCGACGGTCTCGACCGAGAGCTCCGGGACGGCCGACTCGGCGCGGGCGAGCGTCTCGGCGTCGGCCGTGGCGAGACAGCGGTCACGCACCCGGACCGTCGGCGGGTCGGAGAGGGGTTCGAGGTCCGCGAGCGCCTCCCGGACGGCGGGGTCGGGATCGCGGTCGGTCGCCGCGGCCGCCACCGACTGCGCCTCCGCGATCCGCGAGGCGGACGCGCTCGGGTAGAACGTCTCCAGCCGCTTCGCGGCGTAGTCGGTGACGGTGCGCTCGCGCAGCAGGCCGATCGCCTCGCGGTACACCTCACGGGCGCGGTCGGTGGCTAGCACGCGCCCCTCGTCGCCGTGGCGGCGGCGGATCGCGCCGCGGGCGATGCGAGCCGCGCGGGCCTCGTTGACGCCCGGCGCGCGGGCGATCCCGGCCACGTCGCCCGACTCGACGGTCGCGGCCGGGTCGTCGAGCTCGCGCAACGCCGCGGCCGTCTTGGCGCCGACGCCGGGGATCGCCTCCAGCTCCATCTACCCGCGGATATCGCGGCAACGCGTTAAAGGGTACGGGTCGGTCGACCGGCGGAGCCGGACCGCGCCGCGGGCGACGCGCTTTTTCCTGCCGGCCGCGAACCGGCGACCATGAGTCAGGAAACGCTCGCCGTCGAAAACGGGGATCTCGCTCCCGAGACGGCGGCGAAGGCGTCCGCAGCGCGCGCCGCGCTCGCCGAGCGCGACGGGGTCCTCGTCGCGTTCTCGGGCGGGGTCGACTCCTCGGTCGTCGCGGCGCTCGCGCGCGACGCGCTCGGCGAGGACGCGGTGGCGTGTACCGCCCGCAGCGAGACGCTGCCGGCCGCGGAGCTCGATGACGCGAAGCGCGTCGCCGACGAGATCGGCATCCGCCACGAGACGGTGACGTTCTCGGAGCTCGACGACCCGAACTTCGTCGCCAACGACGGCGACCGGTGTTACCACTGCCGGACGATGCGGCTGGGACGGATGTACGAGACGGCCCGCGACCTCGGGATCGACACCGTCTGTGACGGGACCAACGCCGACGACCCCGGCGAGGGTCATCGGCCGGGGCTGCGCGCGGTCGAGGAGCTCGACGTGTTCTCGCCGCTGCTCGACGCCGGGATCGCGAAAGACGAGGTCCGCGAGATCGCAGCGGCGTACGGGCTCTCGGTGGCCGACAAGCCCTCGATGGCGTGTCTCTCCTCGCGGATCCCGACCGGGTTAGAGGTGACCGAAGAGCGGCTGACCCGCGTCGAGAAGGCCGAGCGGGTGCTCCGCGAGTGGGGCTTCGAGGGGTTCCGCGTGCGCGACCACGACGGGCTCGCGCGCGTCGAGATCGCGCCCGACGAGCTGGAACGCGCGCTCGACCCCGCCTTCGCCGACGCGGTCCACGAGCACCTCACCGACGTCGGCTTCGAGTACGTCACGCTCGACATGGCCGGGTACCGGACCGGGAGCGTGAGTCCGGGCGGGACGGAAGAGGGCGGCGATGAGGTCGGTGAGGGCGGCGACGAGTCTGGAGACGGCGGTGACGACAGCGAGGACGACGCCCCTGACCTCGGTCGGCAGTACCCGCGCTGAGACGAAGTTCGGGAAGTTCGGACGCGATCGGCGGTTATCACCCGAGAGAACCCGACGCGAACGCTTATAAGCGGTGTTGGCGAACCGACAGCTATGCGCGAGGCGCAGACGCTCGCGATCATCGCCGGCGGGGTCGGGGGATCCGTCGGCGCGTTCGTCGGCGTCTCCATCGGCGGCGACGCGCTCTCCGTCACGCTCACGACGTTCGTCGTCGCGCTGGTGGTCGGCGCGGCGGTGATCGCGAGCGCCGTCATCGCCGGCGACGTGGCGTTTCTCGCGGACGCCGAGGGCGAGTAGGCGTCCGCGTTCGGTTTTGACCCGGATGTGCGCCATTATATAGTTGCTTCTGTGACCGAGTCCTCTGAAACCTGAACCGATCGAGGGTGTCATAGAAGGGTTCACACGCCCGCACTGGATTCATTCGATACAGGTCAAGGAGTGAGCGATTCTGCGGTGGCGCGCTCCCGCGAGCGTCCCGGAGGGACGCGAGACAGCGCGCGAGGGACGCGGTGAGC
>NZ_WPCE01000283.1 GCF_009742825.1 Halorubrum sp. CBA1125
CGCGCGGGTGACGACCGCCGGCGTGGGACAGCCCGCGGGACTGACCGGGACCGGCGAGGAGGGGGCCGGGCGCCCGTCGGCGACGATCTCCAGGTCGGCGCTCGGGGTGTGCGCCCGCAGCGTCGGATCGGCGCCGGCCGCGCTGATCCCGTCGATCGCGGCCGTCGCCGTCGTTCCGGCGACGACGACGAGCGTCGCGTCCGTCACGGCACACCTCCGGCTCGTCGCCCCGATCGGTCTCCCCGGTCGGCCGCGGCGTCGGTGATAACCACTACGCGTTGGTTACCACAAGCTGACTTTAATCGATCGGGTCGACCGCGGACCGACAGGCGCTCCGGACGGTCGGGTCCCGCACCCGTCGACGAACCGGAACTGGTCCGGGGGTCAGAGACCCACCGCGTGGCCGTCGAACGGGAGCGCACGGACGCCCCCGCCGGCGCTCTCTCCCTGATCGCCGCACGAGAAACGGACGAACGTCCACTTCGCATCGACGACGGGGAGGTATTAGTCGTCTCGGCCCCACGACACGTCCATGAGCCAGACCCCGGACCAGTCGGTGTTGCTGTCGGACGACCCCCCGATCGACCTCCGGCTCTCGGAGGCGGAACTGGCGGCGACCCGCGAGCGCATCGTCTCGTTCATCGCGGACACCGTCGACGACGCGGGCGCGGAGGGCGCCGTGCTCGGGCTCTCCGGCGGGATCGACTCGACGCTCACCGCCCACCTCGCCGTCGAGGCCCTCGGCGAGGACGGCCTCCACGGGCTCACCATGCCCTCCGAGGTGAACGACCCGGAGGTGATGAGCGACGCGGAGCGCGTCGCCGAGGCCCTCGGGATCGAGTACGACGTGGTCGAGATCCAGCCGATCGCGGACGCCCTCTTCGAGGCGCTCCCGGCGGCCGCCGAGGACCGGATGGCCCGCGGGAACGCGTTCGTCCGCACGCGGGCCGTCTGCAACTACCTCGTCGCCAACGCCGAGAACCGGGTCGTGCTCGGGACCGGCAACCGCGCGGAGGCGATGACGGGGTACTTCACGAAGTACGGCGACCAGGCCGTCGACTGCAACCCGATCGGGAACCTCTACAAACAACAGGTGCGCCAGCTGGCGGCCCACGTCGGCGTCCCCCGCGACCTGGTGATGCAGGAGCCGACCGCCGGGATGTGGGAGGGACAGACCGACGCCGACGAGATGGGCCTCGACTACGACACCGTCGACGCTATCCTCGCGGTCCACGTCGACGGCGGGCTCTCGCGGGCGGCGACGGTCCGCGAGCTCGACGTCCCCGAGGCGGCCGTCGACCGCGTCGTCGAACTGTACGAGCGCAGCGCCCACAAGCGGGCGATGCCGCCGGCACCGGAGCGCGATTTATAATCGGTCGAGGTCGTCTCGGCCGTTCGGTTCCGGGACTGTTGACCCTCGCTTGCCGCCGCCGACTTTTATAAGCGACCGAGTGGTGTCGGCGGCGGCTGTTTATAAATAACTGGCCGGGCTGCGGCGAAGACCGTCTCCGGTCCAGTCGATCGTTTATAAATAGCTACTAGCAACGTCACGGAAAACACCGCCAAAGCCCCAGCCGCGGGGGCGCCGTACGCTCGCTGCGCTCCTCACTCGCTCGCTGACGCTCCCTCGTTGCGGTGCTTACGTCGCCTACGGCGCCCCCGCGACTGCCCCTTTGAGTCCCGCCCCGCACCGCTCCGCACAACACCTCACGCCTCCCCAGCCTCGTCGCTGGCGGCTGGCGCCGCCAGCGACTCCCTCGCGTGGTGCTGCTCGGCCGCTGCGCGGCCTCGCAGGCACGCGCCACCGCACCCGCTTTTTATGGGTACCGTCGCTCTCGCTCGTGGATATTTAAACGGAACGTCGAGGACGCGCCCGGTCTCAGAACGCTCGCAGGTCTTCGATGACCGCCTTCGCGGAGCCGTCATCGATGACCTCGCGGGCCCGATCGAGGCCCGCCTCGATGGAGTCGGCGTCCTCGCGGGCGTAGATCCGGAGCGCGGCGTTGACCGCGACCGCGTCCGCGAACGCGTCGTCGCGCTCGCCGGCCAGCACCTCCTCCGTGATCCGCGCCGAGTCGCGGGCGACGTCGTCGACGTGGAGGTCCGCCTCTTCGAGGTCCATCCCGTACTCGGCCGTCTCGATCTCGAAGTCGTCGAACGTGGCGCTCTCGCTGCCGGCGTCGTCACCGTCGTCGCCGCCGGCCTCGCCCCCGCCGGCCGCGTCCCACTCGGCGACCTTCGTGTAGCCGGGGCGGACGTCGTCGTACCCCTCCATCCCCTGGAACATCAGGACGCGGTCGAGGTCGTGGAACTCGCTCGCGACGAACGTGTCGACGACCTTCTTCGCGAACGCGAGGTGGTAGAAGGAGCCGAGGTGAACGGAGGCTCCGGCGGGGTTCGCCAGCGTCTCGATCGTGTTGACGAACGTGCGGACGCCCATCTGGTCGCGGCGGTCGAACAGCTCGTCGATCGCGGGGTTGAACGCGGGCTGGTAGTAGAAGCCGAACCCCGTCTCGTCGACCATGTCGGCGGAGTCGCGGGGAGTCAACTCGGTGTGGACGCCCAGCTCGTCGAGGAACCACGTCCTCGGGGTCGCGGCCGCCTCGGTCCGCCG
>NZ_WPCE01000103.1 GCF_009742825.1 Halorubrum sp. CBA1125
CAAGGCCCCCGAGTCCCGCGAGCGGAGCGAGCGGGACCACGAAAGTCGCAGCCCGCGCAGCGAAGCGAGCAGGACCGTCTTTCGGAGGTCCTCGCGGCTGGGGCTTTGTGAGTGTTCTCCGCGGTGGCAGCTACGTACAGCCGACGGCTGGGGCTTTGGGAGTGCTCACCGCAGCTATCCTCGCCCGGCCAGCAACGACACAGTACTAATCGTACTACTAGCACGTTTCAGCGACCCGCTGTTTCAGACGAGAACATATCTGAAGAATAGATTGCAACAGAGCCGGAACGCCGAATTGAGACGGAAACGTGGGCGGACACGGAAGCGCGGGCGAAGAGTACCTTACGTCTCGTCGTACTTCTCCAGGACCGCTTCGTACCCGCGCTTCGCCGTCTCGTAGGTCGTCCGGAGGTCCGCGATCGGCGTCTCCGTGGCGTCGACGCGGAGGTCGTCGTAGTACGGGTCGTCCGCCTCGGTCTCGGTGTTCGTCACGAGGAGCGCCGCGGACTGGACGTCGAGGTCCGTGCGTCTGTCGCCGCCGGCGGCGTGGCCGGCCGCGAGCGCGTCGATCAGCCGCTCCGCGAGCGGCGCGTCGCCGTGCGCGGTCGACTCGTAGGCGGCCGCGGCGTCGGCGATCACCTCCTCGCCCGTCAGGAGGTTGCCGGCGACGGTGTAGTTCTCGCCGACTGTGTGTCCGTACCAGTCGCGACATCCGTCGCCGGAGAACGCGAACGTCTCCGCGGCGTCGACGCCATGCACCTGGCGGTCGGCGCGCCCCTCGTCCGCGTTCAACAGCGCCCGGAGTGCGTCGTCGACGGCGATGCCGTCGTCGAGGTACTCGAGTCCCTTCCGTCCGAGTTCGGCGTTGACGAGCGACTGGGTCGCCACCGCGCCGTCGGCCGACGCGAACGGACACAGGGCGCCGACGCCGGGCAGCCGCGTCGTCACCGCCACGCCGTACCGGACCCGGTCGTCTCCGTCGTCGTCCGTGTACCGCTCGCGAACGCAGATGCTGAACGTCACGTCCGCCCTGTGACGTCGGCCGACAAAAGGCTCCGCCCCGGGGGCGACGTTCTCCGCTTTTTTCGCGGGGACCCGTCGGAGCGCCGCGGCCGTCCGTGCGAGCGCCAGCGGCGGCTCGCGTGGGCATCGGGCCGTGCGCGTCGTCGATATCACGCGGGGTACAGAACGAGACCCGACGAACCCGCAGTGAACCGGCCGGATCCAGGGACTGCGACGGGGTCCGCGGCGGTTCGGGGGTGCCGACGGCCGATACATTTATGCGTGACAATCCCTCTCATATATATAGCCTCGGATAAAGGCGAGGCGACGACTGGCACCGACACGCACACCGACGACGCGCTGCTCGCAGTTCGATGAGACGACGATAGCGGACGAGGAGCGACGCGTCCGTCCGTCGCGTCCCGGCCGGCTCGCCTCCCTGCCCTCCGAGAGACGTGATACGATGGCAGAAAAACACACGCTCGAACGGCTCAGCGCGGAGTACCAGACGGACGTCCCGGACGACCTCAGAACGGCCAGGTCGTTCGACTGGTACCTCGACGCGCTGTACGAGGACCCGCGTATCGCGCGGAACGCCCACCAGCGCGTCGCGGACATGTTCGACCACTACGGCACGCGCTACGACGAGGAGCGCGGCGTCGTCGAGTACGCGCTGGCCGCGGACGACCCGATCCACGACGGCGAGAACGTCTTCTACGGCCGCGAGGTCCACGAGGCGATCCACGAGTTCGTCAACAAGGTGAAGTCGGGCGCCCGCGGGCTCGGCCCCGAAAAGCGGATCAAGCTTCTCCTGGGACCGGTCGGCTCCGGGAAGTCGCACTTCGACTGGCTCGTCCGGCGGTACTTCGAGGCGTACACCCGCGAGGAGGCCGGCCGGATGTACACCTTCCGGTGGGTCGACCTCCGGTCCGTGATCGACGACCAGGACCCCGACGACGACGCGGTCCGCTCGCCGATGAACCAGGACCCGCTCGTGCTACTCCCGAAGCCGCAGCGCGAGGCGGTGATCGAGGACCTCAACGAGCGGCTCGACGCGCCGTACACCATCCGGAACGAGCAGCACCCCGACCCCGCCTCGGAGTTCTACCTGAACGAGCTGCTCGCGCACTACGACGACGACCTCGCGACCGTCCTCGCAGAACACGTCGAGGTCGTGCGGCTGGTCGCCAACGAGAACCGCCGGGAGTGCGTCGAGACGTTCGAGCCGAAGGACAAGAAGAACCAGGACGAGACGGAGCTCACCGGCGACATCAACTACGCGAAGCTCGCCGTCTACGGCGAGTCCGACCCGCGGGCGTTCGACTACGCCGGCGCGTTCTGCAACGCGAACCGCGGGCTGTTCTCGGGCGAGGAGCTGTTGAAACTCCAGCGGGAGTTCCTCTACGACTTCCTCCACGCCACCCAGGAGTCGACGATCAAACCGAAGAACAATCCGCGGATCGACATCGACCAGGTGATCGTCGGCCGGACGAACATGCCCGAGTACCGCGAGAAGACCGGCGACGAGAAGATGGAGGCGTTCAACGACCGCACCAAGCGGATCGACTACCCCTACGTGCTGGAGTACGAGAGCGAGGCGAAGATCTACGAGAAGATGCTCGACAACGCCGACGTCCCGAACGTCCACGTCGAGCCGCACGCGCTGGAGATGGCCGGGCTGTTCGGCGTGCTCACCCGCCTGGAGGAGCCGACCGACGAGACCGTGAGCCTGCTCGACAAGGCGAAGGTGTACAACGGCGAGCTCGAAGACGAGGAGATCGACCGCCGGAAGCTCCGCGAGGACGCCGCCGAGTCGACCGACGCCGGCGAGGGGATGGACGGGATCTCCGCCCGGTTCGTCGGCGACGAGATCGCGGAGGCGATCATGGACGCCACCCACCGCGGCCGGTCGTACCTCTCGCCGCTGTCCGTGTTCGACCACTTCGAGGCGAACCTCGGCGGGCACGGCTCGATCGCCGCCGACGACCTCGACCGCTACGAGCGGCTGTTGGAGACCGTCCGGGAGGAGTACCGCGAGCGCGCCATCGAGGACGTCCGGCACGCGCTGGCGTACGACGTCGACGAGCTCCGCCGCCAGGGCGAGAAGTACATGGACCACGTGATGGCGTACATCGACGACGACACCGTCGACGACGAGCTCACGGGCCGGGAGACCGAGCCCGACGAGACGTTCCTGCGGGCGGTCGAAGAGCAGCTCGACATCCCCTCGGACCGGAAGGACGACTTCAGACAGGAGGTGTCGAACTGGGTCTCCCGACGCGCCCGCGAGGGGCGCGGCTTCGACCCCCAGGAGAACGACCGGCTCCGGCGCGCGTTAGAGCGCAAGCTGTGGGAGGACAAGAAACACAACATCAACTTCTCGGCGCTGGTCTCCGCGACCGACCTCGACGACGAGGAGCGGAGCGCCTGGGTGGACGCCTTGGTCGACCGGGGGTACTCCGAGGACGGCGCCGCGGAGGTGTTGGAGTACGCGGGCGCGGCCGTCGCGCGCTCGGAGATCGAAGACGAGGACTGAGATGAGCGACCGATCTAGACCCGACGGCGAAGGGTTCCTCGCGGCGGCCGACGACCGGCTCCGCGGGGCGTACGACCCGCCGATGAGCCTCGCGGAGTACGTCGACCGGGTGCTGGAGAACCCGACCGCCGCCGCCTCGGGCGCCGCCTACATCCTCGCGGCGGTCGAGGCGCAGGGGACCCGCGAGGTCCGCGAGCGCGGCGAGGTGCTCACCCGGTACCGCTTCTTCGACGACCCGGAGAACGACGGGGAACACGCCGTGCTCGGCAACACCCGCGCGCTCAACGCGTTCGTCGACGACCTCCGGGCCGCCGCCGCGGGGCGCGGCAACGACGAGACGATAGTCTGGATCGACGGCCCCACGGCGGCCGGGAAGTCGGAGTTCAAGCGGTGTCTCGTCAACGGGCTCCGCGCGTTCTCGAAGACCGACGCGGGGCGGCGGTACACCGTCGAGTGGAACGTGACGGGCGCCGGAGCCGGCGTCGGCGGGGGTGGCACCGGCGCGGCCTCCCTGTCGTACGGCAGCGGCGGCGACGCGGACGCGTGGTACCGCAGCCCGGTTCAGGCGCACCCGCTGTCGGTGTTCCCGGAGCCGGTCCGCGAGTCGATCGCGGACGCGGCCAACGACGACGGCTACCCGATCGTCACCGACGTCGACCTCGACCCGTTCAGCCGGGAGGCGTACGACCACCTGGAGTCCGTCTACCGCGAGTCGGGCCGTCGGGACCTGTTCTCGGCGATCACGGACCGCGACCACCTCCGGGTGACGAGCTACGTCGTCGACGTCGGCCGGGGGATCGGGGTGCTCCACGCCGAGGACGACGGGACGCCGAAAGAGCGGCTCGTCGGGTCCTGGATGGGCGGCATGGTGCGCGAGCTCGACTCCCGGGGGCGGAAGAACCCCCAGGCGTTCAGCTACGACGGCGTCCTCTCGCAGGGCAACGGGGTCGCGACCGTCGTCGAGGACGCCAGCCAGCACGCCGACCTCCTCCGGCGGCTGTTGAACGTCCCGGACGAGCGGCGCGTCAAGCTCGACAAGGGGATCGGGATGGACCTGGACACCCAGCTCGTCGTCATCTCGAACCCGGACCTCGACGCGGAGCTCGACCGCCACGCCGAGCGCGGCGACGCCGACCCCCTGAAGGCGCTGAAGCGCCGGCTCTCCCGCCACGAGTTCCGCTACCTCACGAACCGGCGACTGGAGGCGCGGCTGCTCCGCCGGGAGATCGGGGGGGGCGACCGCGGTCGACGCGAGCCGGAGCGACGCGGTCGAGGGCGGCGCGGGCGGGACGCGGACCGACCCGGAGGGCCCCGACGGCGACGCCACCGATCCGGCCGCGGCTCCGCTCACCGTCGACGTGCGCAACGCCGACGGGAGCGTCACCGAGCGGGAGATCGCGCCGCACGCGATCGGCGCCGCGGCGCTGTACGCGGTCGTCACGCGGCTCGACTCGGACGACCTCCCCGGCGACCTCGGCCTGATCGAGACCGCCGAGCTGTACGAGACCGGCGAGGTGCGACGCGGCGACGACGCGGTCGCCGTCGAGGACGTCTCGCTCGGGGAGGCGGACGGCCGCAACGGGATCCCGGTGACGTACACCCGCGACGCGATCGCCGACCTGCTCGCGACGGACGCGGACCGGAGCCACCCGGAGCTGTCGGTCGAGCGGGTGGTCACGCCCGAGGACGTGCTCGACGCGATGGAGGAGGGACTCGCGGACGCGCCGGTGTTCTCGCGGGGGGAGGCCGGCGAGTTCGAGCGCCGGCGCGAGCCGGTCGAGGCCCGCGTCCGGGAGCGCCAGCGCGAGGACGTGGTCGACGCGATCCTCGCGGAGGCGACCGTCTCGACCGAGCGGGTCGCGGAGTACGTCGAGCACGTGTACGCGTGGGACGGCGACGAGGATATCGAGACCGACCGCGGCACGGAGGCGCCCGACCCGCTCGCGATGAAGGTGTTCGAGACGGAGACGCTCGGGCGGTTCGACGAGGACGACTACCGCGGGACGGCACCGACCCGTCCGGTCGAGGAATTCCGCCGCGAGCGCGTGATCCGGGCGCTCACCCGGTACGCGTGGCGCAACCGCGGCGACGCGTTCAGCGTCGACGAGGTCGACCTGGGGGAGATCCCGGAGCTGCAGACCGTCCTGGAGTCGAACGACCTCGCGGACGTGAAGCGCCGGTTCCCCGACCTCGACCCCGCGGAGTGGGACGACCCGCCCGCGGACACCGAGACGGCCCGGATCAAGGCGGAGACGATCGATCGGCTCCGCGACCGGGGGTACAGCCCCGCGTCCGCCGAGCTGACGAGCCGGACCGTGATGCGCGACCTCCGCGAGGAGTGGACCGACCTCGACGTCGACGCGAGCGACGACGCGAGCGGCGACGGCTCCCGCCGAAACGGGGGTGATCCGACGTGGGACTAACCGAGGACCGCGAGCGCTTCCGCGAGGTCGGCGAGACGCGCCGCGAGGACCTCGCGGAGTTCATCAGCACGGCGACCTCGGCGGCTCCGGCCCCGACCGGATCCGGATCCCCGTCAAGATCGTCGACCTGCCGTCGTTCGAGTACGACCGGCGGTCGGCCGGCGGCGTCGGACGGGGGCAGGACGGCCAGCCCCAGCCCGGCCAGCCCGTCGACCCGGAGCCCGGCGACGGCGACGAGGAGGGCGAGCCCGGCGAGGAGGGCGGGGACCACGAGTACTACGAGATGGACCCCGAGGAGTTCGCGCGCGAGCTCGACGAGGCGCTCGGGCTCGACCTCGAACCGAAGGGGAAGGAGGTCGTCGAGGAGGTGGAGGGCGACTTCACGGACATCGCGCGCGCCGGCCCGCGGGGAACCCTCGACGTCGACGAGTTCTTCAAGCGCGGGCTGAAGCGGCACCTCGCGACCGACTTCGACGAGTCGTTCGTCCGCGAGGGGCTGTTCGTCGCGGGCGCCGGCGTCGACGACGCCTTCGAGTGGGCCCGGAGTCGGGGGATCCCCGTTTCGCGCGGATGGGTCGCCGACGAGGCGGCGACGGTTGCAGAGGAGACGGGCGAGCCGGTCGCCGCGCTCGACCGCTGGGAGAGCTTCGACGCGCTCGACGCGGCGCGCGACCCGGAGCCGGTGAGCGCCCGGATCCGTCGGAACGGGCTGAAACGCGTCCCCTTCCGGCCGGAGGACGAGCGGTACCGGCACCCGGAGGTGACGGAGCGGCGCGAGCGCAACGTCGTCGTCGTCAACGTCCGGGACGCGTCCGGCTCGATGCGCGAAAAGAAGCGCGAGCTGGTCGAGCGGGTGTTCACCCCGATGGACTGGTACCTGACCGGGAAGTACGACGCCGCGGAGTTCCGCTACGTCGTCCACGACGCGGAGGCGTGGGAGGTGGACCGCGGGGACTTCTTCGGGATCCAGTCGGGCGGGGGGACCCGGATCTCCAGCGCGTACGAGCTGGTCGCGGAGATCTTAGAGGAGTACCCGTACAGCGAGTGGAACCGGTACGTGTTCGCGGCCGGCGACTCGGAGAACGCCGGCAGCGACACCACGGAGAACGTGATCCCGCTGATGGAGTCGATCGACGCCAACCTCCACGCGTACGTCGAGACCCAGCCCGGCGGCGCGGCGTCGAACGCCCGCCACGCCGACGAGCTGGAGGCGGCGTTCGGCGACGCCGACGACGTCGCGGTCGCGCGGGTGGCCGATCCCGACGACGTCACCGACGCGATCTACGAGATCCTGAGCACGGAGGCGGACGGCGGGGACCGCGGCGAGGGGGAAAGCGACGCCGGCCCCGACGCGACGACCGCCAGCCGAGCCGCCCGTCGCGGCGGAGGTGACCGACGATGAGAGACGACCGGATCGAGGCGAAGCGGGAGGCGGAAACGCTCGACGAGGCGGCCCGCGAGGCCAGGGCGCTCGCCGAGCGGCTCGGCTTGGAGCCGTACCCGGTGCGGTACTGGGTGGTCGACCACGACCAGATGAACGAGCTGATCGCCTACGGCGGGTTCCAGCGGCGGTACCCCCACTGGCGGTGGGGGATGGAGTACGAGCGCCAGAAGAAGAAGGACCGGCACGGGCTGGGGAAGGCGTTCGAGATCGTCAACAACGACGACCCCGCGCACGCGTTCCTCCAGGAGTCGAACGCGGCCGCCGACCAGAAGGCGGTGATCACCCACGTCGAGGCCCACGCCGACTTCTTCGCGAACAACGAGTGGTTCGGGCTGTACGCCGACCGCGGCGAAGGCGGCCCGAACGCCGCGGCCCGGCTGGAGCGCAACGCCGACCGGATCGCCGCCATCGCCGAGCGGCCGGACGTCGACCGCGACGAGGTCGAGCGGCTGATCGACGCGGTGAGCGCGCTGGAGGACACGATCGACCAGCACAACCCCGTCGACGCCGCGCGGGGGCACGACGCGCCCGACCCGACCGCGGACGTCGCGGCGGAGGAGCGCGACGCGGTCGCGGCGGTCCGCGACCGGATCGACGAGCTCGACCTGAGCGAGTCGGTGCGCCGCGACTCTTCGACGACGAGTGGCTCGACGGGCGCGAGGAGGGGCTCGAACCGACGGAGCCGCGCCGCGACGTGCTCGCGTTCTTACGCGACCACGGGAAGCGCTACGACCCGGAGACGGGGAAGGCGGTCGACCGCGAGCCGTGGGAGACGACGGTGATCGACGCGCTCCGCGAGGAGGCGTACTACTTCGCGGGCCAGAAGACGACGAAGGTGATGAACGAGGGATGGGCCACGTACTGGGAGTCTGTTATGATGGGCGGCGAGGGGTTCGCCGGCTCGGACGAGTTCCTCACCTACGCCGACCACATGGCCCGGGTGCTCGGCTCGCCCGGCCTCAACCCCTACAAGCTCGGGTTCGAGCTGTGGACCCACGTGGAGCTGCGGGCCGCCCGCCGAGACGTGATCGACAAGCTGCTCCGCGTCGAGGGGGTGACGCCGGAGAACTTCCACTCGCGGGTCGACCTCGACCGCGTCGCGGACCTGCTGGCGCCCGACCCCGCGATCGCCGGGGCGGGACCGGCGACGCTGGACGAGCTGGCCGACCTCGCCGCCGCGGGCGACCCGCGCGTCGACGCCGAGACGGTCGACCGCGCGCTGTCCGCCCGCGAGGGTGACCGCGACCCCAACGAGCCGGGCGTCCCCGACATCGAGCGGTACCCCTGGAAGCTGCTCACCGACGAGGGGCTCGCGGAGCGCCACTACGCGCTCTCGCGGCCCGAACATCGGACCGCGCTCCGGGACGTCTCGCGGGAGACGCTCGAAGAGCGGGCCCGGTACATGTTCGACGTCGACCGTTACCCCGACGCCGAGTCGGCGCTCGCGGACGTCGACCGCACGGCCGGCTGGGAGCGCATGTTCGAGGTCCGCGAAAGCCACAACGACGTGACGTTCATCGACGCGTTCCTCACCGACGAGTTCGTCCGCGAGCGGAACTACTTCACCTACGAGTACAGCCGGGCGGCCGAGGAACACCGGGTCGCCAGCGTCGACCCGGACGACGTGCGCCGGAAGCTCCTGTTGAAGTTCACCAACTTCGGGAAGCCGACGATGGTCGTGCTCGACGGCAACTTCCGGAACCGGGGCGAGCTCCTCTTGGGCCACCGGTACAACGGGGTCGCGCTCGACGAGGAGCGCGCGAAAGCGACGCTGGAGCGCGTCTTCGAGCTGTGGGGCCGGCCGGTGAACCTCGCGACGATTCGCGTCGAGTACGACGAGGAGGAGCTCCGACGCGCCAAGCGGAACGGCCGCGAGCCCGACGGCGAGGAGGTCGGCGTGCGGTTCCAGTACGACGGCGGCGAGGTCACCGCACACGACCTCGACCCGGAGATCCGCGAGCGGATCGCGGCCGACGACGTCGACTACGACACGAAGCCGGCCGACTGGCTGGCGTGACCCGCCGGGTGTCGGCCGACCGGCTGGCGTGAACGCTCACGGGCTCACGACTGCGGGCCGGACCGGGAGACTCGGGGATCCGGCCTCAGCCGAGGTCCGCGACCAGCGCCGACACCGCGTCGACCTCGTCCTCGTTGATCCCGTGGCCCATCCCCTCGTAGATCCGCGTGTCGACGTCGCCGCCGAGCGCCGCCAAGACGTCGGCCGTCTCGTGGACGCGCTCCTCGGGGATGTGCGGGTCGACGTCGCTGCAGCCGAGGAAGACGGGCGTGCCGGCGAGGGGGCCCTCGGCGTCGTCGCGCTCCTCCTCGGCGGCACCGTCGACCCCGGCGGAGCCCCCCGCGTCCGCGAGGTAGTCGTCGACGTCGACCGACTCGCCGATGAGCCCGCCGCTCAAAACCGCGAGCCCGCCGTACCGGGTCGGGTGCCGGGCGACGAACTCGCTCGCGAGACAGGCGCCCTGCGAGAACCCGGCGACGAGGACCGCGTCGGCGTCGATCCCGGCGTCCGCGGCGGCGTTCACCGCCCGCCCGACCGCGCGGAGTCCGGAGCGACGGCCCGGCTCGTTCTGCTCGACGGGGGCGAGAAAGGAGTTCGGGTACCAGGTGTTGGCGGCCGCCTGCGGGGCGAGCAGCGCGACGTCCTCGCCGGCGACCGCCGCGCCGAAGTCGACGATGCTCCGCGCGGTCGCGCCCCGGCCGTGGACGAGGACGAGGGCGGCGTCCGCGTCCGCGAGCGGGGCGCCGGCCGTCACCAGCTCCTCGGCGGCGTGCGGGTCGTCGCCGGCGTTCGGGCCGTCTCCGGCGTGCGGGTCAGACGGACCGCCCGCCATCTCAGACCCCGACGCCCGCGTCGGCGTCCGGGAGGTCGTACTTGTTGACCGGGAGCCCGAGCTCCTCGAGGGCGGCCTCCATGTGGCGGTCCTGCGCGAAGTCGGCGCCGTCCTCCTCGCGGAACCGCTGGGCGGTCGCCAGCACCTCGCCCTTGCGGTCGTCGGGGATCTCGTACTTGTCGGAGGACAGCTCGACGACGAGCCCGTTGTTGTCCTGGGTGTAGATCGAGTGGAAGATGCCGCGGTCGAACACGTTGTACCCCTTCCCGGCGTCGTCGAGCGCGGCC
>NZ_WPCE01000167.1 GCF_009742825.1 Halorubrum sp. CBA1125
GGGGAGGCGTGAGGCGCGGGGCTGTGCGGGACGGATGGGACTCAAAGGGGAAGCGGCGAGGCTGGGGCTTTGGAAGTGTTCTCGGTGGCAACAGTCGCTTCCACCCGAGCGGCTGGGACCTTGGAGCTGGCTATCGCGCTCGCAGCGACTTATCGCCCGGTGAGTGCCTCGCTCGCGGGCGCGAAGTCGATCGGCTTCCCCCGCCCGGCGTCGCTCGCCCGCTCGTAGAGCATGGCGGCGGCCGCGGCCGTCTCGATCCCGGTACCGCCCGAGTCGAACACCGTGACCTCCTCCGCGCTCGTCCGACCCGGGTGCACGCCGGCGACCACCTCGCCCAGATCGGCCGCGACGTGGTCCGCGTCGACGAGCCCCGCGTCGACCGCGGCGAGGAAGGAACCGGCGTCCTGGGTCGCCCGCTCGCGGATGTCGGGGACGTACGTCGCCCGGGCGATCAGCTCCGGCGGCAGCTCGTTCTTCTCCGGGTGGTACTGCCCCATCGCCGTGACGTGCGTACCCGGTTCGACGTCCCCGTCGTCGATCACGGGGTCGCTCGCGGTCGTCGCCGTGATCACCACGTCGGCGCCGGCGACCGCGTCGCCCGCGCTCGCGACCGCCGACACGTCGGCGTCGATCCGGCCGTCGAACTCGTCGCGAAGGCCTCGCGGTTCGCCACGGTCGGCGAGAACACGCGGACCGTCTCCAGGTCGCGCACGGTCGCGGTCGTGGCGAGCTGGCCGCGCGCCTGCGCGCCGCTGCCGATCACGGCGACCTCGGTCGCGTCCGCGCGGGCGAGCGCGTCGACCGCGACCGCGCCCGCGGCGCCGGTCTTGAACGGGTTCATCGAGGCGCCGTCGAGCAGCGCCAGCGGCTCGCCCGAGTCGGCGTCGAAAAGCGGCGTCACGAACCACGCGTCCTCGGCGCCGAAGCCGGCCGAGTAGGTGTACCCGCCCATCACGCCCGTCTCGGGGAGCACCGCGACGTAGGTGGTGAGCATGCCCGGCGGGTCGGCGTTGTACAGCTTCGTGCGCGGCTCGGCGGGCGCGCCCTCCCCGACCTGGCGGTAGGCGTCGCGGACGGCGGCGACGTACTCGGCCGGCTCGGCGAGGTCGTCGACCTCGGCGCTCGTGAGGAACAGGGCTTCCGTCATACTCGATCGGTCGGTCCGGAACGACTAAACCGTGCGGTACGCGGTCGAGAGGAGACCGGTCGAGAACAGTGGTCGGCTCGGCCGGTTCGATCGGCGACGCCTCAGTCCGACGACGCAGCAGCGGACGACGACGAGGCCGAGACGGGAGACGACGAGGCGGCCCGGTCGACGCCGCGGTCCAGCCCGCCCTCGTCGACGACGGGACCCCTGACGAACATCGCGTGGGCGATCAGCCCCGCCGCGACGAGCGCCCCCGCGGGGACGGCGGCCGTCCACGACAGTCCGACCAGCGAGAGGAACGCGGTCACGCCGAGCAGGGCGGCCGGTATCAGCCCGAGGACGTAGTCGTAGTACCCCGTCATATCCATTCGACACTAATAGAACACCACTATTAAAATTTTCTCATGGTTCGACGTGATTACTGTTGTTGCTATTTCAAAGCTACTCATAAGTTATAGATATATCTACCGCACCGGTCGCGAACGGTTGCGAACGGGCGAACGGCCGCGAACGGATGCGACGGGCCGACGAGAGAACGAGTGGAACTGCGTGTCTCAGCGGAGCCGGAAGTACAGCGCGCGCCAGCCGCCGAGCGCGACGGTCCCCGATACGACCATGACGACGGCGAACGTCAGCGCCGCCCCGCCGCGGAAGACGAGCGCTCGGAGCGCGAGCGCCACGACTGCGGCCGGGATCCACGACCGCACGACGAGCGGGATCGACGACTTCGCGGTCTCGACGGCGCCGGCCGAGTAGGCTCCCACGAGCGGCGCGAGGACGGCCCACGCGATCATGAACGGCGCGTACACTTCGAGCAGGTACAGCGGGTTCGACGAGAGGAACGCGGCGCTCGTGTGGTTGAGCGTTCCGACAGTCAACATCGTGACGATCGCGGCTACGTCGCCGACCGCGAGCGGAACGGCGCCGCGGTCGAGTCGAGCGGCGAGGAACGACTGGACGTCCATACCGGCCCGTCGGTGTCCCCCTACTTTGTACGTACGGATCCGCCTCGGCCGGCGGAATCGTCCGGCCCGCGACCGCGGTCCGGCCTCACTCGTACAGCGGATACTCCTCGCACAGCTCGGCGACGCGCTCGCCGACCTCATAGATCACGTCGTCGCTGTCGACGTTGTCGACCACGCGGTAGATGAGGTCGCCGACCTCCTCCACGGCGGCCTCGTCGAACCCGCGGGTCGTGAGCCCGGCGGTGCCGGCGCGGATCCCCGAGGGGTTGAACGGCGACCGCGACTCGCCCGGCACCGTGTTCCCGTTGAGGACGATGTTCGCGGCCGCGAGCGCGTCCTCGGCGTCGCCGCCCGGCAGGTCCGGGTGCGAGTCGCGGAGGTCGGCCAACACGAGGTGGTTGTCGGTGCCGCCCGAGACCAGCGACAGGCCGTGGTCCTGCAGCGTCTCCGCGAGGACCTCGGCGTTGTTCACGACCGCTTCGGCGTACGCCTCGAACTCGGGTTCGAGCGCCTCCTTGAACCCGACCGCCTTGCCCGCGATGTTGTGCATCAGGGGGCCGCCCTGGCCGCCCGGGAAGACGGCCTTGTCGACGTCGTCGGCGTACTCCTCGTCACACATCACGATCCCGCCGCGGCCGGCGCGGATCGTCTTGTGCGTCGAGCCGGTGACGAAGTCGGCGATCCCCACCGGCGAGGGGTGGACGCCCGCGGCGACGAGCCCGGTGATGTGTGCGATGTCCGCGAGGTGGTAGGCGTCGACGGCGTCGGCCGCCGCCTGGATGCGGTCCCACTCGACGGTCCGCGGGTACGCGGAGTAGCCCGAGACGATGATGTCCGGGTCGAACGACTCCGCCGCGACGCGCAGGCCCTCGTAGTCGATGTACCCTGTCTCGGGGTCAACCTCGTACTGCTCGACGTCGTACATCTGCCCGGTGAAGTTCGCGGGGTGACCGTGCGAGAGGTGCCCGCCGTGGGTCAGGTCCAGCGAGAGGATCTTGTCGCCGGGTTCCAACACCGCGTAGTAGACGGCCTGGTTCGCCTGCGTGCCGGAGTGCGGCTGGACGTTGACGTGTTCCGCGCCCCACAGCTCCGTCGCGCGCTCGATCGCGAGTTCCTCGACTTCGTCGGCGTACTCACAGCCCGCGTAGTACCGCGCGCCGGGGTACCCCTCGGCGTACTTGTTCGTGAGGACGCTCCCCTGCGCCTCCAGTACCGCTTCGCTGACGTGGTTCTCGCTGGCGATCATCGCGAGCGTCCGCTCTTGTCTCTCGCGCTCGCCGGCCAGCGCGTCGGCGACCGCCGGATCGACCGCCCGCACGTGCTCGTGCTCCATACGCGAACGCGGGCGCGACCGCGCATTAATCCTTCCGTCACGCGACCGCCGCTTCCGCCACGCGACTGTCGCCACCGACCGAGACGACCGATCGGGAGGACAGCACGGTCGACCGTTTTGATATCGAAATTCTTGTGTACCGGGCCTGTAACAGTCGATAACGAGTTGTTCACCTCGTTGATTCGTTAATATTAAGTGGTAGTTATGTGATCATTCAACGTGACAGATGGCATCGAATATCTTGGAGGCGAGCGTCGAGGACCTCCTCGACGGGGCGTTCACGGCGGACGATGAGTCGGTACTGGTCGTCGATCCCACCAGGGAGACGGTCATCACGCTGGTCGAGGCGGCCAGCGACCGCGACGATTTCAGCGACCTGTCGGTACTGGTCGAAGAGCAGACGCTCAAGCGCGCGATGGACGAGTTCGTCGTCGCCTCGGCCGCCGCCGACCTCGTTGCCGACGACGCGCTCGCGTTCCGGATCCTCCCCGAGACCGTCGGAAACACGCTTTTCGTCTCCGCGTCACGGGTCGCAGTCCCCGTAACCGCCGACGACACCGTCGCCGCGCTCGCGACGGACGAGGAGGACTTTGTCGAGGCGGTGTTCGAGACCCACCACGAGACCTTCGAAGAAGCCGACCCGTACGACCTCCGCACCCCGCCGATCAGCCGCGTCCGCGAGACGATGGCGGCCGAGATCGGCGAGGCGGCCCGCGAGGACTTCGACGCCGTCCTCGCGTCGCTGGCGACGGACGGGACCGACGCCGACCTCGACGAGGTGACCGTGTCGCTGCTCGTGGCGGCGCGCAACGAGGTGCTCCTGTACGACGTCTCGAAGTGGGGCGAGGACGTCGGCATCGCCTCGAAGGCGACGTTCTCCCGGACCAAGACGCGACTGGAGGACCAGGGGCTCATCGACACCGAGAAGGTGCCGATCGACGTCGGCCGACCGCGGCTCCGGCTCAAGCTCGGCGACGACCGCCTCCGCGACGTCGACGCCGACGAGCTGGCGTCGGTCGCCGCGGACCTGATCGCGTAGCTGACGTCCTCGACGCGTAACTGGCGCCCTCGACAGTTTCGCGACGCGCACACGCACGACGCCGCTTCCGACGCTCGGGCTTTTTATTCGCGCCGCGCCTACGCTCGCGTATGAGTTCCCGCGACGACCGCCGCGACGAGGACCTCGAAGCGCGGCTCGACGAGCTCGAGGACGTCCTGTCCGACCTCCGCCGCGACCTCAGAGAGAGCGAGCGGGACCGACGCGAGCCGACGCGACCGCCCCGGCCGCCTCGACTCTCGGAGCTGCTCCGGTTCACGGAACGGTACACGATCCCGACGATCATCGCCCTGTTGGAGACGACGATCAAATCCCTGGAACTGGTACAGGGGACGCTCCGGCTCGCCGATCCGAGTCAGCGTCTCGCCGACGACGCGGACGGGAACGCGACGGCGCGTGGCGGTTCGCTCGCGGACGTGCGCGACGGCGCGACCGCCGGGCTCGCCCGCTCGCTCGCGGAGTTGCAGACGGCGCTCGCGGAGGCTGACCTCCCCGAGGACGCCGTCTCGCGGTCGATCCTCTCCGACGCGCGCGACCTCTCCGCGGAGATCGAATCCCGGATCGAAGAGAGCCGCCGACGGGCCGACGCGGCCCGCCGCGACGAGTCGAGCGTCGGCCGCGAAGAGGCGAGTGCCGACCGCGACGAGGCGAGTGCCGGCCGCGACCAAACGAGCGCTGCCGGTGGGGACACGAACGCCGACCGCAGCGTCCAGATCGACGTGACCGAGCCCGGGGCGGCCGCCGACGATGAGGGGGAGACCGGCGCGGACGACGGGGCCGCAGCCGACGCGCCGGAGGTCGACGTCGAGTCGGAGCTGGAGTCGATAAAACGCCAGCTCGACGACGACGGGACGAGCGACCCGCCCGCCGAGAGCGGGGCGGTCGACGAGTCGGAGCCGACGGACGACGCGTCCGGTGACGACCCCTCCGGTGACGACCCCTCCGGTGACGATTCGCCCGGTGACGACGCGTCCAGCTCCGACTCAGCCGGAGACGGCTCGAACTGACCCGCCTCCGACGCCTCAAAACGTCGCGCCGAGACGTTCGGCGACGCGCTCGGCGGAGTCGATCAGGAGCCGGTCGTCGTCGGTGAACACCTCCAGCGCGACGGTGCCGTCGAAGTTCTCCAGCTCCGCAGCCGCGGCCTCGTAGTCGACCTCGCCGGCCCCGACCGGCAGATGGGTGTCCCCGCGCCGGCGGACGTCGTGGCAGTGGAGGTGCGAGATCCGGTCGCCGTGGTGCCGGAGGAACCGCGTTATCGCGTCGTTACCCCCTTCCATGTACGCGTGGCCGACGTCGAAACAGACCGGCGTCTCCGTCTCGCGGGCGAGATCGCCGAGCACGGAGAGGTGGAGCCCCCGGTGCTGGTGCCCGACGTTCTCGACGACGACCTCGACGCCCGCCTCGCGACCGGCCTCGGCGATCCGCCGGAGCTGGTCGGCGGCGACCTCGCGGAAGTCGACGTCGTCGCGGTCGGCGGAGGTGGCGTGGAGGACCGCCTTCTCGGCGCCCAGCTCTCCGGCGGCCGCGAGGAGCCGCCGCTGGTAGGCGACGATCGCGTCGTTGACCTCGGGGACGTACGTCGCCAGCCGCTGGCTGTACGGGAGGTGGACGAACAGGTCCCGGTTCCCGAGCGCGCTATCGAGCCGGTCCGGATCGATCTCGCCCGGCACGAGCGTCGGCTCGCCGATCCCGAGCTCACAGAAGTCGAACCGCGGGGGCGAGGCCGCGAGCCGGTCGAGGTCGTCGCCGACGGTCACCCCGATGTCCATGGCGGGCCGTGGGAACGGCGACCTTGTATAGATGGCGTCGACGATTCGGAGACCCAGTCACGGTCTAGTTGCGAGACGCTTTTCGATCGCTCAGTACAGGTGAGAGAACGAATGATTGTGGTGGCGCGCCCGGGGCGGGCCGGAGGCCCGCGACCGGAGCGCGAGGCTGGGG
>NZ_WPCE01000100.1 GCF_009742825.1 Halorubrum sp. CBA1125
GGTAAGAGACAGGCCTAAAGGCGCGGGTATTCTCCTTGCTCTTTATAAACACCCTTCAGCGAACGGTTGATACACCCACAAGTGGCGAAATACTTCCTGTGAAGTGTTCTCTGACACCCTCGGATCGGTGACTAGTGCGTCGCGGACTCGAGCACGAGCGTGTCGTTTTCGAGGTAGTGTTCGATGTGGTGGGCGTGTTCCTCTATCGTCTCCAGCTGTTCGCGGAGCATCTCGCCGGTCGCGTAGTCGCCGAGCCCCTCGGCGAGCTCGATGTGCTCCCGGTAGCTCTCGACGATGTCACCCATCATCTCGAGGTCGTTGGCCAGCGACGTCCGGACGTCGTACACGTCTTCGTCCTCGGGCTCGACCGTCGCGTTCGCCGCGAGCGTCGTCATGCTGGCGTGCGGCACGCCGCCGAGCGCCTGGAGACGCTCCGCGAGTTCGTCGGCCGCCGCCTCGACGTCCTCGTACACCTCCTGGAGGAACACGTGCACGTCGAGGAACTCCGCGCCCTCGACGTTCCAGTGGTGTTTGTGCAGCTGGTGATAGAGGACGTACGCGTCCGCGAGATCGGTGTTCAGCGCGGCGACGATCTGTTCGGCCTTCTCCGTCTCGAGCCGGAGCGCGTTCTCTTCGACGGTGCCCGCGGTCTGTCGCGTTATCTTTTGGGTGCTCATTGCGGCTGAACGTTGGGTCCCCACACGCTTATAAGTTATCAACAATAAGATAACTTTTCGCACCCGTGAACGCGGACGGGGTCAGTCGTGTCGGAAACAGCGCGACCCGGTGAACGCCATCGCCATGTCGTGCTCGTCGGCGGCGGCGATCACGTCCTCGTCGTTGACGGACCCGCCCGGCTGGATCACCGCCTCGATCCCGGCGTCGGCGGCTTCCTCGATCGCGTCGGGGAACGGGAAGAAGGCGTCCGAGGCCATGACCGCGCCCTCGGCAGATTTCCCGTCGGCGTCCTTCTCGGCTTTCATCGCCGCGAGCGTGACGGCGTCGACGCGGGAGACCTGTCCCATCCCGACGCCGACCGTCTCCGTGCCGGTCGCGAAGAGGATCCCGTTCGACTTGACGTGTTTGAGCGTCTTCCAGGCGAACAGCATCGTCTCGAGCTGGTCGTCTGTCGGCTCCCGGTCGGTGACGATCTCGAGGTCCTCGGCGGTCGGCGACTGCAGGTCGCGCTCCTGGACGAGCCGGCCGCCCACGATCGGTTTCTCCGTGAACCGCTCGGAGACGCGCGCGTCGCCCTCGCCGAGGGGACCGACGTCGAGCACGCGGAGGTTCTTCTTCTCGCGGAGCACGTCGAGCGCGCTGTCGGTGTAGCCCGGCGCGACGACGACCTCCTTGAACGAGTCGGCGATCTCGGCGGCGGTGTCGGCGTCGCACTCGCGGTTCAGCGCGACGATCCCGCCGAACGCCGACTTCGCGTCGGTCCGGAGCGCGCGGTCGTACGCGTCGTCGAGCGTGTCGCTCGTCGCGCAGCCGGCGGGGTTGGTGTGTTTGATCACGGCGGCTGCGGGGTCGTCGAACTCCTTGACGAGGTTCAACGCGGCGTCGGCGTCGTTGTAGTTGTTGTAGCCCATTCCCTTCGCGCCGGGGTTGCGCTGGCCGGCGCTCACCACGTTCGCCTCCTCGCAGCCGTCGTCGACGTACAGCGCGGCGTCCTGGTGGGGGTTCTCGCCGTACCGCAGCGTGTCCGCGCGCTCCTCGGAGACGAACCGACGCTCGGGGAAGTCGCCGCCGACGTCGCCGTCGATCTCGACCGCGACCGGGTCGCCAGCACCGGCCTCCTCGCCGCCCTCGCGTTCGACCGTCACCCGGTCCTCGGCGAACCACCTGACGGCGCGCGGGTACGCGACGAACTCCGCCTCGTGGAGCACGCGGGTCTTGAGCGAGTCCGCGTCGTCGTCGGCGTAGACTGGCACTGGCTCCTGGGTGACGATCGGGCCGTCGTCGACCTCCTCGGTGACCACGTGGACGGTACAGCCCGTCGTCCGGACGCCGGCGTCGAGCACCTGCTCGTGGGCGTTGGTCCCCGGGAACGACGGCAGAAGCGAGGGGTGGACGTTCAGCGTCGTGGGCACCGAATCGAGGAACTCGTCGGTCAGCACGCGCATGTACCCGTCCAGGCAGACGAGGTCGAAGTCGTACCCGGAGAGCCTGTCGAGGACGCGGCGCTCGTGGCTCTCGCGCGACTCCCCCTCCCCGCGGACGACGACCTCGGTCGGGACCCGCCGCTCCGTGGCGGCCTCCAGCACGGGCGCGCTCTCGCGGTTCGTCAGGACGACCGACAGCTCCGCGCCGCCGGGGGCGACGTCGGCGATGTGTCTGAGGTTCCGTCCCCGGTTGCTCGCGAGTCCGGCGATCTTCATACGCGAACGTCCGACCGATCGCGTATATCGATTGCGGTCCGTCCGGTCGAAGATCCACGTTCGCGGATAGGATCACTTCACAGCGTGTGGTACGGCGGCGGACCTATCCACATCTGTGCGACACCGCGCGACACTCTCGCGACCCCCTCATCGACACGCTTTTGCCGGTTCCGGAGGCAGTCGCGGGCATGACCGACGAGGACGCGACGGACGACGGCGCCACGGGCGACGACGCGACGCCGGCCGAACCGGTAGCGGGACTCGACCGGGCCGACCCGCTGGCGGCCGTGTCGCCGCTTGACGGCCGGTACGCCTCCCGAACCGCGCCGCTGTCGCCGTACGCGAGCGAGGCCGCGCTCATGCGGGCGCGCACTCGCGTCGAGGTCGAGTACCTGATCGCGCTAGGGGCACTCGACGCGACGCCGATCGGCTTCGACGAGGCCGAGACCGAAGGGCTCCGCGGGATCTACGAGGAGTTCTCGGCGGAGGACGCCCGGCTGATCAAGGACCTGGAAGTCGACGGCGCCGAGGGGTACGCCGCGACCAACCACGACGTGAAGGCCGTCGAGTACTTCCTGCGCGTCCGCCTCGGCGAACTGGACGGTGGAGACCCGATCGACGACGCCGAAGCGCTGTACCCGTGGATCCACTTCGGGCTCACGAGCGAGGACGTCAACAACCTCGCACACCGGCTCCTGGTGAAGCCGGCCGTGAGCGAGGTTCTCGTGCCCGCGATCCGCGAGGTTCGGGACGCGCTCGCCGATCTGGCGCGAGAGCACCGGGAGACGCCGATGCTGGCGCGCACGCACGGCCAGCCCGCGACGCCGACGACGTTCGGCAAGGAGATGGCGGTGTACGCGTCTCGGCTCGGCCGGGCGTTGGGGCGGGTTGTCGTCGCCAACGAGGACCTCTCCGGGAAGCTCGCGGGCGCGTCGGGGACGTACGCCGCCCACCACGCGGCCTATCCCGAGGTCGACTGGCCGGCGTTCGCCGAGTCGTTCGTGCGCGGCCTGGACCTGGAACACACGCCGCTCGCGACGCAGGTGAACCCCTGTGACGACCTGGCGGCGCTGTTCGACGCGCTCCGAGGCGTGAACGACGTGCTGCTCGACCTGGACCTCGACGCGTGGCTGTACGTCTCCGACCGCTACCTCGGCCAGCGGACCGTCGAGGGCGAGACGGGCTCGTCGACGATGCCCCACAAGGTGAACCCGATCGACTTCGAGAACAGCGAGGGGAACCTCTCGAAGGCGAACGCGGATCTGGGGTTCCTCGCGGAGTACATCACCACCTCGCGGCTCCAGCGCGACCTCTCTGACTCCACGGTGAAGCGCAACGTCGGCGCCGCGTTCGCGCACTGTCTGATCGGCTACTCGAAGACCGGTGACGGGCTCGCGAAGGTGACCCCGAACGAGACGGTGATGCGCGAGGAACTGGAGGCGACTCCCGAGGTGATCGGCGAGGCGGTGCAGACGATCCTGCGGCGCGAGGGCGACACCGCGGCCTACGAGCGCGTGAAGGAGCTCTCCCGCGGCAAGCGGGTGACGCTCGCCGACTTCCGGGAGCTGTTCGACGACCTCGACGTCGACGAGTCCGTCCGCGAGGAGCTGCGGGCGCTCACGCCGGCTGGGTACACCGGCGTCGCGGCCGACCTCGTCGACAGCGTCGACGAGTAGCTCGGTCGACGAGACGATCGCCCCGACCGGGAAGATCCGGTCGCCCCTCTCCGCGATGACGGCTCAACGGAATCTTCGCGGTTCGCCACAAGAGATTTGCCGATCGAGAGTGCAGGGGGAACGATGCCCTCCGACGAGAGCGATACGGAGTACTCCGTTTTCGGCAACGATTCCACCGACCAGCGGGAGCAGCCCGACGAGAGCGAACAGGGCGGTGACGCCCGCGCGGATCCCGAGGCTGCTGGCCTCGGCGACGGCGACGACGGCTGTCCCAAGTGCGGCGGCACGGACACCGAAACCGACGAGATCGCGACGAGCGGGACCGGATTCACGAAGCTGTTCGACGTACAGAACCGCCGGTTCGTGGTGGTCTCGTGTGCGAACTGCGGCTACTCGGAGCTGTACAAGGGTCAGTCGACCGGCGACGCGATCGACTTCTTCATCGGGTGACGGCGGACACGACGGGCACGACGGGCACGACGGGCACGCCAGGCGCTCGATCAGACTGAACCGGAGCAGACCGACGCGCTCTGCGGGATCCGCGTCGTGACCTCCGGGACGGGTTTCCTCGACACGTTCGCTTCGTCCGCGCCTCGAGCGGCCGGCTCACTCTCGATCGCCGCTGTCCGTTCATCCGTTCCCAGGCGGGGATCGGCGTATTCGCCACGGCGATCGACAGAGAGACGTGACGACCGGGATCAGCACGCCAGCGTCGAGAGGAATCTCGATGGCCCTCGCCCCAGCAGAGAAGATGCCGTTTCGATCCCGTACAACTTTCATATCGCGGAATGTAATTTATACTTCGACGAACGCCCGGACGCTCTCGAAAGAGCCGTCCGCGATCGCGTCGGCGATCGCCGCCACGTCGACGTCGCGAGGGACCTCGTGGGGGTACTTCCGTCCGAAGTACCGCAGGAGGTTCTCGACGTCGCGTTCGAGGAACTCCCGGGCGTTCTCGTGGTCGACGGGGACCGCTTGCGGCCAGTCGAAGAGCGTGACGCCGCTTTCGGCGACCGCGACGTTGTGTTCCGACACGTCGGCGTGGACCCAGCCGAGGTCGTGGGCGGTCACCAGTTCGCGGAGGATCAGATCGAGGACGCCGACAGCCTGTGCGGCGTCGAGTTTCGCGCGCGCGAGTTCCGTGCCGTCGAACTTGTCCATCACGATGGCGTGTCGGTTGTGATCGACCGGGCGGGGCACCGAGACGTCGGGGTACAGCGCCTCCATCGCCTCGTACTCGCGTTCGGCCGCCTTGCGCGCGGTGTACATCCACGAGACGTGGTTGCGGTCGGCGGTGTACTCGCGCTCGCGGTTGACCTCCCGGAAGTTAGTGTATCCCTCCCGGTGGTACTTCAGCGCGAGCGGCTTGAACGACTGCGCCTCGTAGACGTCGCCCTCCTTCCCCAGCCCGAGCGGGGCGCCGACGCCCTCGATGACCTCGCGCTCGGCGAAGGTCCGCAACGCGAGCGCGTCGTACCCCTCGAAGGTGAGCTGGTACCCCTCGTACTGGATCGTCTTCCGCTGGATCAGCTCCCGGTCGAGACACCGGTCGATCCGGTAGTCGACCTCCTCGCGGGTCAAGTCGGCGTAGTCGGGGAGCTTGTCGCGGCGGACCCACTCCGAAAAGCGCATTCCCTGCTCGACGCCCGAGAGGAGGTAGAAGTCCTCGGGGTCGAGATCCGCCATGTCGCCGGCGACGTTCCGAACCATACGCGCCCCTACTCCGGCGATTCCTAAAAGGGACGCGCGTTTGGAACCACAGATAAATCCGATACCGCGATATCAAATTACCACCGCGGTGGGAGGCTGAACGACGAGCGGCGAGCGCAACCGCTTTCGGGGCGAGGTGCAGACGGGAGCGCATGACCGCGCCCGCGGGCGACTGGCGGCTGATCCGGGAGGAAGCGCACCCGGGACCGATGCAGATGGCGCTCGACGAGGTGGCCGCCGAGACCGCCGCCGACGGGGGGACGGCCACGGTCCGGACCTACCGGTGGGATCCGAGCTGTCTCACCCTCGGCTACCGACAGGATCCGGACACCGTCGACTGGGCGTTCTGCGAGCACGAGGGGATCGACGTGACGCGCCGACAGACCGGCGGCGGCGGGATCTACCACGACGCCGTCGGTGATATCGCCTACTCGATCGTCGTCCCGGCCGAGGCCGTCCCGAGCGAGCTGCTCGACTGTTACCACCTGCTGTGCGAGCCCGTCTTGGACGCGTTCGAGCGGATCGGGATCGACGCCGGCTACGCCGACGAACCGATGCCGGAGCTGCACGGACCGGCCTGTTACCTCCGGGGGCTGCATCCCGCACACGACGTGGTGGCCGGGGGGAAGCGAGAGGGAGAGCGACGGAAGATCGCCGGGAACGCGCAGTATCGAAAGCGCGATGCGGTGATCCAACACGGGTCGTTGACGTACGCGGTGACGGCGGCGCGCCACCTCGGCGTGTTCGTAGACCCGCCGGTGGACCCGGACGCGTTCCGCGATCGGGTCGTCGGCATGGACGAGTTGGCGGACATCGACCGCGAGGAGGCGGTGGCGGCCGTCGAGTCGGCGCTCGCCGACTGGGTGCGTGCCGCCGAGGGGACGACGCTCGTGACCGACGCCGGCTGGACCGACGCGGAGCGCAAGCGCGCTGCCGCCGTCGCCGAGACGAAGTACCGGGACGAAGCGTGGGTTCGGTCACAGCCGGGGAATCAGAACGAGTGACGCGTCCGTCCCGGTTCCGAAGGGGCTTTTTCGGCCGCACTCGTTGACGTGGTATGACTCTCAGGGTCGGAGCACACGTCTCCATCGCGGGCGGCGTCGACAACGCCGTGGACAACCAGCTCGAAGTGGGCGGCAACTGCGGGCAGATCTTCACCCACTCCCCGCAGGTGTGGCAGGACCCGAACATCGGCGACGAAGAGGCGGAGCGGTTCCGCGAGGCGACCGAACACGAGCTAGCGGGACCGTGGGTGATCCACACCTCCTACCTCGTGAACCTCTGTACCCCGAAGGAGGGACTCCGCGAGAAGTCGCTCGACTCGATGCAAAAGGAGGTGGACGCGGCCGCGAAGCTGGGGATTCCGTACGTCAACGTCCACCTCGGCGCGCACACCGGTGCGGGCGTCGAGGGCGGCCTCGACAACGCGGCGTCGGTGATCGACGAACTCGACGTCCCCGACGGCGTGACGGTCCTGATCGAGAGCGACGCGGGCGCGGGGACGAAGCTCGGCGGGGAGTTCGATCACCTCGCCGGGATTCTCGACCGTACGGAGACCGACATCGACGTCTGTCTCGACACCGCACACGCCTTCTCAGCGGGATACGACCTCTCGACCCCCGAGGCCGTCGACGAGACGATCGCGGAGTTCGACGACGTGGTCGGGCTAGAGCACCTCCGGTACGTCCACCTCAACGACTCGAAACACGAGTGTGGCACGCACAAAGACGAGCACGCGCACATCGGTGAGGGGTACATCGGCGAGGAAGGGATGGAGCGGATCGTCAACCACCCGGACCTAGCGGACGTGCCGCTGGCGCTGGAGACGCCGACCGAGGACGGGAAGGGCTTCGCGTGGAACATCGAGCGCGTCCGCGAACTGCGCGCCGAGTGAGCAGCTGAGCCCCGCGTCCGTGCCGAACCGTCCGACGCGACTTTATGTGGTTGGGGCCCCGAACCGTGTGGGTATGACCACCACAGAGGCGCTCCTCCTCGGTCGCCGGCGGGACCTCGCCGTCACGATGGTCGTCGGGTTCGCCGTCGTCGTGGCGCTCGTGCTCGCGGGGGGAATCGCCGCCGACGTCGCCGACCTGTCGACCGCGACGGCGGTGACCGACCGACTCGTGCCGCTTGTGGTGTTTTACGCGCCGGCGCCCGTCGCGGCCGTCGGCGCGTACGCGCGCTGCGGGGGACCGGCGTGTCTGGCGGTGGGGATCGTTCCGGCGGCCGTGTTCGCCGCGCTCGTGCTCGTCGGGACGGTCGTCGGCGTCCCGGGCGTCGGCGGCGGCGACGCGCCGCTCGAGGACGTGACGCTGATGTTCGCGCTCGTCGGCCTCAGCAGCGCGTTCGTCGGCTACTGCGCCGGCGTCACCGCGACGTTGCTCGCTGACCTCGCGGGATTCGGAGGCGACGCGGACGAACCGGGGGAAGTCGACGCGGACGAATCGGAGGAGTGACCGGCGAGCAGCCGAGGAGCGGTGGGACGGCGCGGGGCGCTCGGCCAGTTTCACGGACCCGCGCCGACGGTTCCCGACGTTTATTTTGCCCCGCCTCGAACGGAGTCCGTGCGACGCTTCTCCGCGGAGTACCTCGAGTACACCCGACGCGGGATGTGGGAGGGGAGCCGAGACGCGCTCGCCGACCTCGACCTGCCGAACCGCCGGCGCGTCCTCGACGTGGGCTGTGGCACCGGCGAGTTGACCCGCGTGCTCGCGGCGGAGACGCCCGCCGAGGCGACGGTGATCGGCGTCGACGCGGACCTCGATCTCCTCCGCGTCGCCCGCGAGGAGACAGACGGGTCGGCGGCGTTCCTCACGGGCGACGCGACCCGGCTCCCGGTCTCCGACGACGCCGCGGACCTGGTCGTCTGCCAGGCCCTGCTCATCAACCTCCCCGACCCGGCGGCCGCGGTTCGAGAGCTGTCCCGCGCGTCGAGCCGGCTCGTCGCCGCGATCGAGCCGGACAACGCGGACGTGCGGGTGGAGTCGACCGTCGACGCCGAGGAGCGACTGGAGCGCGAGGCCCGCGAGGCCTACCTGGCGGGCGTCGGTACCGACGTCGCGCTCGGCGACCGCGTCCGAGAGGCGTTCGCGGCCGCCGGGCTCGAGGACGTCCGCACGCGGCGGTACGTCCACGAGAAGCGGACCGTGCCGCCGTACGCGGAGCCGGCGCTGACGGCGGCGGCCCGGAAGGCCTCCGGCGCGGGGCTCGCCGACCACCGGGAAGAACTCGTGACCGCGACCTCCGAGGCCGACTACGACGACCTCCGGCGTCGGTGGCGCGAGATGGGCCGCGAGGTGGTCGACGGGATGCGCACGGGCGAGTACGAGCGCGTCGAGCGCGTCCCCTTCGACGTCACCGTCGGCCGCGTGCCCTGACCCCGTGAGGGCGGCGGCGACCGCAGCCTTCCAGCGTCGTCTCACACCACGTCGCCGCGGACGGAGGCGCCGTCCTGCGCTGCGCGTCGCGTTTGCAGCGCCTCGGCGGCCGCGGTCGCGGCGTCCTCCTCGGCGCCGAGCATGCAGAGCGCGTCCGCGAGCGTCGGCATCGCGAACGAGCCCGCCCGGAGCCGCTCGAACGCCTCGTCGTCGCGGGTGCCGTCGACCCACAGACAGACGCCGCGCGGGTCGAGCACCTCCCCGAGGGCGTCGCGGGCGAGCGCCCCCTGCAACCGCTGGCGCACGTTGTCCTCGAAGCTCGCGTTACAGACCTCCAGGTGGACCGGCTCGTCGTCGTCGACCAGCTCGGCGGCGAGGCACTTCGCGGGCGCCGCGTACCCGTTGTCGCTCGCGCGCACCCGGTCGGGGGACGCCTCGGCCCACTCGGCGCGCACGCTGGTGCCGACCCCCTTGATGCCGTACTCGGCCTCGAACGCCGCCGCGGCCTCGTCGTCTCCGCCCATGATCACGTCCTTGGTGAGGTAGACGTCGAGCCGCTCGACCGGGTCGAGCCCGAGCGCGACGTCGCCGAACGCCCACACCTCCCGGACCGGGACCGGCATCGGCTCGCGCTCGATCTGGTCGACGAGCGACTCCAGTCGGTCGACGGCGCGGTCTCGTTCCATCGGCGAGCGCTACGCGGCCGCCGGGCAAACCCGTTACGCTCGTACGCGAGGTGGGGCGGCGACGACTCCGCCGCCACGAATCTACAGCCCGTCGAGCCGCGCCGCCACGTCGTTCCAGTGGCCCCCCTTCCAGAACCAGCGCCCGCAGTCCCGACAGCGCCACCCCGGCCGGTCGACGCCGACGTCGTCGGGTGCGTAGTCGGGACGGTCGGCGCCGGGACTTCCCGCGCCGGATCCCTCGTCGCCGACCCGCTCGACCGGCCCGTTACAGGCCCCACAGCGCGTGGGTTCGTCGGCGAGTTCGATCCGGAATCCGCCCGCCGACAGCTCGCGGAGCTGGTCGAGCACGTCGCGCTCGGTGAGGAGGACCGCGTCGGGGACGCCGTCCCCCTCGTCTCCGTCCCTCTCGCCTTCGGCTTCCCCGCCGCGCTCCGCGCGGGCCGCGAGCTCGCGGTCGCGGGTGATCAGCGTTCGGTCCTCGGCGGCGGCGATCGACAGCAACCGGTCGTCCGCCTCGACGCCGCGGTCGAGCGCGTACGCCGCGTCGTAGCCGCACATCCGGAGGTAGGTGGCGAGTGTCCCGCACATCGCGTCGATCAGGACCGGCGACGACATCTATCCGTCCAAGAACGCCAGCAGCTCCCCGACCGGGCGCGCGTTGAGCACGTCGGCGGTCTCGGCCCACCCGCGCCGGGCCGTGCGGACGCCGTACCGGACGTTGTCGAGCTCGCGGGGCGCGTGCGCGTCGGTGTTCACGGCGACCGTCGCGCCGGTCTCGACCGCGGCCCGCACGAAGTCGCCGTCGGCGTCGAGCCGGGCGGGGTTCGCGTTCACCTCGATCGCGGTGCCGGCCGCGGCGGCCGCCTCGGCGACGGCCGCCACGTCGGGGTCGAGACCCGGCCGCTCGTTGATGAGCCGGCCGGTCGGGTGGCCGAGCACGTCGACCTGCGGGTGCTCGACCGCGCGGACCAGTCGCTCGGTGGCGGCGTCGGCGTCCTGGCCGAGCCCCGAGTGCGGCGACGCGACGACCAGGTCGAGGGCGGCGAGGGTCTCGTCGTCAGTCGAGAGGTCGCCGGCGGCGTCGACGTTGGCCTCGATGCCGTGGAGCACCGCGATCCCGGCGTCGCCG
>NZ_WPCE01000234.1 GCF_009742825.1 Halorubrum sp. CBA1125
CGCGGAAACGTGGTTACAAGCCCACGCGTCTGGTGGAATCATGCTTTAAAGTTAACACGACGGGTATTCTGACGGCGGCCGAGTGCGTCGTCGTCCCGAAACCGACTAACCGTCCGGCGCGAAAGGTGGGTCATGAACCCACTCGAGCGGTACGAACCGCTCGTCGACGATGTCGACGCGTTCCGGGCGGCCTGCGACCGACCGCTCCCGTCGGTCGTCCGGACCAACCGGATCAAAGCCTCGCCGACACGCGTCCGTGAGGCGTTCGACGAGGCGGGCGTCGCCCACGAGTCCGTCGACTGGCACGAGGGGCTCTTTCGGCTCCCCGACGGGAACCCCGGCGGGAACTGGCCGTACGTCCACGGCTGGATTCACGGGCAAGAGGAGGTGTCGGTGTTGCCGGGGCTGGCGCTCGACCCGCGACCCGGCGAGCGCGTCTGGGACGCCTGCGCGGCGCCCGGCAGTAAGACGACGCAGATCGCGGACGCGATGGGCGATTCCGGCACCCTCGTCGCCAACGACAACAACCTCGGGCGGCTCTCGGCGCTCAGACACAACGCCGAACGCCTCGGCGTGACGAACGCGGTCGTGACGAACCGAGATGCCCGGAACTTCTCCGTGAAGCCGCTCGCGTTCGACGCGTTCGACCGCGCGCTCGTCGACGCGCCCTGCTCGTGTGAGGGCACCTGCCGGAAGAACCCGGACGTGGTCGACGAGTGGACGCTCGACCACGTCCACGCGGTCGCCGGGATCCAGAAGGGGGTCCTCGCGCGAGCGGTGCAGGCGACCCGGCCGGGCGGCGTCGTCGTCTACTCGACGTGCACGTTCGCGCCCGAGGAGAACGAGGCGGTCCTCGACCACGTTCTCGCGAACGAAGACTGCGAGCTGGTCGCGTTCGACCTCCCGCTCGACACGGTTCCGGGCGTCACCGAGTGGGAGGGGGAGTCCTACGACGAGTCCGTGACGCGCGCCCAGCGGGTGTACCCGCACCACAACGACACGGGCGGGTTCTTCTGCGCGAAGCTGCGCGTCGGCGGGGCGGAGGAGGGTGCCGGCGGAAGCGACGCCGCCGCCCGCGACGCGGCGGGGGTGGCCCGATGAGCGACCCCGACCCCGACCCCGACAACGACCCGACCAACGACGGCCAGTGCTTCGACCGGCTCCCGGAGACCCCCGCGGACCGCGAGGTGGCGGGACGGGCCAGCCGCGAGGAGGTCCTCGACTGGTGGGAGACGCGCTTCGGGATCGGCCGGGAGGTGCTCGGCGGCTACAGCTTCTGGGAGAAGGGCGCGGGGAAGATCTGGATCTTCAACGGCGAGGCGACCGACCCGAGCCGGGTCGAGGCGATCGGGATGACGTTCCTGCGGACCCGCCAGGAGCACTGGAAGCCGACCACCCGCGCAGTCCAGCGGTTCGGCAGCCACGCGACGCGGAACGTGGTCGAACTCGGCCCCGAGCGCGCGAGCCGGTTCGTCGCCGGCGAGGACCAGGACCTCCCCGAGTGGGACGGCGACTGGGGGTACCTGATCGCCTCCCACCGGATCGCGGGCGCGACCGCCCCGATCGGGGTCGGCCTCTACCTCCACGGCGAGTTACGCTCCGTGGTGCCGAAGGGGAGCCGGGCGGACCTGCCGGTCGTCGAGCGCTGATCGCGACCCTTCGTATCGCCGTCGCGTGAGCCGCGTCCCCCGTTCGTCTCACGGCGGTCCGGAGCGGACGGCTACCCGGCTCCGTCGAGGGCATCATCGTCGGTCGATGCGTCCCGATCCGGGTGGGCCGGTACGGCCGGAGAGGGCCGACACGGTCGTCCCTTCGTCCGAAGGGATTCGAAGGCGGAAGCCAACCGGGACCGTCTCAACCGAGGAAGTAGCGCATCCACGAGTAGCGTTCGACGAGCGGTTTGCCGCCGACGTCGTACCGTTCGATGTAGGCGTCCAGTCCGAGGATACGGCCCGCGCCGAAGGCCGCGACGGAGAGGAAGACCAGCATGTACGCGAAATCACCGTTGATGTAGCCGTGAGCGACGTCCCAGTTCCCGAAGTAGAAGAGGACCATCATGAACGCCCCCCAGAACGCCGCCAGCCGGGTGAGACACCCCACGAGCAGGCCGAGCCCGATCAACACCTGGCCCCACGGGACGGCGACGTTCACGAAGTCCATGAACAGTCCCGTCTGGGACATCGCGACGAACAGGTCGGCGAACGGACTGCCGTTCGCCGCGGGGGCGTTCGCCAGATACCCCGCGGCGCTGAACTCTCCGCCGAGCAGCTTGCCCGTTCCGGCCTGAAGGAAGGCGAGTCCCATCATCAGTCGTAGTGCGAGGATGAACCACACGCTGAGCGTGTGGAGCTGTCCCTCGACGCTGATCCCTCCGATCGTGCTTTCGAGACTCACCTCTCGTGAACTCATGAAAAGAGTGTAACAAACATAACAGATATAGTTTTCCCAGAAAACCATTTCGGTGAAATCCGCCACGAGAGACGCGTTTGGCCCGGGAAGTGTCGTCTCGACCGCTCTCGTACGATCCCACCGAGTTTCACCGAGGTTCGTCGGCGGCGTCCTTCTCCCGAACGGTTCCGCCGCCCAGCCCCTCCCACTCGACGCGGTAGCCGAGCGCTGAGAGGGTCGCGCTCGCGTCGTCGATCCCGTACGCGTCGAGCCGCTCCTCGACCGCCGACAGCGACGTCCCGTCGTCGATCTCCTCGCGCAGCCGCTCTAAGACCCTCGGGCGGATCAGCGTCCGACCCACGAGTTCGTGGTCGGGAAACGGACCGTCCTCGACGGCCGACTCGCTCACGCCGTGGCGGGCCGCCAAGTCGGCGAGGGAGACGGCGTCGTCGTCGGGCGCGAACGACTCGGGGAGATCCGCGGCCGCCTCGGCGACGAGGTCGGCCTCGTGCTCGCGGAGCACGTCGACGACGTCCTTGACCCGGACGGTTCCCGTGTACGTGAGCACGCGGTGGTCGCGCGCGGCGATCGCCTCGCCGACGCCGAGGCTCTCGTCGACGGCGACGAGCAGGTCCACGTCCTCCACGTCCGCGAGCTGGGCGAGCTTCTTCTCGACGTACTCGGGCGTCCAGAAGCCCATCACCTCGAAGAACAGCCGGAAGTCGGCGTGGTCGTACTCGAACGCGAAGTCCGGGATCATCACCCGGGCCCCGGTTTCGAGCGGCTCGGGCTCTCGAACGAGCGTCCAGTCGAGGTCGAGCGCGCGGAACCGCCCAGCGAAGTCGGCCTCGACGCCGCTGTCGAAGTCGGGCTCGACGACAGGCTCGACGCCCGGCACGCTCACGTCGTCCGCGTCGAGCCGCATGGTTCGCTCGCGTCCGCGATCGTCGATCGTCGCCTCCAGTTCCCACTCGGCGGACTCGGCCACCGTCCGGAGCAGCCGCGCGAAGGCGGTGCCGTACCGGCGCGTGCGCGAGAACAGCGCGTCCGGCCCGGTGACGACCAGCACGCGCCCGTCCGCGGTCCGCTCGATCTCGTACATCAGACGGAGCCGCTTGACGGCCGAGACGAGCCGCTTCGGGTCGTTCGACCGGATCCGGACCTCCGTGGCGTCGAACAGCGCGGTCTGGGCCAACGAGAGGTCGTACTGTTCGAGCAGCGAGTCCGGATCGAAGCGGACGTCGGCGTCGACGAGCACCTCGTTGACGTCGCGGTCGGCGTACAGCGACGCCTCCACGTCGCCGGGGTCGACCCCGAGCGCGTCGGCCGCGCGGTCGATCGCCCGCTCGCCCTCCGCCTCGGTCGCGACGCCGACGGCCTCCGCCGCCTCGAAGGTCGCCCGGCGGACGCGACGCGGGGGGACCGGCGCGCGCGTCTCGAAGGCGCACTCGCGCTCGACGAGCGCCGCGAGGCCGCGGACGAGCTTGAAGTCTCCGCCGCGGTCGGCGGCGTCGGCCTCCAGCGCGTCGAG
>NZ_WPCE01000376.1 GCF_009742825.1 Halorubrum sp. CBA1125
GTTCACACGCCTGTACAGGATTCGCTCAATACAGTCCAAGCAATGTCGATTCATGCGGTGGCGCGCCTGCGAGCGCCCACAGGGCGCGAGCAGCGCGCGAGGGAGTCGCGAGCGAAGCGAGCGACGAGGCTGGGGAGGCGTGAGGTGCGGGGCTGCGGGGTGGGACTCAAAGGGGCAGCCGTGAGGGCGAAGTCCGGCGACGTAAGGACCGCAGACCGTGAACGCAGTGAACGGTCGAGGACCACAGCGAGCCGCGCGAGTCCTCGCGGCTGGGGCTTTGTGAGTGCTCCGCGCCAGCAACGATCCCGTCTCGAACGCTCCGAGTTCGCTCAACCGCCCACCCATCGGATTACTAGCAGAACCCCTCTAACGGATGATCCGCATACGACATCGTGAAAATAATTCCTCGTGACGTGTTCTCTGACACCTTCTCACCCTTTCGACTATCCGTCTGGTGTTTCCGACGACTCGCTCATACGTCGAGACCGACCGCGGAGAGGTCGACGTTGTCGGCGACGAGGTCGGCGGCGCGGTCGTACGGGGACCGATCGTCCCCGTCCGTCGGGGAGCCATCGCCGTTCGGTCGCGACCGATCGGTCGCGTCGAACACCGCGTCGACGAAGGCGTTCCTGACGGAGTCGTTCTCGAAGAGCCCGTGGAGGTACGTGCCGAGCACGCGATCGGTGGCCGCGCTCTCCGGTCCCAGCGGCCGGCAGACCTCGCGAACCGGCTCGGACCGTCCCATGTGTATCTCGTACCCGGTCGCCGTCCCCGTCGCGCCCGCGATGGGTCCGACGCCCTCGACCGACCGGCGAACGCGCTCCACGCGCTTCTCTCGTGAGAATCGGGTCTCGACCGGGAGGGCTCCCACGCCCTCGACCGTCTCGACCGATCCCGTCCCTTCGACGTCCGCGGCGACGAGCCGCTCCCCGAGGATCTGGTACCCGCCGCAGAGCCCGACGACCGGCCCGTCGAACCCTCGGATCGCGTCGTCGAACCCGGCCTCCCGGAGCGCCAGCAGGTCGTCGACGGTGTTCTTCGACCCCGGAAGCACGACCGCGTC
>NZ_WPCE01000325.1 GCF_009742825.1 Halorubrum sp. CBA1125
GACTGGGGCTTTGGAGGTTCATCATCGGTTTATAAATGACGTCGTACAGCCGAGCGGCTGGGGCTTTGGAGGTGTCCACGGCACCCGTAGTGATTGATAAATACGCGGCTGGTCTCCCTATAGGCGGGTCCACGACCGCGACGACCGTTTATAAACCACCGACGAACATGCCGCCCCTAACGATCTGATTGTAGTATCGCCAACGGACCTATATCCGACGCGCCGGTACGGCCCCCATGGACGACCGGCTCGAACGCGTCATCCGCCAGCAGCTCCGGAAGGCGGGTCGCAGTTCGCGGAGGCCAGGCGGGCGTACGCCGAGGGACGGGACGACCCCGACGGCGACGCGGCCGGCGCGGCGCGGTACGACCTCCCGACGGACGACGAGGGGAACGCGCGGATCGTCTGCCGGCGCCACGCGGAACGGCGGGCGGTCCCCGTCGACGTCGAGGGGCGCCCCGCGTGTTTCGAGGCCGACCATCCGGACTGCGAGGGCTGCGCCGAGGACGTGCGAGCGGGGTTCGTCGAGAGTGGTGACCGCGACGCCGGCGCGGCGGCCGTGGAGGCGACCATACGCACCCGAACCGGTTTTACTCCCCGCGCCCTCACGCGTCTTATGAAACGGACGACCGTCGTCGCCGCGCTGCTCGTCGTCGCGGGCGTCGGGCTCGTGCTCTCCGGCTTCTTCGCCGGGCCGCCGCCGGACGACCCGGAGACGACGGTCCCCACGGAATCGCTCATCGAGGTCGAGGGCGAGTACGACCTGTGGCCGTACACGAGCCGGACCACGTCGGTCGAGGGGCGGACGCTCGCGATCAACGTGGTGTTCCACGCCGACGCCGAGACGACCCGCCGGGCGATCGAACACCGGCCGAACGCGGGCTGGGAGGAGACCGACGAGGAGGAGGCGGAGGCGCCCCCCAACGCCGATCAGATCCGGGCCATCGTCGAACGCGACTGGGAGCACGCGCACAGTTCGACCCGGTACAGCTACGTCCAGGGACCCGAGAGCGGGCTCTGGCTGCGGGAGACGTTCGAACTCCACGACGGCGCCTACCTCGGCGTGCGGGACCACCTCCGGGCGTACGAGTCGCCGGACGGGGCGTACACCGCGGTGCAGGCCCACGAGGAGTACTACGACTGGTTCCGGCTGCGCCACACGGTCCCGACGATCGACGAGCCCAAGACCCGACTGGAGAACGAACTCATCCGCGGCCCGATCGACGCCGAGGTCCGCCGCGAGTACCGCGGCATCAACGGCGGGTGGAGCGACGGGTGGCTCACGATCGTCGAGCTGGCCTCGGCGGCGTCGCTGGCGGCGATCGGCGGGACCCTGCTCCGCCGACAGACGCGGCAGGCCGCCGTCGACCTGGTTCGTCGGGGGCGGCGGGAGACCCGTCGACACGCGCGCGCCGCCGCGCTCGGCGCTGCCCTCGGACTCGTCGTCGTCGGCGTGCGCGTGGTCGGGGTGGCGGTCGAGACCGCGGTTCCGGCGCTCCGCCGACGGCGATCGCCGCCCCGCTGTACCTCGTCCTCGCCGTCGGATTGCCCGCGCTCGTCGTCGCCCGGGCGCGCGAGTGCGACCCCACCGCGGCCGCGCTGGCCGTCGGGACCGGTCTCGCGCCGGGTTCGTCGCCGACTTCGCCGCGCTCGGGGTCGCGGTGCCGCCGGACCTCCTCGTCCACCGGGTCGCGCTGCTGTCGGCCCCTGGGGGGTGGTCGCGACGGGACGCGCGGCGGCGGACCGACCCGCGCTCGCGGCCGGTCTCGCCGCCTGGCTGGTCGGGCTGGCGCTTCCGCTCGCAGACGTGATCTGACGCCCCCGCCGTTCCCGTTCTCGCGTCGGTGTCGGCATCGTTCTCGATCGGTCCTCGGCCGCCGTCGTTCGGC
>NZ_WPCE01000345.1 GCF_009742825.1 Halorubrum sp. CBA1125
TCGCCGCCGGCCTCCTCGCGCTTGGGCGCGATGGAGTCGAGCTCGTCCATGAAGATGATCGCGGGCGACTCCTCGGCGGCCTCCTCGAACACGTCGCGGAGCTGCTCTTCGGACTCGCCGTAGTACTTCGACATGATCTCCGGCCCGGAGATCGTGTGGAAGTTCGCGTCGATCTCGTTGGCGACGGCCTTGGCGATCAGCGTCTTCCCGGTTCCCGGCGGGCCGTGCAGGAGGACGCCCTTCGGCGGATCGATGCCGAGCCGCTTGAACAACTCGGGGTGGCGCATCGGCAGCTCGATCATCTCGCGGACCTGCTCGAGCTCGTCGTCGAGCCCGCCGATGTCCTCGTAGGTGACGTCGGGGCCCTCGCCGGTCCCGTCGGCGTCGCCGCCGCGCTCGGCGAGTTCCTCTGCGGGGGCCTCCGAGATCGATATCTCGGTGTCGTCGGTGATGACGACGGTCCCGGAGGGGCTCGTCGAGGCGATCTTCATCGGCACCGCCTGCGACTGCCCGCCCATCAGGCCGAAGCCGAGCGAGGTGCGGATCGTCTGTCCCTCGGTGACGGGCTGGCCGGAGAGCTTGTCGCGGATGAACGGGGCGATCTGTCCGCGCACCCGGAGCTGGCTCGGGAAGGCGATCGTGACCGCCTCCGCCCGCGAGACGTCGACGTCCTCGACGGTCACGCGGTCGTCGATCCCGACGTTCGCCTCCTGACGGAGCCGCCCGTCGATGCGGATCACGCCCGTCTCGTCGTCCTCGGGGTAGCCGGGCCAGACGCGGGCGATCGCGGCGCCGTCGGCGCCCTCGACGCGGACGATGTCCCCGCCGGAGAATCCGAGCTCGTCGGCCGCGACGCGGTCGATCGCCGCGAGACGGCGCCCGGCGTCCTTCTGTTTCAGCGGCTTGACGGTGAGCTTCATCGGCTCCCCACCACCGTCACCACGCCGTTCGTGACCGAGGCGGCGTCGGCCGGGCCGGGCAGGTCGAACTCCGATTCGACCGGCTCGTCGGCCCCCTCGATCACGACGATCGCGGTCTCGCCGACCGTGTCGACGCTCACGTCCTCCCGGTCGACGCCGAGGTCGGCGGCGACGATCCAGGAGTCGTCGTACTCGTACCGGCGAACCATCGCGTCGTCGCCGGCCGATTGGGTCTGTCTGAGAGTCATCCTAACGACGAGTTAGTCGCGTTAATATATAAACTTGTCGTTTAAAACCGCAGGACGTGAGATATGCTCCCGGGACCGGTAGTGTTGCGGTTCGACGGATCGGAGGCGGGTCCGACGGCCCATTTATCACGGATCGCACGGGACGGGCGAACATGGAGCGCGTCGCACACGACGGCCGCGAGACGGCCTACCGGGTCACCGACCGGAGCGGAGACGGGCCGACCGTCTGTTTCGTCCACGGCAGCGGCGGGAGCAAAGACGTCTGGACGGCGCAGGCGCGCGTGAGCGACCGGTATCCGGTCGTCGCGCTCGACCTGTCCGGACACGGGGACAGCGACGACGTCGGGACGCCGG
>NZ_WPCE01000089.1 GCF_009742825.1 Halorubrum sp. CBA1125
CGGCGAGCTGCTCGCGGCCGCCGACGGAGTCGGCGAAGTCGCGGAGCTGGAGGGCGAGCTCGGCTTCGGGCGCGCCGCCGCCGGGCAGGACCTGCCCGTCGAGCAGCGTGGTGCGGACGACGCCGAGCGAGTCTTGGATCGCGCGCTCGACCTCGTCGACGACGTGCTCGGTGCCGCCGCGGAGGATGAGCGTGACGGACTTGGCCTCTTCGACGTCCTCGACGAAGATGCGCTCGTCGCCGCCGATGTCCTTCTGGGCGACGGAGCCCGCGAAGCCGAGGTCGTCGCTCTCGATATCCTCGAGGTTGGAGACCACGCGGCCGCCGGTCGCGCGGGCGAGGCGCTTGAGGTCGTCGGACTTCGCGCGGCGGACCGCCAGGATGCCCTCCTGGGCGAGGTAGTGCTGGGCCATGTCGTCGATCCCGTCGCCGACGAAGACGACGTCCGCGCCGATGTCGACGAGGTGGTCGACCATCTCACGCAGCTGCGATTCCTCCTGGTCGAGGAACTGCTGGAGCTGGTCGGGGTCGGTGACGTTGACCTCGGCGTCGATCTCGGTCTCTTTCACCTCGATGGCGCCGTCGAACAGCGCGACGTCGGCGTCCTCGACGGCGTAGGGCATGTTCTCGTCGACGCGCTCCTTGTCGACGATGACGCCCTCGACGAGCTCGGACTGGTCGATCGAGCTGCCGACGACCTTCTCGACGGAGACGTTCTCCGTGTCGATGTCGTCGTCGTCGGCGACCGCGAGCACGGCGTCGACGACGAGTTCGGCGAGCAGGTCCTTGGAGTTCTCGGCGCCCTTGCCCGTCATCGCGGTCTGGGCGATCTCGACGAGCGTCTCGCGGTCGTCCGAGGAGACATCGATGGCCTCCTCGTCGAGGATCTCCTTGGCCTTCTCGGCGGCCTGGCGGTACCCCTGTGCGAGGGTGGTGGCGTGGATGTCCTGGTCGAGGAGCTCCTCGGCCTGGTCGAGGAGCTCACCAGCGACGACGACGGCGGAGGTGGTGCCGTCACCGACCTCCTCCTCCTGGGTCTCGCTCACCTCGACGATCATGTTGGCCGCCGGGTGGTCGATATCCATCTCCTTCAGGATGGTGACGCCGTCGTTCGTGACGACGACGGACCCGCCGGAGTCGACGAGCATCTTGTCCATCCCTTTCGGACCGAGCGTGGTGCGGACGGACTCCGCGACCGCTTTCCCGGCGGTGATGTTCATGTTCTGCGCGTCCTTTCCGGAGGTGCGCTGCGACTCCTCGGAAAGTACGATCATCGGCTGGTTACCCATTCGCTGTCGCTGGGACATAATCAACCTTTGATTGATTGTGATTCTATATAAACCCGTCGTTCGCGTCGTGCGAAACCGCGGCACAGTGAGGGAGTACCACCCAGCGTGTGGTTCTCTAACACGGGTGTTTATATAGTCATATAGACCACAGATCCACCGCCGGCGAGGGGACACGCCGGTTCGGCGGGAATCACTACCGGCCGGAGACCGCGACCGACTGGCGTCGAATCGCTACCGACTGGCGTCGACGACGTGCGCGTCCGTCGGGTCGAACCCGACGACGACCTCGCCGGACGGGGGATCCTGCGTCCGAACGACGAGGTCGCGCCCCTTCCAGTCGAGGGTCACCCGCGTCGTCTCGCCGAGGAACTCCGCGCTCTCGACGGTCGCTCGCATCGCGTTCGTCGTCGCGTCGCCGACGACCAGGTGCTGCGGCCGGACGCAGAACGTCAGGCGGTCGCCGACGGCCACCGCGTTTCCGCCGGCCGCACCCGAGACACCCCCGAGGCCGACGCGGAGGGTCTCGCTCTCGGCTCCGCCTCGCCGAGCGGATCCACCGCCGTCGACCGCGACGATGGCGGTGGCAGGAACAGTGGTCTCGTCGCCGCCCGGGCCGGCCGTCTCCACGACCCGCCCGGCGAAGACGTTGTTGTCGCCGACGAACTCGGCGACGAACCGCGTGGCCGGTTCGCGGTACACCGTCCGCGGCGGGGCGACCTGCTCGACGACCCCGTCGCGCAGCACGGCGACGCGGTCGGAGATCGCCAGCGCCTCCTCCTGGTCGTGGGTGACGTAGACGGTGGTGATCCCCAGTTCGGACTGGATCGCGCGGACCTGCACGCGGAGGCGCTCGCGGAGCCGCGCGTCGAGCGCGCTCATCGGCTCGTCGAGCAGCAGCACGTCGGGGCCCGGCGCGAGCGCCCTCGCCATCGCCGACGCGCTGGGCGCTGCCCCCCGAGAGGCTCTCGGGTCGCGGTCGGCGACGTCGGGCAGGTCGACCAGCTCCAAGAGCTCTGCCACCCGCTCGTCGCGGGTGACGCCCTCGGGCGGATCCGCGAAGTTGAGCCCGTACGCGACGTTCTCGCCGACGGTCATGTGCGGGAACAGCGCGTAGTTCTGGAAGACGACGCCCACGTCGCGGTCCTCCGGCGGGACGCCGGCGATGTCCGCGCCGCCGAACCGTATCGCCCCCGCGGTGGGCGCCTCGAAGCCCGCGATCAGCCGGAGCGTCGTCGTCTTCCCGCAGCCCGAGGGACCGACGAGGGTGAAGAACTCCCCCTCGCGCACCCGGAGGGTCACGTCTGCGACCGCGTCCGCCTCGCCGTAGCGCTTCGTGACGCCGTCGAGCTCGACGGCGACGGGGTCGTCGTTGGGGGCGTCCGAACCGGCGTCTCTGTCAGAGCCCACGGTACTCACCCCCGAGCCGCTCGATGACGACGAAGCTGACGCCGGTGACGACGAGCAGGACGACGCCCATGGCGGTCGCCGGTCCGAGCCGCCGCCCGATGAAACGTTCGATGGCGACCGGCATAGTGTACGCGTCGGCGCCCGTCGCGAGCACGACCGTGGCGGTGAACTCCCCGATCGAGATGGCGAACGCGAACGCGGCGCCCGCGACGACGGCGGGCCAGACCAGCGGGAGTTCCACGTCGCGCAGCGCCCGGACCCGGGAGGCGCCGAGCGCGCGCGCCGACTCGACGAGCGAGCGGTCGAGCCCCTCCAGCCCGGGCGCGACCGTCCGGACGACGACGGGGTACCCCGAGACCGCGTGCGCGACCACGATGGCGGCCGCGCCGGTCGCCGCGATCCGCCAGCCCGCGACCTCCACGCCGAAGACCAGCCCGCGGAGTAGTCCGAGTCCGACGATGATGCCCGACACCGCGAGCGGTGCCATCGCGGCCGCGTCGACCAGCTTCCGGCCGCGGTACTTCCTGGTCGTCAACACGGCGACGACGACCCCCATCGGCAGGGCGACGAGCGTCGCGGCCGTCGCGAAGACCAGCGAGTTGCGGATCGCGGGCCACGGCCGCACCTGGAACGCGGCGCCGGTGCGCTGACGCTGCGCGAGAAAGCGGTAGTGCTCCAGCGTGAGCGCGCCGTCGCCGCCCGTGACGCTCGCGAGGATCATCGACGCGATGGGCGCGAGGAAGATCAGGGCGGCGACCGCCGCATAGACGGCGAGCCCGACGCGGGGGAGGACCTCCCGCGCCGTCAGCGCGGGCGGGTGCAGCGGGCGCCGCGGGAGCGGCCGGACGCCCCGGGACTGCACCGAACTCCGGGCCTCGTACCGGAGGTACGCCAGCAGAACGGCGAGCGAGATGACGAGCTCGATGACCGCCAGCGCGGCGGCCTCGGCGTAGCTCAGGTCGCGGACGAGCCGGTAGACGAACACCTCGACCGTCGCGAGTTCGAAGCCGCCGAGCGCTAAGACGATGGGGAAGGTCCCGAACGTGAACACGAAGGTGAGCGCCGCGCCCGTCAGTACGGCGGGATACACCTGCGGCGCGACCACGTCGTAGAAGGCGCGGGTCGGGCCGGCCCCGAGACTCCGTGCGGTCTCGACCGCGCTGGCGTCGACGGACTCCCACGCCGCGGTCGTCACCCGCGCCACGAGCGGCGCGTTGTAGAAGGCGTGGGCGATCACGACCGCCTCCAGGGTGAAGAGCAGGTCGACCGGCGGGAGCCCGACGGTAGCCAGAACGGCGTTCAGCGTGCCACGGTCCCCGAAGGTGGCGACGAAGCCGACCGCGACCATGATCGACGGGAGCACGAACGGGACGATCGTGAGCGAGCGCAGCGTCCGCCGCCCCGGGAACTCGAAGCGCGCGAGCAGGTACGCCGCGGGGAGACCGAGCGCGACGCTCGCGACCGTCGACAGCGCGGCCTGGTAGGCGGTGAACCCCACGATCCCGAGCCGACGGTCCGGCGAGAGCAGCGCGCGGGCGACCGCGACGGGCGACTCGCCCGCGAACAGCCGGGCGAGCTCGCCGACGTAGAAGGGGTCGCGCAGGATCTCCGCGAAGACCGCGAGGGTGACCGCGCCGTCCACGACGACCGCCTCGACCAGGACCGTGGCGACCGGGTAGTAGAAGGCGACGACGAGCACGGCGCTCGTGGCGACCGCGAGCAGCGTGAGGAGGTCCGCGTCGAAGCGGTCGGCGAGGGCGGCGAGCCGCTGCCCGACGGCCGCGGTCGGACCACCGGAGTCGACGTCGTCGCTCACGCCGTCCTCAGTTCCCGGCGTACTGTCGCTCCCAGTCTTCGACCCACCCATCGACGGAGCCTTGGAGCTCGTCGTACGTGAACGTCACCGGATCGGCGGGCGCCTGCGCGAGCTCGGCGTAGTCCTCCGGGAGCGTCGCGGTGTCGGTGGCGGGGAAGGCGACGTTGCGCTGGGCGATCTCTCCTTGGACCTCGGGTTCGAGCACGAACGACATGAACCGGCGGGCGAGGTCGGGCTCGTCCGCGTCGGCGAAGACGGCCATCCCCTCGGGGTTGGCGTACGCCTGGTCGTTCAAAAAGCGGATCTGGTGTTCCTCCAGGTTCTCGCCCTCCTGGCTCGCGAATACCTGGTCCGTCGAGTAGGAGACGACCATCGGCGCCTCGCCCTCGCTCCAGGCCGCGTAGGCGTCGTCCCAGCTGCCGAGCACGCGCACGTCGTTCTCCTGGAGGTCCGCCCAGTAGTCCAGGTAGTCGTAGTCGGGATCGCCGTCGCCGCCCTCGATCGTCCCGTCGGGATCGCCGAACCGGTGGACGGTGTGGAGCAGGAACGCGCGCCCCGTCGAGGAGGCGCCGGGGTTCTGCGCGATGAGCTGGCCCGCGTGCTCGTCGTCGAGCAGCCCCTCGAACGTCGCCGGTGCCTCCGTCTCCGTGCCGTCGTACACGAGGCTGACGTAGCCGGTGTCGTACGGGACGGCGCGGTCGAACGGGTCGAACAGCAGCCCCTCGCGGACGTCCGCGACGCCGTCGACGTCGCCGCGCTCGGCGAACAGGTCGTCGTCGAGCGCCTCGTCGACTCGCACCAGGTCCTCCGTGGTGAGCCCGACGTAGAGGTCGGCGTCGATGCCGGCGCCGGCCGCCGCGCGCTCGATGTAGTAGTTCACCTCGTTGTCCGGCGTGGCCCACTCCAGCGTGGCGTCGACCCGGCTCTCGAACTCCGATTTGAGCCACTCGCCCGGGCTCACCGAGGGCGCGTCGATGAAACTGGCGTAGGTCGCGACGGTGAGCGTCGGCGTCGATTCGCCGCCGTCGTCCTCCTCGTCGTCGTCGGCAGTTCCGTCGTCGCCGTCGGCGGTCCCGTCGCCGTCGCTTTCGTCCCCCTCGTCCCCGCCGTCGCTTCCCGATCCGCCGTCCCCCCGTCCCCGCCGTCGCCGGTCCGCTCCGCTGTGCAGCCCGCGAGCGCGGCGGCGCCGGCCGCGCCGCCGAGCGCGAGGAACCGCCGCCGGGTGTGGCGGCGCGCGCCCGTTTCGGCGTCCGCTTTGATCTCCGGGTCCGCCTCTCGTCGGCCGTCTCCCGTTTCCTCGTTCATTACTGGGTTGTTGCACTCGGTGATTACATAAGGGATCCGTGTCTCTGCCGGGCGGTATCGCGGATGATACCGCCGTCGACACCGATTTACCCCGCCGCGTCGTGTGTCGGGCCATGACGCGAGAACCGACGCGATCGGCGGCGGACACCACGCGCCGGCGGCTGCTGGCCGGGGTCGCGGCCGCAGGGGTCGTCGGCACGGCCGGCTGTCTCGGCACCCGTTCGGGCCCCGTTCCGGCCCCCACGGTGACGAGCGACCGGATCGAAGACGGGTGGCGGCTGGTCGACGAGACCGAAGAGACGGTCTTCGAACAGGCGTACGGGCCCGTGACGGTGCGCGCGCTGGCGGCGACACAGCTGTACGAGTACGTCTCTGTCGCCGAGGCGCTCGCCGAGGTGACCGACGGGAGCGGGTCGCCGGTGGTCTTCTTCGCGACCCGGATCGACATCCGGCCGGCGGTCGACACGCTGCCCGTCGGGGGCGCCCGGGACCGCGTGATGAGTCGGGCGGAGTCGGCCGCCGTCGACGCGTTCCGCGCGCAGCTCTCGAACGGCGGGATCGAGAACGTCGAGGTCGTCGAGGAGGGGACCACGACGGTGACGGGCGATCACACGGCCACCACGTGGCGGCTCGAAGGGGAGTACCCCATCAGCGGATCGGTGACGGGACGCGACGGGTCGACCTCGTCGATCGACGCGTCCGCCTCGGTCGAGGCACAGCTCGGGGTCTGGCACGACGGGACGGACGTCCTCGTGGCCGGCGGGGCGTACCCGTCCGAGCCGCTCGCGTCGGTGATCGGCGACGCGCTCCCCGGACCGGTGGACGGGGAGACGGCGATCACGGAGATCGCGGGAAGCGACGCCGCCGAGACGCTCGCGACCGACCCGGCGACCTTCGAGGAGGAGATCTCCGCGCTGCTCGTCTCCGTGACGTGATCCCGACCCGATGGTGATCCCGACCCGAGCGTGACCTCGATCGGATCCGACCGCCCGGAACCGACCGTTTTAATCGCCGCCTGCGACTCCGTGGCGACATGAGCCACTTCCCCGAGTTCGAGGTGATCCCCGCGGTCGACGTCCAGGACGGCGAGGTCGTCCAGCTTGTCGCCGGCGAGCGCGGCACCGGGAAACGGTACGGCGACCCGGTGGCGGCCGCCGAGCGGTGGATCGAGGCCGGCGCGTCCACGCTCCACCTCGTCGACCTCGACGGCGCCTTCGAGGGCGAGCGCGTCAACGCCGACGCCATCGAGGCAGTCGTGGACGCCGTCGAGGCCGCGGCGGCGAGCGGCGGCGACCGCGTCGGCCTCCAGCTCGGCGGCGGCATCCGCACCGCCGAGGGCGCCCGCGACCTCCTCGAGACGGGACTCGACCGCGTGATCCTCGGTACCGCGGCGGTCGAGACGCCCGAGATCGTGGCCGAGATCGACGGCACGCACCCGGACAGCGTCGTCGTCAGCCTCGACGCGAAAGACGGCGAGGTCGTCGTCTCCGGGTGGACCGAGGGGACCGGCCTCGACCCCGCGGCGGCGGCCGCCCGCTACGAGGAGCTGGGCGCCGGCGCGATCCTCTTCACGAACGTCGACGTGGAGGGACAGCTGGAGGGGATCGACCGCGAGGCGGTCGAGAGCGTGGTCGACGCGGTCGACATTCCCGTCGTCGCCTCCGGCGGCGTCGCGAGCGTCGAGGACGTGGTCGCGCTGAAGCGGGCCGGCGCGGCCGCGGTCGTCGTCGGCACCGCGCTCTACGAGGGGCGGTTCACGCTGCGGGAGGCGCAGGCGGCCGCGGACGAGGTCTGAGGCGGGCGTCGGCCCGAACGCCTCCTGTTTTCCGCTCAGTCATCGCCGTCGCCATCGGTCGGCCGGGGTCGCTGGACGACGAGGACCGGCCCGAGGAACCGCTCCGCGACTTGCTCTGCGGGCATCCCGAAGACGAACGTCGTCACCGACGGGTCCGTCTCGCCCATCACCACCGCGTCGTGGTCCCGCGCGTGGTCCGCGATCGCGTCGATCGGCGCCGTCGACTCCTCGATCCGCGTCGCGACGGCGGCGCGGTCCACGCCACGGTCGACGAGCGCGTTCGTCGCGTCCGCCAGCAGCGACTCGGCGTCCGCCGCCGGCTCCCCCCTCGCCGAGCGAGTGGTAGAGGGTGATCGTCGTGTCCGTGGTCGCGAACAGCCCCGCGACGAGCCGGGCGATGCGGTCGAGTCCGACCGCCCCGCGGACCGCGACGAGCACCGACTCGGGACCCTCGGTGCCGTTGGCGACGAGCACCGCGAGACACCCTTCCTCGTAGATCATCCGGTCGATCGTCGCCTGCCGCTCGTGGGTGAACACGAGCCGCGTGTCAACGTCGGCGCCGGCGGCCTCGAGCGCGGCCGCGATCTCCCCGAGTTTCGCCATCGCGCGCTCGCCGAACTGCTCGCGGGCCTGCTCGGCGGCGGTCTGTTCGGGGATCACGTGGTAGCCGAGCAGGACCACGCGCGCGTTCGCGAGCAGCGCCGCGACCCCCTCCGGCAGCGACTCCCCGTCGAGCACTGCCATCGGCACGAGCACGGTCGGGCGCTCGGGCGCCGCGCCCTCGTGTGCCGCGTCGGTCGTGTGGGTCGGTTCCTCCCGGTCGGTGGACGAGTCGTGGTCGGTCATGGTCAGAAGGCCCCCTTGAGTTCGACGCCGGCGGCGGAGTAGCGGTACCAGCCGTACGCGGCGCCCATCACGACGGCGCCGACGCCGATCGACGCCGGCCGCATGAACGCGATGAGCGCGAAGCTCGCGGCCGCGCCGACGCCGGCGACGGCGAAGCCCGCCGGGCACCGGAACGACGGCGTGTACCACTCCGGCGATTCGCGACGGAGCTGGATCAGCGCGACGCAGATCAGCCCGTACATCACGAGGTGGAGGAAGGAGGCGACCTCCGCGAGCAACTCCACCTGTCCGGTCGCCGTGAGCACGACGATCGGACCGCCGGCGAGGCCGAGCGCCACGTGCGGCGTGCCGTATCTGAGATTGATCCGGCTCGCGGCCGCCGGAATGAGGTCGTCCCGGCTCACGGCGTACACCGCCCGCGACGCGCTCAGGATCGAGGCGTTCGCGCTGGAGAACGTCGCGAGCAGCCCGGCGAACACGATCACGAGGGCGCCGGGCAAGCCGACGAACGCGCGGGCGACTTCGACCATCGCCGTCTCGCCGAACTCGCCGAGTCTGCTGCTCCCGAACGCGCTCGTCGCGACGAAGATGGTGACGACGTAGAAGACGCCGACGAGGAGCACGGAGCCGACCATCGCGAGCGGGAGGTTCCGCGACGGCTCCTTGATGTCGCCGGCGACCGTCGCGACCTGCGCGAAGCCGAGGTACGAGGTGAAAACCAGCGCCGCCGTCTGGAGCACGGGGAGCAGGCCGCCGGGCGGGAAGAACCGCTCCGGCACGCGCTCGGAGCCGAACACGCCGAGCGCGTCGAGCGAGCCGTAGCTCAAAAACAGCGTGAGGATGACCAGGAGGACGATCACGATCCCGTTCTGTAGCGCGGCCGTGTTCTCGGTCCCGAACAGGCTGAGCGCGGTGAGCCCGACGCCGAACGCGACGCCGAGCGGCACTGCGGGGTCGATCGGGAGCGCGATCCCCGCCTCGAGAAACACCTGCCCCGCGTAGCTGCCCAGCCCGACGAGATAGAACGCGGACGCGAACACGAGGCCGAGCCAGAGCCCGATCCCGACGATCGCGCCGGGAGCGGTGCCGAGCCCGCGCGAGATAAAAAAAGTACCCGCCGCCGCTGCGGGGCATCGCGGTGGCGAGTTCCGAGGCCGGTAGCGCGACGAGCAGGGCGACCACGGCGCCGATCGCGAACGAGAGCGCCGCCGCGGGGCCGGCGTTCTCGGCGGCCAGCCCCGGGAACACGAATATCCCCGCGCCGATCATCGTCCCCACGCCGATCGCGAGTCCGCCGACGAGCCCGATCGTCCGTTCGAGCTCTCCCTCGCCCGTGTCGGCGTCGACGACATCGGCGAGCGCGTCCGGGACCTCGACGCCGGCCGATTCCATGGAGACGTCGGCTCCGTCGGCCGCGGCGGTGCCGGACGGGTCGGTCTCGGCAGCGTCCGGCGCGTCAGACGGGTCGGAAGCGTCCATGCCGTGCGTGGGAACTCCCGGCCGACGCAAATATCCACCGCCGGCCGGGGCGCGCCGGCCTCCCACCCGCAATCCCCTTAACAATCCGCCGCGACGGGCCGGTATGAGCGACCACGAGCGCGCGGCGGCCGTCTCGCGGGAGACGAGCGAGACGACGATCGACCTCACCCTCGCGATCGACGGCGACGGCGACAGCGACGTCGACACCGGGATCGGCTTTTACGACCACATGCTGGAGACGTTCGCCAAGCACGGGCTGTTCGACCTGACCGTCACCTGCGACGGCGACACCGAGATCGACGACCACCACACGGTCGAGGATGTGGCGATCTGCCTCGGCGAGGCGTTCGACGAGGCGCTCCGCGACAAGCGTGGGATTCGACGGTACGCCGACCGGCGGGTCCCGCTCGACGAGGCGGTCGCGAGCGTCGTCGTCGACGTGGCCGGCCGCCCCTACTACGAGTTCTCGGGCGGGTTCTCCCAGGCGTCGGTCGGGGAGTTCACGAGCGTCATGGCCGACCACTTCGCGCTCTCGCTCGCGCACAACGCGGGCCTCACCCTCCACGCGGCGGTCGAGAGCGGGGACAACGCCCACCACGAGGTCGAGGCGCTGTTCAAGGCGCTCGCGCGCGCCCTCGACGACGCGACACGGATCGACGAGCGACGCAGCGACACGCCGAGCACCAAAGGCGAGCTCTAAGGTCATCGGACTTCTGGCCGACGGGAGTGCCTTCGCCGCCGACCGCTCTCTCAAACGCGCGTTTGACTCTCCGGGACTCCCATATCCGCTCGGTCGGAAGTGGGGGTATGGTCCGGCTATCCCCGTCCGACCTCCTCCAGGCCGCGTCGACGACCGACGCCAGCACCCGCTGGCGACTCGAGAGCGAAGACCTCCACGTCCGCAACCACGACCCTCGAACCGACCACGACGTCCGACTGACGATCCGTCGGGACGGCGACCGATGCCACCACGCGGAGTACCACCTGCTCCCCGCCCAGTCGGGCAGCTCGGTGAACCTCCTGCAGTCCGGCGAGTACACCGTCACCGCCGTCGTCGACGACACGGAGCGGGAGACGGCGACGGTCCGCGTCTCCGACGACCCGAACCAGACGATCGTCGTCGAGATCATCAACGGGTCGGTACGGATCTCCGAAGGCGTCAGCTAATCCCGGTTTCGGCCTCGGATCGACGCTGATACGGCGCTGAGACGGTGCCAACCGATCCCGGCGATCGGTCTGTTTCCGGCGGTCCCCCAATTCGTCCGTTTCCGGCCGATTCCGTTTTACGTGCGCGAATCGTTCTCACGGACGAACCGATGGAGCTCCGCTGTGAGGGGTGTGCCGGCTGCTGTGTGGACTGGCGGCCGCTCGACCCGGACGCGCCGGGACCGACCGCGCGGGCTCGCGCCCGCCGCTCGACGACGCCTACGATCTCGTGCCGCTCACCCGCGACGAGGTCGCCCGCTTCGTCGACGACGGGCTCGGCGACGTCCTCGTCCCTCGGCTGTTCGAGCCGGCCGACCGCGACGACCGCGTGACGGTCGACGGCGTCGCCCTCGCGGCTGCCGGCGGCCGGCCGGTCTTCGTTGTCGGGCTCCGCAAGCCCCCGAAGCCGGTCG
>NZ_WPCE01000095.1 GCF_009742825.1 Halorubrum sp. CBA1125
TACGGAAAGACGCCGATTCGACCACGGGGATCGACTGACCCGCAAAGGAAACTCGGTCATCGACGGGAGCGTCACCTACGACCGCGTGAAACTACACATTTCAGCGTTGACGGAAGCGTCGAAGCCGGCCCGCGTGCCAACGACAACGACACGATCGACGGCACCACCGTCACCGGGCAGGTCGAAGGCGGCATCGACTCCTTCTGGATCACGGGCACGTTCACCGAGTTCGAGATCGACCGCGACGTGCCCATCCGGCTGGACGGCGAGAGAGTCGACCCCGATGAGCTCGTCACGACCACGCGCACGGTCGAGGTCGACGGCAGCCACACGACCGACCGGCTCGCGTACACGTTCGGGGTGGACGGGAGCGTCGCGGCCGGCGACCACACAGCCGACAGCGACACGATCGACGGCACGACCGTCACCGGCTACGTCGAGGGCGAGGTCGATTCCTACGAGGTCACGGGCGGGTTCACCGACTGCCAGGTCGACGGCGATCTTGTCGTTCGGGTGGACGGCGAGTCCGTCGACCCCGACGCGCTCGGAACGGACCACGACCTGCCTCACGAACTCGTCGTCATCGGGGACGACGCCGAGGCGAGCTATCTCGTCGAGACGACCGGATCGATCGCGAAGCGCGACGGCGGGTGGGGCGCCGAGGGGACGGACACTGCGGCCGGCGGCGTCGCCAGCGGGACGGTTGCGAACGACCGCGACACGTTCGGCTTCTCCGGGGAGATTGTACGGATGCGGATCGACGGGGACGCCTCACTCTCCTTCCGGAGGTGAATCGATGGCGTCACAGCAGTGCAAGCCCCCGATCGGTCGGCGTCGCCGCCGGTCCGATACGAGGTCCGTGACCCCGTCGGATCGCCGACCAGGGGGATCATGAACCGGAACTCGCTCGAAGGGGAGTGGGACGACCAGCCCGACAATCCGGGTGGCGACGACCTCGGATACGAACTCGACGAGTGGGAACGGATCCGGGCGACTGCGGCCGACTCGGAGAAGTTCCTCTACCTCCCCGGCGACGAGGAACTGCTCCGCCAGGAGGCGTTCGTCGTGGCCTCGCCGGCGGACATCGAGGACCTGGTCGACAACAGGTAAGGGAAATCCACGGACGAACCCCGGAAAGAATCGGGATCCGGGACGGAACACGGGCGAAACGGGTAAGCCCGTGACGCCCCAACGACGGGTGTATGGAGGAGCCTGCCGACTCGACGAGGAAGGCCGCGGAGTACCGACACGACGACGGGTCCGTGGAGATCGTGTTCGCCGTCGACGACGGTCGCGTCCTGACCGTCCGCGAGTACCCGGACGAGGCGACGTTCGACGAGGCGACGGGAGCCGCGGCGTACGTCGGCCAACACGAGGGCGTCACCGACCTGCCTGACGTCGAGGCGTTTCGGGACGCCGACGAGTCGTGATTCGACGGGGACTGATCCCGGCCGTACCGTCCCGGTTCGACCGGCGGGGCCTACCTACGTTTCGACCGGCGCCTATCTACGTTTCGGGAGATCCGGCCCGGCCCTCGGCGTCGGCTCCCGTGTCCGTGGGCGACACCAGTTCGAGCAGCTGGCCGTAGGCCTTCGCAAGCGACGTGAGGTAGCTCACGGCGAGGAACACACACTTCTGGCGGACGGGGAGGTCCGCCCAGTCGCGGATCGATCGCCGCATGAAGCTCGGTCGGGGCGGCAGGAACGCGACGGGATTGAGCGCGGAGCGGAGCGGCGACCCGTAGCGGTCGGGGTAGTACCTCCGGAGCTGGGTCTTCCCGCGACCGACCCGTCTGGCCTTCCGGAGGAGTGCGCCGAGCGTCGTCCGCGTCGGGTGATACATGACGATGTCCGGGGCGTACCGGAGGCGGCGACCGCTCGCCGCGACGCGGTTCCCGAACTCGAAGTCCCCGCCGGAGCGGAGCCGCGGGTCGAACCCGCCGAGGTCCTCGAGGAGCGTCCGTCTGACGACCAGACAGCAGGTCGGCGCGAACGAGAGCTCCTCGATGAACCGTTCGACGTGGAGGTCGTTGAGCCGGTTGTACTTGGCCACCGTCCCCTCGTCGCCGGCCGTGAACAGCCGCACGTCGCACGCGAGGTACTCCGCGTCCGTCCGGGCCATTCGCCGCGCGACGTCCTCGACCCAGTCGGGATCGACGACCATGTCGGCGTCGACGAAGGCGACCACCGGTCCCGTCGCGGCGTCGATTCCACTGTTTCGGGCGGCGTACGAGCCCTGCACCTCGTCCTCGACGAGCAGCCGGAGGCCGTCGAACGCCTCGCGGTACTCGCGGACGACCTCGCGGGTCCCGTCCGTCGACCCGTTGTCCACGACGATCACCTCGTACCGGTCCACGGGAGCGGACTGCCTGCGGAGCGAGTCGATCGTCGCCTCGATCCCGATCGGATCGTTGTACACCGGGACCACGATCGAGACGAACGGGAGTTCGTCCCCCTCCACGTCCGAGGCGTTCCCGGTCCCGGGGGTGCGGCGATCGGCGGTCGACGGGATGCGCTGAGAAGCCACAACGGGGTATCCGCGAGGACGTACATTGTTATAGGAACCGTACCGGCGGTCTCTACGGTGGGGCGACGGAAACCGCCGGGCTGGCCCGATCGCACGCGGCGGTCGGGTGCGGAACCGCGAGGGTAAGAGGTCTATACTCTTTGGCCGGGGGCGGCGTTCTCCGTGCAGAATGGTTTACGACGTCGCGGTCATTGGCACGGGACCCGACCCCACCGATCCCGGCCGAGACGGCTACGCGATGGGGTATCGTCACGGACACGCCTACGCGAACAACGAGGCCTGTGAACTCGTCGCGTGCGCGGACATCGTCCCCGAGAACGGGCGGGCGTTCGCCCGGGCGTTCGACCTCGGGGAGGACGCCGCCTACGAGGACTACGAGGAGATGCTCGCGGCGGTCGAGCCGGACCTCGTGAGCGTCTGTGTCCCGCCGGGGATCCACGCCGATATCGTCGTGAACTGCGCCGAGAGCGGCCACGTCGCGGCGATCCACTGTGAGAAGCCGATGGCGGACACCTGGGGGGACTGTCGGGCGATGGTGCGGACGTGTGACCGCGCCGGGGTACAGCTGACGATCAACCACCAGCGACGCTTCGGCGCGCCGTTCCGGAAGGCCAGGCGACTGCTCGCGGACGGGAAGATCGGGGACCTCCAGCGGCTGGAGTTCGCGGGCGAGACGCTGTTCGACGCCGGAATCCACCAGGTCGACCTCTGTCAGTACTTTACCGACGGGGCCGACGTCGAGTGGGTGCTGGCGCAGGTCGACTACCGGCAGGAGAACGTCTGGTTCGGCACCCCGAACGCCACGCAGGCGGTCGTCCAGTGGCGGTACGCCGACGGGACGTTCGGGCTGGCCACGACCGGGGACTCCAGGCCTCAGGGGACGTGTTATCTCCGACTCGTCGGTGCGGACGGGGTCATCGATATCGGCGTCGACGACGGCCCGACGCTCCGGTCTCGGACGACCGGCGGGAAGTGGAAGTCGGTCGATACGGACGGCGAGAACCTCCACGGCCGCGAGTCGCCGGGCTACCTCGGCGCTGCGCTGAGGAAGGCCCGGACGCGACTCCCGCTGCTTTCGGCCGAGGACCGGACGACGCCGATCTTCATCGAGCGGGCGATCGCGGACGCGATCGAAGGGCTGGAGACGGGTTCGGAGCCCGAACTGTCCGGTCGGCGCGCGCTCCGGTCGACGGAGGTGATCTTCGCCGCCTGGGAGTCGACCCGGCGCCGGGGACGGGTCGACCTCCCGCTCGAGATCGAGGACAACCCGCTCGTCGCCATGATCGAGTCCGGCCAGTTGGGTCCCCGCTCGGACGACACGGCGTCCGACGGCCGGGACGATACCGCGACCGATACCGAGGAAGTGCCGACCGCCGGGCGATAACGACCCTCGATGGCGGAACCCTACGTCGGAGAGGGACGGCGGAACGGCGGTCACCGGTCCCGGGACGGTCGTCTCGATATCGGCCGAGCGACGAGGGTCGGCGGGGTCCGCGACGGCCGGCTCTACTGTACCCGAGGGCGAACGGTCGGGGTCTGGACCCCGTCGGAGGGGTACGCTCGCCTCGGACGCCTTCCGACGCCGGGCGACGGGATCGCGAACGTCCGCTTCCGACTGCGGAACGGGGCGCTCGCGAAGCGCTTCCTGCGTCCGGTCGTCGGGTCCTGGACGACGACGAACCTCTGGCCGCTGCGCGACGCGCTGCTCGCGACCGTCGGCCGGCGGGTGTTCCGCTCGGCCGATCACGGGCGGTCCTGGGAGCCGGTCCACCGACTCCCGTCGTCGTCGGGGCCGATGGGCGTTCTCCCGACGTCCGTCTGTCTCCACGACGGGGCGGTGTACCTCGCCGAGTACACGCTCGGGGACGACCCCGCCCGGGTCCTCCGGAGCGAGGACGACGGCCGGAGCTGGGAGACGTACGTCGAGACGACCGCCGTTCGCCACTTCCACGGCGTCTTCCACGACCCCTACAGCGGCGACCTGTGGGCGACGTCGGGCGACACCGACGACGAGAGCGCCGTCGGCCGCCTCGCGGACGGCCGCTTCCTCCGCGTCGGCGACGGGAGCCAGCGGTGGCGGGCCGTCGGGTTGTCGTTCACCCCTTCGTCGGTGCTGTGGGGGATGGACTGTTCGTACGCGGCAGACATCGAACTCCTCCGATTGTGCCGTGACGACGCCGCCGTCCCGGCGACGGTCGGGAGAACGGACGCGTCGGCGTACTACGCCGCGACGCTTCCGGTGAACGGCGAAGTCTGGGTCGCGGTCGCGACCGCGGCCGAGGTCGGCACGGACAGCACCGCCCCCGCCGGACGGGGAAACCGGAGCGGCGACGTGGCACGGGTGCTGGCGGCGTCCTCGGCGTCGGCGTACGAAGAGTGGTACGAGCTGGCGGCGTTCCGTCGGCGACGGCCCCTCGGATCGATCACCCCCGGCGTGCCGACCGCGAGCGCGTACGTGTTCTTAGCCGCCGACGAGGAGATGGGACTGTTCGTCAACCCCTTCAACACGCGAACCGACCACGGCGCCGTGATACGCGTCCCGCCGGAGCAGCTGTCGCGGATCGCCGACGAAGCGCCCGCGGCGTATCCGTCGCGATGCGACTGACTCATCAGAGATCGAACTGGTCCTGATAGGTCTTCTCGATCGTCTCCTGCCGGTCGTCGTCGAGCTCCTCGTAGTCGCTCCCGAACCGCTCGCGGGCCAGTTCGTCCCACGAGTCGATCCGGTCGCCGTCGTCGGACTCGAACTGCGCGTCGAACGTCGCCTCGATCTCCTGTTGGGTTTCGACCTCGATCGAGGTGAACTCGAAGGCGTCGTTCCGCTCGACGTCGAGCCCGAACTCCTGACGCGCGATCTCTTCGCGGGTCAGCACTTCGGTGACGACGAGTCCGTCGGCGAACGGCTGTCGGCGGTGTAGCTCCGTGACCTGCTCTTGGGTCTCGCCGCTGAGCTCCGCGTAGTAGCGGCCGTACTTCTCCTGGCTGATCACGTCCCGCGAGACGGGGTCGGGCTCGCCGTTCGACGAGGACGACTCCGACGAGCTGCTCCCGCCGTAGTAGCCCCGAACGACCACGACGCCGGTTTCGTTGGTGTCCCCGCTGTAGACGCCGTAGACGTGCGTGCCGAGCAGGTCCCGGTCGTCGAACCGCTCCCGATCGTCGGCGGCGATCGCGAACGCGACGGTCGTCCGTTCGCCCGGCGCGAGGTCCACGGATCGGTTCTCCACGACCGTTTCCGGGTCGTCGTCGCCGTCCAGATCGATACGGTGCTCGACGGTCCGATTCGCGGCCGCGTCGCCCGCGTTCCACACCGTCGCGGTGAAGCGGATGTCGTCGTCCACGTCGGCCGATCCCGGCCCCCTCAGCTCGTCGACCACGAAGCGGCTCTCTCGGACGCGGAGCGTCTCCGACGTCGAGTCGTTCGACGTCGAAAGCGCGATCGAGTAGTTCCCGCGGGCGAGGGTATCCGTCCCGGCGGCGAACCCGAGTGTCGTGGTTCCGTTCCCGGCGAGCGTCACCGATCGGGTCCAGTCGAACGCCTCGGTCGGCCCGTCGAGGCGGACCGTCTCGCTCCCGCGGACGTCGCCCGCGTTCGTCAGGGTCACCGACCCGTTGAACCGGTCGCCCCGAACGACGTCCGCGGTCATCGTCGCTCCCTCGATACGAACGGTCGCGGGCCGTTTGACGACCAGCGTTCCCTCCTGGGCGCTCTCCGCCGCTTCGACGCGGTACGTGTAGGTTCCCGGCTCGAGTCCGTCGGTCCCGACCGGGAACGTCGCGGACGTGTCGCTTCCCGCCCAGAGCAGCGGTGCCCTCGTGGCAACGGTCTCGTCGGCGTCGTACGTGCCGTCGTGGTTCCGGTCGAGGAGGAGGTCGACGTCCCGCATCCCTCGGAAGTCACCGCGGTTGTGTACGGTCACGGCGACGGTCCCGGTCTCGCCGCGGACGACCGGTTCCGCACGGGCGTCGGAGACGAGGAACGCGGGTCGATCGAGGGAGACAGTCCCCGTCGCTAGCGGTCCCGTGTCGTCGCCGAGCGTGTAGCTGTACCTCCCCGCGGTCACCGCGTCCGTCGGGGCCGAGAGCGTGAGGCTCCTCGTTTCCCCCGCGGACAGGGTCACCGTTCGTTCGTCGACCGTGAACGAGGACCCCTCCTCGTCCTCGACGACCAGTTCGACCGTTCTCGTCACGCTCGCCGCGTCGGTGTTGTTGAGCGTGGTCCGTACCTCGAACGCGACGTCGCTGGCGTTCGACTTCACCGCTTCCGTTCCCTCGGCAGTCATCGACTCGCCGCTGCTTCCGAGCTCGGCGATCGACGAGGCACCGGCGACCCCACCGACGACGACCATCAGGAGCACTGCTGTGTGTATCCATGAGACGTCCATACCGGGATATGTTTCGAATACCGGTATTGTTACGATGAGCATACTCCGGGTTGGAGCCTCCACACGCATCGTTCGTGCCGTTCGGAGACCGAGGTTCGGATCGGCCGACGACGGCCCTTGGCTCCTGGTGGAAATCCGACCGATCGACGGCGGGCGAGTATGCCCATCGTACCCCGACAAGCCTCTCCATAACAATGGCCGGACCCGCCGCACTGGTACACGAATCAGACATGGGAGACCTACAACGAAACGCCCGGGCGTCGACGGTCGCAGACGTCAGGATCGGCGAGGGGTCGGCGGTAAGCGAACTCGCGACGCTCGGATACGAGTACGCCGAGGACGCCGGCGCGACCGTCATCGGCGCTGACGCCACGGTCCGATCCGGGTCGATCGTCTACGCGGACGTGCGGGCGGGCGACGGTTTCACGACCGGACACAACGTCCTCGTCAGGGAACACACCGAACTCGGCGACGACGTGCTCGTCGGGACCAACACCGTGGTCGACGGCGAAACGACGGTCGGCTCGAGCGTGAGCCTCCAGAGCAACGTCTATGTTCCCCAAGAGACCGTAATCGGAGACGACGTGTTCGTCGGGCCCGGTGCGGTGTTGACGAACGACCCCTACCCCGTCCGTCAGGATATCGACCTCGAGGGACCCACGCTCGCCGACTCCGTCTCGATCGGGGCCAACGCGACCGTGCTGCCCGGCGTCTCGATCGGCGAGCGAGCGTTCGTGGCCGCCGGCGCGGTCGTCTGCGAGGACGTCCCGCCCGGGACGCTCGTCGCCGGCGTCCCCGCCACCTCCCGCGATCTCCCGGAACCACTCGACGGGCCGAACTCGATAGCATGAGCCGGATCGCGATCGCCGACCCCGACGTCGGCGAGCGGGAATTCGAGTGGGTCCGCGACGTGTTGGCGAGCGGTCGGCTGGCCGACGGGCCCGCCGTCCGTGAGTTCGAACGCCGCTTCGCCGACTACTGTCGTGCCGATCACGGCGTCGCGGTCGCCAACGGGACCGCCGCCTTACAGACCGCGCTCGAGGCCGTCGGGGTCGGCGAGGGCGACGCGGTCGTCACGACCCCGTTCTCGTTCGTCGCGAGCGCGAACGCGGTCCGGCTCTGCGGTGCCCGGCCGGTGTTCGCCGACGTCGACGCGACGACCTACACGCTGGATCCCGAGGCGGTCGAGGACGCCCTGGCGGCGACCGACGACGTCGCCGCGATCCTGCCGGTCCACCTGTACGGCTTGCCCGCGGCGATGGGTCGGCTGGCCGAGATCGCCGAGGAACACGGGGTCGCGCTGATAGAGGACGCCGCACAGGCACACGGGGCGGCCTACGAGGGAACGCCCGTCGGCACGTTCGGCGACGCCGGGTGTTTCTCGTTTTACCCCACGAAGAACATGACGACCGGCGAGGGCGGGATGGTGGTCACGGACGACCGGGAGGTCGCCGACCGCGCCGCGCGGTTCGTCAACCACGGTCGGGCGGACGCCGCCGCCCACGGCTACGACCACGTCTCAGTGGGCCACAACCTCCGGATGACGAGCCTCGCGGCCGGGATCGGGGTAGAACAGTTACGGAAGCTCCCGGCGTACAACGAGCGTCGCCGGAGGAACGCGACGCGACTCTCCGCGGCGCTGGAGGGCGTCACCGAGCTGGTCCTGCCGACGGAGCCGCCGGATCGCCGTCACGTCTACCACCAGTACACGGTCCGCTGCCCCGATCGAGCGGCGTTCCGGGACCACCTCGACGAGCGGGGCGTGGACACGGCCGTCTACTACCCGACGCTCATCCCGGACCAGCCCGCGTACGACGGGTACGAGGCGTCGGTCCCGACGGCTAGCCGGGTCGCCGACGAGGTCGTCTCCCTCCCGATTCATCCCGGACTCGACGACGGCGACGTCGATCGGGTCGCCGCCGCCGTGTGTGAACACTACGGCCGGCCCGTCGCGGAGGTGGGCGCGGATGACTGACGACGAGCCGCTCGCCGTCGGCGTCATCGGCGTGGGGAGCATGGGTGCTCACCACGCTCGCGTGTACGCCGGGTTGCCCGCGGTCGACCTCGTCGGCGTCGCGGACACGGACTGGGAGCGGGCGAAGGAGGTCGCCGCCAAACACGGGACGCGACCGCTCAACCGGGCGACGCTGCTTCAGGGCGTCGACGCCGTCTCGGTCGTCGTCCCGACGCAGTACCACGCGCCGATCGTCCGGGAGGCCCTGGAGGCCGACACCCACGTGCTGGTCGAAAAGCCCTTCGTCGACGACCCGGCGACGGGGCGCGAGCTGATCGCGCTCGCTGACCGGAACGACCTCCGTCTCCAGGTCGGGCACATCGAACGGTTCAATCCGGCGGTCAGAGCCCTCACCGACGTGTTGCCGGAGATGGACGTCCTCGCGGTCGACGCCCGTCGGCTCGGTCCCCCGGTGGATCGCGAGAACACCGACGGCGTGGTCGAGGACCTGATGATCCACGACCTCGACGTCCTCCTGTCGCTTTTCGACGCCGAGGTCGACGAGGCGTTCGCGGCGGGGATCGAGGGAGAACCCCACGTCGCGGCGACGCTCCAGCTCGACAACGGCGTGTTGGGCACGTTGACGGCGAGCAGGATCACCCACCAGAAGATCCGCACGCTCGCGGTCACCGGGCGGGAGTGCCGGGTGAGCGTGGACTACCTGACGCAGTCGGTGAAGATACACCGCCACTCGCTCCCGGGCTACGTCGAGTCGAACGGCGACGTCAGATACCGCTCGGAGAGCGTCGTCGAGCGCCCGCAGGTCAACAACGGCGAGCCGCTCCGCGCGGAACTCGAGTCGTTCGTCTCGGCCGTGAACGCGGGGTCTGTCCCCGAGGTCACCGGCCACGACGGGCTCCGGGCGATCGAACTGGTCCGCTGGATACGCGAGGAGGTCGGCGGCCCCGAGGCGACGGTCGCCAGGACGGGTGGACGATGACCGCGAACGCCCCGACGACGGAGACGGGCGGGCTGTACGGAAGCGACACGAGCGCGGCCCGCCAACGTCGGGCGTTCCGGGACGGGAGCATCCCCGTCGCGGTGTACGGGATGGGGAAGATCGGGCTGCCGCTGTCGCTGGTGTACGCCGAAGCGACCGGCGCGGTCACCGGGGTCGACATCGATCCCGAGCGCGTCGCGGCGCTGAACGGCGGGAGCAACCCCTTCGATCACGAGCCGGGGCTGTCGGCGTTGCTGTCGAACCTGGTCGCCGACGGGCGCTTCGAGTCCACGACCGACGGTGAGGCCGCCGCCGCGAGCGCGCGGGTCCACGTGATCGTCGTTCCCACCGTGATCGACGAGGCCGACGATCCCGACCTCTCGGCGCTCGAAGCGGCCGCCGAGACCGTCCGTGCCGGGCTCGACCCGGGCGACGTCGTGTTCGTGGAGTCGACCGTCCCCCCGGGGACGTGTGCGGACGTCGTGGCCCCAATCCTGACGGCCGGCGACCGCGAGCCGGGCGAATTCGGCCTCGCACACACCCCCGAACGCACGGCCAGCGGACGCGCACTCCGGGACATCCGCGGGTCGTACCCGAAGATCGTCGGCGGGGTCGACGCCGAGAGCGGCCGCGTCGCGGCGCTCGTCTACGGAGAGCTGACCGACAACGAGGTCATCCGCACCAGCGACGCCAGAACCGCGGAGTGCGTCAAGCTCTTCGAGGGAGTCTACCGCGACGTCAACATCGCGCTCGCCAACGAGCTGGGGTCGTTGACCGACGAGTTCGGCGTCGACGTGGTCGAGACCATCGAGGCCGCGAACACGCAGCCGTACTGTGACATCCTCACGCCGGGCGCGGGCGTCGGCGGCCACTGTATCCCGTACTACCCGTACTTCCTCCTCGACGGGGTGAACGACCGCGCGCCGCTGATCCGGACGGCCCGGAGCGTCAACGAGCGGATGCCGGGGTTCGTCGTCGAGACCCTGGTCGACGAGCTGGCGGCCGACGGCGGCTCCGTGGAGGGCGCGACGGTCGCGCTGCTCGGCGTGGCCTACCGCGCCGGCGTCCCCGAGACGCGGGCCTCGCCCGCGATCGACATCGCCCACCGGCTAGATCGGCTCGGGGCGACCGTCCTCGCGGTCGATCCGATCCTCGACGACCTGCCGGAGATGCCCGGCGAGCACGTCGCCATCGACGAGCTCGCGTCCCGAGCCATC